>JAGRLL010000411.1 GCA_020441855.1 Nitratireductor sp.
CCGGAGCGCTAGAATTAGTCCCGTGTCCTGCGTTCTGAGACAAGCTGAGGCAGATGATGGATCAGCTCACCCTCTCCTACGTCTGGAAGCAGAAGCAAATACCTGTTGTGCTGCGCCGTACGGGGCGAGGCGAGCGCATTCGCGTGCGACTACCATTCGCCGACGACAATCGGCACTGGCTTCAGAACGGGCGGCGAACTGCTCCCGAATGGATCGGCGGCACAGAAGCATACTGGGAGTTGCCGAAATCCTGGTTCAATGACCTCGTCGATCGAGCGCTGGTCAGATATGGCAAGATCTACATCATTCAGCCCTACCGCGAGCAGGAGATCTGCGCGAGAGCATGCCAGGAAGCGCTCGGTCATGAGTGCCAATGTTCATGCATGGGCGCTAACCACGGTGCCGGCAACGACGGAAGCTGGTTCGAAGTCTCCGATACCTTTTCGACACGTTGGGGTGACCGGGAACTGGCCTGCCGTTTGTTGACGGCACGATAGGCAGCTACTGACCAAAGATTAAATACAATCTTTGGTCAGTAGCCAGAACACACGGGCTATTAACAGGCCTGACCCCACTGAGCGCTGGCGATTGCTACGCGCTTTTGAGGCCCTGATAATTCGCAGTTATCGTTACCCAAGAGGTCGAGTGTCGCGGTGAGTGGAGTTTGCAGCGTTCTCGCGCACCTGATTTGTAAGCTTCGCCGTGTTGCTGCCGTGACGCATATCGAGGCAAACCGCTGCGGCGGGCATCCTGTCGCGAATTTATTATTTTACTGAAGTACAAGCGCATAGTATGTGCTGAGACTTCGCCCCTCTGAGGCCATCACGTGCAAATCGTTGCCAGGTTGATTTTGATTGCCGGTATGATGTTGTCCGCTGTGTTCAGCACGCACGCAGGGCATTATGGTAATATGGCAATGGCGGCGGCCGCGGTTGCGCAAACACATGTGCACAGTCCGTCTGATTCGCACGTACATGACGCAATCAGCGATCAATCCGCGCACTGCCTGAACGACGATCATATCATGGCTGACTCCGAAAACGCGTCGGACTGCTGCGTTACGTCCTGCGTCGCATTTGATGTTTCATCATTCACTTCCGTCGAGAGCATAAGTCTGCGGCTGGCAAACGCTAAGCTGTGGTCAGCGAGCGAATCCGATGGCATCCAGCCTGAGTTGATCCACAGACCGCCCGAAGCCTGATTCCGATTTTCCGACACTGCGGGTTTGCGCCCGCTCACGTATCAATCGGTCTTCCGGAATTATTCCCATGTTCAGATATATGTTGCCGGTGGTGCTGCCGCTGGCATTGGCCGCGTGCCAGAACACGCAGCCAACTCCGTTGCCGGACACCTCGGCACTGACGGCTCCAGCGAGTCCTGTTGTTGCGATCCGTCATCCGCGCGCAGTCCCCATCGTTACCGACTACATGCACCGCGTGCCCGTCGATCCGAAGCCGTGGCAGCTCTTGAATCAAAGCCAAGCACCCAATTCAGGTGCGGGATCATGAGTGCCGTCCGTATGAAGGTTCTGGCGACGCTCGCTCCGTTGTTGCTTGCGGGATGCGTATCGACTGGGGAGCTTGCCAAGCAGACCGCACCCTATGAGGATGCGTCTGCCGGGTTCCAGAATGTCTCCGCAAAAACAGCGTACGCGACCGGCAAACGCACCGCCTGGGCGCACACCCAGGAACAGACCCGCCAGCTTGCCTCAGAAGTCCATGCCATGGTGCACAAGCGCACGATCAGCGCCGACACCGCCGTGCAGGTCGCATTGTTGAACAACAAGGGCCTGCAGGCCTCTTACGCGGCGATCGGCATTGATGCGGCCGATGTCTGGCAGCGGATGCTGCCGGAAAACCCGAGAGTGTCGATCGGCATATTTGGCATCGGCGCGCCTGAAGTGATCCTGTTCCGGGCGCTCGAAAGCATGGTCACCACCAATCTGCTGGAGGCGATGACGCGCGAAAAACGCGTCGATATCGCCAGGACTCGCTTCGAGCAGACACAGTTGAAAGCGGTTGACGATACGCTGCGGCTCGCCGCCGATACGCGCAAGGCTTGGATACGCGCGGTCTCCGCATTCGAGACGGTCACTTACCTGCAGAAGGGCCAGATCGCTGCCGATGCGGCCTCCGAACTCGCCCAGAGGCTCGGGGAGACCGGCGCGCTACCGAAAGCAGGCCAGTCGCGCGAGCATGCCTTCTACGCCGAGCTTACCGGCCAGTTGGCCGAAGCGCGCCTCAATGCACAGCTCGCCAAGGAAGAGCTGACACGGCTTATGGGTCTCTGGGGCTCAGAGGTTGATTACTATGTGCCTGACGCGCTGCCGCAACTACCCGGCAAGCTGAAAGCGGGCCATGCCATTGAAGCTGAAGCACTGGCCAACCGCATCGATCTGCAGATCGCGGAGCTGGAACTGGAGCTTGCCGCCAAATCCTTCGGCCTGACGGATGCGACGCGCACGCTGACCGATCTGGAGTTGCTCAGCGGGTTCGAAGCTGAACAAGAGGTGGAAGACGATTCAAGAAAGGTTGTGGTCACACCTCAATTGGAAGTCGAATTTGTCATCCCGATCTATGACAGCGGCAAGGCACGGCTGCGCAAGGCGGAAATGACCTATCTGCGCGGTGCCAATCTGCTGGCGGAAAAGGCGGTCAACATCCGTTCCGAAGCGCGGTCGGCTTACACGAACTACCGTGCGCGTCACGAGATTGGCCGTCATTACAAGCGTAACGTTCTGCCGTTGCGCCAGACCATCGAGCAGGAAAGCCTGCTCACCTACAACGGCATGATCACCAACACATTCGAGCTGCTTGCGGATACGCGGGTGAAGATCAACACGCTGATCATGTCGGTCAATGCCAAGCGCGACTTCTGGCTGGCCGACGCTGATCTGAACGCGGCAGTTTACGGCCCGGGTTTCGGCGGCGGAAGCGGTGGTGATGCCGCGCCCGCCATGGCCGACGCCGGTGGTGCGGGACATTGATGGAGAGGATTTCAGCAATGATGAACAGACGACAGATGCTAGGCGTGGGCGCCGCCGGAGCGGCGCTCGTTTCGGCAAGAGCTTTTGCCTCGACCGCCAATCTGGGCTTGCCGGAAGCCGCGGTGATGGAAAGCCCGCTGACCCAGCCGCCGGTCGCACCTACCACCGGACCGGATTACAATCCGGTGGTCACGCTAAACGGCTGGACTCTGCCCTACCGGATGAACAACGGCGTCAAGGAATTCCACCTCGTCGCCGAACCAGTCGAACGTGAACTTGCCTCAGACATGACGGCCTATCTTTGGGGTTATAACGGTCAATCGATCGGCCCGACCATCGAGGCCGTCGAGGGTGATCGTGTTCGCATCTATGTCACGAACAAGCTGCCCGAGCACACATCCGTGCACTGGCACGGGATCATACTCCCATCGGGAATGGACGGCGTTGGCGGCCTGTCGCACAAGGCGATCCCGCCCGGCAAGACCTATATCTACGAGTTCGATCTCGTGAAGTCTGGCACCTTCATGTACCACCCGCATGCCGACGAAATGGTGCAGATGGCCATGGGCATGATGGGTTTCTTCATCGTGCACCCGAAGGACCCGGCCTTCATGCCGGTAGACCGCGATTTCCTGATCATGCTCAACGCCTTCGACATCGATCCCGGCTCCTACGTGCCGAAGATCATGACGATGACGGACTTCAATCTGTGGACGTGGAACAGTCGCATCTTTCCGGATATCGACCCGCTGGTCGTTTCGCTCAATGACCGGGTCCGTGTGCGGGTGGGCAACCTGACGATGGCCAACCACCCGATCCATATGCATGGCTACGATTTCGAGGTCACCTGCACCGATGGCGGCTGGGTGCGCCCCGAGGCACGCTGGCCGGAGGTGACGATCGACATCCCGGTCGGCGCCATGCGCGCCTATGAGTTCGACGCGGTGCACCCCGGCGACTGGGCGATTCATTGTCACAAATCGCACCACACAATGAATGCCATGGGTCATGACGTGCCAACCTTTATCGGTGTCGACAAGTCGCGGGTGACTACGCAAATCCGTCGCCTGCAGCCGGAATACATGCCGATGGGCACTGCCGGAATGGCGGATATGGGTGAGATGTCGATGGAATTGCCCGACAACACCTCGCCGATGATGGCCGGATGGGGACCATACGGGCCGCTGGAAATGGGCGGCATGTTCTCGGTCGTCAAAGTCCGTGAAGGGATTCCGGCCGGCGATTACGCAGATCCCGGCTGGTACGAAAACCCGCCAGGCACCGAGGCCTATGAGTGGACGGGCGAACTGCCCGACTTCGCCTCGCAGAACAGTTCCGCAACACAGATCACGCCCGCACCGCGTGGACAGATGAATGGGCATGGTGCCCATTCGATGAAGAAGGGCTGATTGGAAATCAGCTCAACTAGGAGACATGAAATGAGACTTGCACTTTTGGCGTCGATGCTGGCGCTGAGCACACCCTACGCAATTGCCGCTGGCTCGCATGCCGGCGGCCACGGTCATGATGAGATGTCAGTCGGCATGCCGGGCGACGCCGCGAAAGTCGACCGCGCCATCGATATCGTCATGAGCGAAACGGACGATGGCGACATGGTGTTCGAGCCTGCCTCGATTTCCGTCAAAGCGGGTGAGACCATCCGCTTTGTGGTTAGAAACACCGGCGAACTGGAGCACGAGTTCGTCCTCGATACGCACGAGAAAATGATGGAGCACAAGGCGCTGATGGAGAAGTTCCCGGAGATGGAACATGACGATCCGAACGCCGTGCGCTTAGTCGAGAAGACCGATGGCGAAGTGATCTGGACATTTTCCAACGCCGGCGACTTCGAGTTCGGCTGTCTGATCCCCGGCCACTACGAGTCCGGCATGAAGGGCACCGTCACGGTCGCCGCGAACTGACTTTTACCCTCTCCCCCAACCAATACACGAAGGAAGCACCCACATGAAAAAACTCATCATCACGCTCGCAGCCGCCGCGCTGGCTCTTGCGGCAAATGTCGCGTTTGCCACCGAGTACACGAAAGGTACGGTCAAGAAGATCGACATGAAATCCGGAAAAGTCACCATCATCCACGAGGAGCTGAAAAACCTCGAGATGCCGGCGATGACGATGGTCTTCTATCCGGCCGACGAAACCATGCTCGAGAAAATGAGCGAAGGGCAGGCCATCGAGTTCGTCGCCGACCGCGTCAACGGCAAATTGACTGTGACGGAACTGAAATAAGATCAAACTTCCAATGCCAAGCGCTCACGGCGCTTGGCAGTCTCCACCGTCGTATGATCAAAATCATATGGCGGACCTGCCGAACGCAATATCAAGCGCGAAACGCGAAAGGAGCGATGCATGCATCGGACAAAAAAGTTAATGCTCGTGGCGGCTGTAACGATAGCGCTGTCGACGGCCGCACACGCCCAACATGCGATGGATCATAAGGAGCACGCCACGATGCATGGAGCCACGACTATGCCCGCGGAACCGATTGGCTCTCCGGCCGAGCCCGGCCAGGGCGCTTTCGCAGCCATCGCTGAAATTGCGCGAATTTTACGCGACGATCCAGATACCGACTGGTCGTCTGTCGATTTGGAAGCCCTGCGCGATCATCTGATCGACATGGACGCACTGATCAGTGACACAGAGATCGAGACCACCCAGGTCGAGAGCGGTCTACGTATTGAGATTGACCTGATAAAACATCAGAACCAGGCAGCAAGCCGCATGGTGCCAGCTCATGCGCCTGTCCTTGCAGAGGAGACGGGCTGGAACTCTGCGGTTAAAACCAGCGACGGATCACTCGTCTGGACCGTCACCGGAGAAGGGGATTCGGCGCAGATCAAAGCTCTGGGATTCTACGGCCTTATGGCGACCGGGGACCACCACCGTGAGCATCATCTCGCCATCGCATCAGGACACTCGGCGCATTGATGCCGCGTATTTCCACAAAGGGTTAGAAAAGCGCCTTTGCGCCCATCCAGAGCCCCATCGCGATCATCATCAGATTTTCGGTCAGCGAGATGAATCCGAGCGGCACGTTGGACTGCCCACCGACGCACGCGCATTTGAGCTCGCGCTTGTCGACATAGACCGCTTTGAACACCGAAACCGCTCCAACCGTGCCGATGAACAAAGCGATGGGTACGGAAACAAACGGCAAAAAGCCGCCGACCATCAAGATACCGGCAAGCGCTTCACCGTATGGATAGAGAGTGCCGTAGGGAACCCAGCGCTGTGCCAACAGGTCGTAGTTGAGAAACATGGTCGAAAAGCTTCGAACGTCCTGCAGTTTCTGCACGGCGAGAAAGCACATCGACAGTGCGATAAACCACTCTATCGTGCGCACATTCCAGATCGTGCCGAAGGTGCCTATCGCCTGAGCTACAGCTATTGCGGCCGCCACTGTGAAAATCGCGATGACAGGCCGATAGCTGGTTTCGTTACCGTCGGCGTCTTCCTTGCCAAAAAAGACTAGCAGATCGTCATAGCCGCCAATGCGCTCGCCACCGATGAAGGTTTGCGGCGTCGTCTCAACACCGTGCTCTTCCATGAAGGCGTCGGTTTCTTCGCGGCTTGTCAGCGGATGATCGTCGACCTCGAACCCTTGTTTCTTCAGAAGGTGCTTCGACTTTAGCCCGTAAGGGCAAACGTGCTCATCCATGACCATCCGATGGAGTTCAGCCGTTTTCGCCATAGCAATATCCTTTGCGGTCATAGAACCTTGTTCCCCGGGATCACTTAGTTGGCGCAGTTGCTGAAGCCGTCATACCCGGCAGTCAGTTCGTCGTTCACCTGAATGACGAGACGGGAATTCGCCCGCATCCGATCGTCACCAAGGCTCGTCAGTGTTGCTGAGAGACCATCTGAGGAAAACGAACCATCTGTTCCGGTTGCTTCCAGCTGGACGAGGTTGCCATTGATCTTCAAGAGCGCCGTTTGGGTGCCTTCAGCGTCACCGAGTGCGAGCGATGCGGGGCTCTCCGTCGTAAAGTTGAACGTGCAGTCTGGGCCATCCGGGAA
>JAGRLL010000412.1 GCA_020441855.1 Nitratireductor sp.
GAGGTCTGGATGGCATGCATCTCGACGGAGGCGAGTTCCTCCAGGATATCGGGAATGTCGGTCAGCTTCGGCCAGTTGAACTGGATGTTCTGGCGCGTGGTGAAGTGGCCGTAGCCCTTGTCGTACTTGTCGGCGATGTGGCCGAGCATGCGCATCTGGCGCGCGTTCAGCGTGCCATACGGTATCGCGACGCGCAGCATGTAGGCGTGCAATTGCAGGTAGACGCCGTTCATCAGCCGCAGCGGCTTGAACTCGTCCTCGCTGAGTTCGCCGGCAAGGCGGCGCGTCACCTGGTCTCGAAACTGGGCAACGCGGGCGGTGACGAAGTCACGGTCGAACTCATCGTAACGGTACATGAACGGTGCTTCCGGTTTCCTGCGAGCCTTCAGGCGGCAAGCGTGGCGCGGGCGGTCTCGCCGAAGGCTACCGTTGGTCCGAATGCCCGGATGCGCTCGCGCAGGCGCACCGGTACGGGGCCGGCTGCCTCGAGCGTGATGTCGATGGCGGCGGTGTCGACGATCTCGCGGTTCGCCACGGCGCGCACGGCGTCGGCAAGCCCGGCTTCGACGGCCTCCGGCGTGCTAAGCACGCAGGCGTGTGCGATCGCCGTCTGCCAGCCATCGGCGGAAAGATAAACGACGGCGCCGTCTGACAGGCGGTTGGCGGTGACGATCTTCATGGCCTGGCTCCTATGCGGCGAGGGTTTCGGCTGCCGCGGCCCGGGAGGATGCCGCGACGCCGGGGACGATTTCGAAGCCGATTCCTGCGCCACGAAGCATGGCGACGAGGTCGCCGGTCGGGTGCTGCGTGGCCGGATCGCCGGGGGTGAGCAGGACGACGCGCCTGCCGGCATTCGCCTCGCCGACGAGGCGCGCGGCGACGGTATCGGGATCGATTGCGACGCGGGACGCGTCGCGCCGGCCGAGTGCAACGACGCGCGCGCAGACGGCTGGCGCATGCAGGATAATGTCGGCTTCGAGCAGGCTGCGCTGGGCACGCAGCGTCAGCAGGTCGGGTTCCCCCGGTCCCGCGCCGACCAGCGACACGAAGCCAGTGGCCCCTTCCGGCGCCTTGAGCAATTGCGTTACCGCGCGCCGCGCGCCGGCCATGTCGCCCGTCTCGATGTGACGCGCCACATTTCCCTCGAAGAAGGCGCGCCAGAAGCGGCGGCGCGCAGCGCCCTTCGGCACGAGGCGGCCAACCGTCCTGCGGTAGCGCGCGGCCAGGCCCGCGAGGTGGCCGACCGATTGCGGCAGCAGAGCTTCAATACGCGCGCGCAGCATCTGTGTCAGCACCGGCCCCGAACCTTCCGAGCCGATGGCGATGGCGACGGGCGCGCGATTGACCAGCGCCGGCACATAGAAATCGCAAAGCTCCGGAAGGTCGACCGCGTTCACCGGAATGTCCCTTTCGCGCGCAGCGGCGACGATCGCCTCGTCCTGCGCTGCGTCGCCGGTTGCGGCAAAGACCAGCGCGGCGCCATCCAGCATCGAAGGGTTGAAGGGCCCGGCGACCAGATTGGCATCGGCCTGGATGGCGAAGACGCCCAGTTCGCGCGTGGGCTCGGGGGCGAGAAGCCTGATGGCAATGCGGCTTTCGGCAAGCAGGCGTGCCTTTGCGAGCGCCTCTGGGCCATTGCCGGCGACGATAGCAAACCTGTCTTTCACCTTCACGAAGATCGGGAAAAAGGAAAGCTTGTCGGCCCTGACTGTCTGACCGGTTGCTCGAGTTGCCGGCATGGGGGGTCACCGCTGGTTTGTCCTGCCTCAGAAGATAGGCCCGGGAGCACCCGGACCATTGGCAGGGCATGGCGAAGTTTCCGGCGCGGCGCGAATAATTTTCCAATGTTATGCCGTAAAGGGCATCAATCGTCTCCCGGTCCGGCGAAAACGGGACATACCGAGATAACTGAATTCAAACGGATGCCGTCTGTCAGTGGTCGCGGCCGACGATGAAACGGGCAGCCGCCTCCAGCCATTGCGTCCGCTCGCCGAACGGGGCCAGCGTTTCGAGCGCTTCGGCCAGCAGGCGGTCTGCCATGCGTCGCGATTCATCAAGCCCGTGAAGCGCGACCAGCGTCGCCTTGCCGCGGCCGGAATCCTTGGCCGTTTCCTTGCCGAGCCTTTCGGGCGAGGCGGTAAGATCAAGCATGTCGTCGGCAAGCTGGAAGGCTTTGCCGGTCATCTCGCCAAACCGGACGAGTGCCTGGCGTTCGGACGCGTTCGCCCCCCCGATCACGGCGCCGGCTTCACAGGCGAAGCGGATCAGTGCGCCGGTCTTCATGGCCTGCAGGGTGACGATCTCGCTTTCGGTCAAT
>JAGRLL010000076.1 GCA_020441855.1 Nitratireductor sp.
CGCTGGCCCTTGCCGAGCGGCGCCACCAGATCGATAACCCGTGCCGACAAATCCTTGATGGTCGGATTGTCGATCTCCATCTTGAACCGCTCGTTGGGATAGAGCGGCGTCAGATTGTCGAAATGAACCTTGTGGCGGATCTTTTCCGGATCCTCGAAATTGATCGTGTTGACCTTTAGTAACGCGAAATAACGCTCGCCCTCCTTCGGGCTGCGGATCGGACCTTCGACCGTGTCGCCCGTCTTGAGCGAGAAACGCCTGATCTGCGAGGGCGAGATATAGATATCGTCGGGGCCCGGCAGATAATTCGCACTGGCCGAACGCAGGAAGCCGAAGCCGTCCTGCAGGATTTCGACCACGCCTTCGCCGATGATCTCGACATCCTGCTCGGCGAGGTTCTTCAATATGGCGAACATCAGCTCCTGCTTGCGCATGGTGCTGGCGTTCTCGACCTCCAGACCTTCGGCGAAGGAAACGAGATCGGTCGGGGTCTTGGCTTTAAGTTCCTGTAGCTTCATCTGCTGCATGAAGGCTGCCTGTCTGGCTTGGAGGGGGAAGACGATGCAATCTGCGTCCGGCTTGTGCGCCCGTTTTCCGGGCCCTGTGTCTGAGCGGAAGTGGCGGAAATCCGCCTCAAGAATTGCAACGCATGGAGGAAGGAATGCCAAAGATAGTCACGCCGGGCGATTCCCTCAAGAGGAAATTTCACTCACCGTGTCGATCAGGCCGGTCAGAACGGCTTGACCACCACCAGGATGACGATGCCGATCATCAGCAAGGTCGGTACTTCGTTGGCCATTCTGTAGAAACGCTGCGGCCGCTTGCGCAGATCGTTGGCAAATTCCTTGACCCACACGGCGTTGAAACCGTGCATCGCCGACATCAGCACGACCAGCGTCAATTTGGCATGAAGCCAACCTGACAACAGCCATCCGCCGTCAAAGATCAGGTAGAGCCCCGCCGCCCAGGAAACCAGCATCGCCGGCGTCATGATCGCGCGCAGCAAACGCCGCTCCATTACCTTGAAGGTTTCCGATTGCTCGCTGCCGATCTCGGAGACCGAATGATAGACCATCAGTCGCGGCAGGTAGAGCATGCCGGCCATCCACGAGATCACCGCGATGACGTGTAGCGCCTTGATCCACTCATACATTCAAAGCGTCCCCCGTCATCCCCTGATCCGGCGCAGCAATTGCTCGACATGGGCGATGGGAGCTTCCGGCGTGATGCCATGCCCCAGATTGAAGATCAGGGGACCCTTGCCCAGCGCCCCGAGAATTCGATCGACACCTTCGTCGAGAGCTTTCCCGCCGGCAATCACGCGCATGGGATCCAGATTACCCTGAACCGGTCCCTGTGCCTGCATCTCGCAAGCAGAGCCCAGCGGCACCGTCCAGTCCATGCCCAGGGCGGTAACGCCTGTCTTCTGGCGATAACTATCGTAAAGTCTTCCGGCACCCTTCGGAAAGCCGATGATTTTTGCACCCGGAATGGCAGCGCGAACCTTGTCGACGATCCTCTTGACCGGAGCAATGCACCAGCGCTCGAACTGATCCTCATCCAGCACACCGGCCCAACTGTCGAAAATCTGCACGGCATCGGCGCCTGCTTGCAATTGCGCCACCAGATAATCCGCCGATACGTCGGCAATCAGATTGAGCATTTTCCCGAAGCGCTCAGGCTCGCGATAGGCGAATAGCCTTGCAGGGGCCTGATCCGGCGTACCCTTGCCGGCAACCATATAGGTCGCGACGGTCCACGGCGCTCCACAGAAACCGAGCAATGTCGTCCCGGCCGGCAATTGAGCCCTGACGCCCTCGACGGTCTCAAGCACCGGTTTCAATCGATCGCGCGCATCGACCATTTCAAGCGCATCAATCGCAGCGCCGTCGATGGGATCGAGCAAAGGACCCCTTCCTTCCTCGAACCTTACGCTTCGACCCAGTGCGTCGGGAATCACCAGAATATCGGAAAACAGGATCGCTGCATCGAAACCGAAGCGCCGGATTGGCTGCAATGTCACTTCAATAGCCATTTCCGGTGTGTAGCAAAGATCGAGAAAGTCCTTGGCCTTCGCCCGCGTTTCCCGGTACTCGGGCAGATAGCGCCCTGCCTGGCGCATAAGCCACACCGGTGGTGTATCGAGCGTTTCACCGCCGAGTACTCGCATCACGGCCTTGTCTGGCAAATTGTCCACATCCGGCTCCATCACTAAATAAAGGCTCTTTTTTCGATTTTGATTCTTAGACTCTGTGAAAAGCGGGAATCGTCGTTCTTTCAATGACTTTCAACAGGTTTGCCCATTGGGCACCTTGTCGCGCCGCCAGGATAGACGGTGGACGAATAGCGGGGATAAGCCAAGAATGTCAGCATTAACAATTCGTTAACCATTTTCCCAGTCTTCAGGTTTTTGTCGGTCGGGCAAGTAGGTACTGGATATCTGGCAATACCCGCTTTCCTGACAAACGTCGGAAACTTCTTTACAAGCCCGCATATGTGAAATCAAAAGTGCCCAACGGGCATGAATCCGGCTCGCGCCGGGATTCATGCATAAGAGTCCCTGAGTTCCCCACAGCACCCGATCCGAAGCATCTGGCCAAAGACTGGAACCGACGTGCCGACCAGCGAAAGCTATTTCCATTTGCATCTCATCTCGGATGCAACAGGTGAAACGCTTATCGCCGCCAGCCGCGCCGTGGCTTCGCAATACAAGAGCCGCCAGCCGCTCGAACATGTCTATCCGCTGGTCCGCAGCCGCAAGCAGCTGGAGCCGATCGTCGATGCCATCGACCGTCAGCCGGGTATCGTGCTCTACACGCTCGCCGATTCCGAGCTCGGCAGCCATCTGGAAAAGTCCTGCAAGTCGATGGGCATTCCCGTGGTCAACGTGCTCGAGCCCATTCTGCAGATTTTTCATTCCTATCTCGGTGAACCTTCGGCCCGCAAGGTTGGTGCGCAGCATGAACTCAATGCCGACTATTTCAGCCGGATAGACGCGCTCAACTTCACGATGATGCACGACGACGGCCAATTGCCCGAGGATGTCGAGCAGGCCGATGTCGTGCTGATCGGTATCAGCCGGACCTCGAAGACGCCGACATCGATTTATCTNNATCTCGCCAATCGCGGCATCAAGACCGCCAACGTGCCGCTGGTGCCGGGCGTTCCCCTGCCCGGTGCGCTGCTCAAGGCCAAACACCCGCTGGTTGTCGCGTTGATTGCCACGACGGATCGCGTCTACCAGGTGCGACAGAACCGCATTCTCGGCAGTTTGAGCACGCAGGGACCCTCGCCAGAATACATCGACCGCTCGGCCATTGCAGAAGAACTGGCGGAAACGCGGCGCCTTTGTGCGCGTCAGGGCTGG
The DNA here is from genome assembly GCA_020441855.1 of Nitratireductor sp. Classification (GTDB taxonomy): domain Bacteria; phylum Pseudomonadota; class Alphaproteobacteria; order Rhizobiales; family Rhizobiaceae; genus BOKV01. The sequence goes on from JAGRLL010000076.1 coordinate 3,368, forward strand.
CCGATGATCGATGTTTCGCGAAAATCGATCGAGGAGACCGCTGCCGCCATCGTCGCGCTGCGCAACAAGCATGTCGCCGCCCTGCGCGAGAAAGGCTATGACGCTTGAACACCTCCTCCACTGCCAATTGCCCCTTGATTCTGGCGTCGCAAAGCCCTTATCGCGCGGCGATGCTCGCGAATGCCGGTCTGGAATTCGCGACCGAAGCGGCAGACATCGACGAGCGCTCAGTCGAGGCCCCGCTGCTAGAAGCCGGCATGGATGCAACGGACATTGCCGAGGTACTGGCGCTCGCCAAGGCACGTGAGGTCTCCAGTCGTTTTGCCGGCAAATTGATTATCGGCGCGGACCAGACCCTTGGCCTCGACGGGGAATTGCTGCACAAGCCGGCAGACATGGAAGACGCGCGCCGGCGCCTGCTGCAATTGTCGGGACGTACCCATCAGTTGAACTCGGCTGTCTGCGTCGTCCGAGACGACGAAGTGCTTTGGAGCCACGTGGAGATCTGCCGCGTCCATTTCCGCGATCTCGATCCCGGTTTTGTTGGCCGGCACATGGCGCAAGTGGGCGAGGCGGCTCTTTCGAGTGTCGGCGCCTATCACATCGAGGGTCGCGGCGCGCAATTGGTCGAGAAAATCGAAGGCGACTTCTTCTCCGTCATGGGCCTGCCGCTGTTGCCCCTGCTCGCCTGTCTGCGCCGGCTCGAAATGATCGACCAATGAGGGGCGCACAGACATGATCCGCGCATTCGTGACGGGCTGGCCGGTTGAACATTCGTTGTCGCCGCTGATGCATACGCATTGGCTCAAGCGCCATGGCATCGAAGGCAGCTATGAGAAGCTGGCGAAGAGCCCGGAGGAGATCGGTGATTTTCTTGCCGGTTTGCCGGCGTCTCGATTTGCCGGCGGAAATGTGACGCTGCCGCACAAGGAAGCCGCGTTTGCCGCCTGCAAGACGCTGGACGATGCCGCCCGGGCAATCGGCGCCGTCAACACCGTGTGGATCGAAGGCGGCGAACTCGCTGGTTCGAACACCGACGCCTATGGCTTCATGGCCAATCTCGACCAGAAGGCGCCCGGCTGGGACAAGGCCAAAACCGCGCTGGTCCTGGGTGCGGGCGGTGCCGCCCGCGCCATTGTCCACGCGCTTGGCATGCGTAATTTCGAAGATGTCGCCATTGCCAATCGCACACACGACCGTGCCGTCATATTGGCGGACAGCTTTGAAGCCCGCGCCGTTGACTGGTCGCACCTGAAAGCCGAAGTCCCGGCTGCGGGTCTGATCGTCAACACCACGTCGCTCGGCATGAAGGGTCAGCCGGCGCTCGAAATCGACCTCACAGGCGCGGTATCGGGCACGATTGTCGTCGATATCGTCTATACGCCGCTCGAAACGCCCTTGCTGGCGCAGGCGCGTAAACTGGGCTTGGTCGCGGTCGATGGACTTGGCATGCTGCTGCATCAGGCCGTTCCCGGATTCGAGAAGTGGTTCGGCCACCGTCCGCAGGTCGATGACGAGCTTCGACAGGTGCTGCTCGACGAACTTGCAAGAAGGGAGCGTTCGCCATGATCGTCCTGGCGCTTACCGGCTCCATCGGCATGGGCAAATCGACCACCGCCGCCATGTTCCGCGACCTGGGCGTTCCGGTGCATGATGCCGACGCCACGGTGCATGCGCTCTATGCCGGAAAGGCGGTGCCGACCATCGCCGAACTCTTTCCCGAAGCGGTAAAGGATGGCGTCGTCGATCGTGCCGCCCTTGGCGCCGTTGTGCTCAGGGACGCCGAGGCGATGAAGCGGCTAGAAGCCGTGATCCATCCCATGGTCTGGGCCGAGGAGCAGGCGTTCCTGTCATCCGCCCGCAAGCGCGGCGACGCCATGGTCGTTCTCGACATACCGCTGCTGTTCGAGACCGGCGGGGAAAAGCGTGTCGACGGAATTGTGGTCGTGACCTGCGAACCCGACGAACAACGCCGCCGTGTTCTGGCCCGGCCCGGCATGAGCGAGCAGAAATTCGAGGCGATCCTGGCTCGCCAGATCCCCGATTCGCTGAAGCGGCAGAAAGCAGACTTCCTCGTGGTGACCGATGGCGGTCTGGACGAAGCCCGCCGGCAGGTCGCGGATATCGTCGAACGGGTTCGATCGGGTAATTGGCAGAAGCCGCGCTGAACCGGGACCTTTGCCGCCGGCTATCCACAATCGCATAACCGGTTCGCGATGTCCGGGATTCCTCTTGCCCGCCTGCCGCCCTACAATGACGTTCGGAACCTTCCGCCGAACGAGTTGAGCGAACACACAATGCGCGAGATCGTCTTCGATACTGAAACGACCGGCCTTCGCGCCGAAAGTGGCGACCGGGTCATCGAACTCGGTGCCGTCGAGCTCGAGAACCGCTTCCCGACCGGGCGCAGTTTCCATGTCTACATCAATCCGGATGGCAAGAAGGTAGATCCCGGCGCATTCGACGTGCACGGCATTTCGGACGAGTTTCTGGCCGACAAGCCCAAATTTGCCGAAATCGTGCAGGATTTCATGGATTTCGTTTCGGATGCGAATCTGGTCGCGCACAATGCCGGTTTCGACATGGGCTTCATCAATGCCGAGTTCGCCAGGCTGGGATATGAACCGTTTCCCTGGGACAGGGTGATCGACACGCTGGCGCTTGCCCGAAAACGCCATCCGATGGGCCCAAACTCGCTCGATGCGTTGTGCTCGCGCTATGCCATCGACAATTCGCGTCGCGACAAGCACGGCGCCTTGCTCGACTCGGAACTGCTCGCGGAAGTCTATATCGAGATGAATGGCGGCAGGCAGGCCAGCCTGCTGCTCGATGCCGATGCCGCAGTTGAAACGAAATCGGTCAGCACGGAGCAGGTTTCAGGCGAACGCAGGCTGCGGCCGGCGCCGCTTCCCTCCCGCTTGACGCAGGACGATATCGAGCGGCACCGGGCTTTCGTCGACAAGCTCGGCGATGGGGCGATCTGGAACCGCTACGGCTGAAACGAGCCTGCGCAGGGTCCGTCAGTTGACCTTTGCGGCTTCCTCGCCCTGCTTTGACTGGTAAAGCCGGGTAAAATCCACGGGGTCGATCATCAGCGGCGGGAAACCGCCATTGCGCGTGGCGTCGGCGATGATCTGCCGCGCGAAGGGGAAGAGCAGACGCGGGCATTCGATCATCAGCGTCGGCCGCAGGGCCTCTTCAGGCAGGTTCTGCACCCGGAAAATGCCGGCATAGGCGAGTTCGGCATTGAAGATCACTTCTGCGCCCGCAACGGCCTTCGCCTCGAGCTTGAGAACGATCTCGTAATCGCTCTGCGACAGGGCATTGGCCGAGACGTTGATGCCGATATTGATGTCCGGCGAAGCCTCGCGTGGACGAAGCGAATTGGGCGAATTCGGATTCTCGAAGGAGAAATCCTTGACGTATTGCGCCAATACGTTGAGCGAGGGTCCGGTCTGTTCGCCCGCTTGTGACGCGCCCTGACCGTTTTCTTCCCTGGCCGGTGCCTTTGCCATGATGATCTTCCTGTATTGTCCTTGAATACCGAACGAAAAACTTGGAGCAGTCCTTTAAGCAGTCCCGGCCGGTCAATCCCGGCGAGTGGCTAGCACGTAGCGCCGCTGTTCACAAGCGCGCGCCCGGGTGCCTGTGTCGCTGCATTATTGCGGTTGCCGCGGCCCGTCGATCTTGCCGCCACGGCTTCCCGGCCCGGCCTCGTGGAAGTCCTCCGGATCGAGATCGACGACATCTCCCTGCCTGGGCGCACCGCGCTGCCAGCGCGTCGAGCCTCCGCCGACGACCGTTACCACCATATTGGCTGCGATCGCCCGCCACAAAAGAGTACGAAACGCCGGCACGAAAAGCGCGAAACCGATCGCGTCGGTGACAAAGCCCGGCGTGAGCAAGAGGATCCCGGCGACAAGGATCATCGCGCCGTCGCCGAGTTCGCGGCCCGGCAAACGGCCCTGTTCGGTTTCGGACCGGATACGCGAAAGGATCGAAAAACCCTGGATGCGCAGCAAGGCGCTGCCGATGACCGCCGTCAGCAATATGCAGCCCAGCGTCCACAAAACGCCGATTTGTCGTCCGACCAGGATGAACACCACGATTTCGAGTATCGGGATGATCAGCAGCAGGAAGGGTATCAGGGCGAACGGCATGGATGGCCTTTCTGCGAATACGCGCTTCGGGGCATGCCCAAAAAATGCGAGTCGGCCGAATGTTGGCTCCGCTCTTGCCAGCAGCCGCACGGCATGGGAAGGAATGTCGGCTTTGAAACTCTTCGCCTAGAGATTATATCAGACCTGTCAAATAGGTAGGCATTCCGGCATATCCAATGAACATTTTCGGCGATCTGACGACCCTTGTGACGCTGGCGATAGCGGTATTCATATTCCTGCGCCTGCGTTCGGTGCTTGGAAAACGCACCGGCCACCAGCGCCCGCCGTTCGACCCGCGCGACGCACGTCCGCCGATTTCTGGCGACCGTGCCCGGCGCGACACCGACAAGGTGATCCCGCTTCCCAAAGGCGGGGCCGAGACGGAAACGCTCAGCGAATCGCAAATCGCCGTCGATGCTGTCGCCAAACCGGGCACCAAGCTGAACAAGCAATTGAAGGAGGTCATCGCCATCGACCCCTCCTTCAATCCGTCGGCCTTTCTCGATGGCGCCAAGCTCGCCTACGAGATGATCGTCACGGCGTTTGCCGACGGCGACAAGAAGACCCTGCGCAATCTGCTTTCGCGCGAGGTCTATGACGGTTTCGCCAACGCGATTTCGGAACGCGAATCGCGCAGCGAGCAGGTGCGCGCCTCGTTCGTCGGCATCGATTCGGCCAGGATCACCGCCGCCGAGATCATCCGCTCCGATATCCAGATCACCGCACGGTTCGTCAGCCAGATCATCTCCGCGACTTACGACGCCGAAGGCAAGGTTATCGATGGCGACCCCGAACAGGTTGCCGAGGTAACCGATATCTGGACCTTCGCACGCGATTCGCGCTCGCGCGATCCCAACTGGAAACTGGTCGCGACCGAATCGGAAAACTGACCGGTCGGCCGAAATCGCGCGAGGCAACCGGGCCATGTACTCAGAAGCCGCGCATCCATCCCTTTCCGGCCTGCTCCGGCCCGTCGGCTTCGAAGCGATTGCCGGCTGGCGCGACGACGATCATGCCGCTGCGCTGAGCTGCTTTCGCATTTCCGCACGACGCATGGCCGAACGGCCCTACGGGACCAAAGCGCTCGGCATCGATGCCGCGAAACTGGCAAGAATCGCCCGTCTCGCGCTGTCTGCGGGCGAAAATGGCGACGCGTCGACGGCTCGCCGGTTTTTCGAGGCGCATTTCGAGCCCTGTCGTGTTGATCCCTCGCCACGGCCGAGCGGGTTCGTCACCGGTTATTTCGAACCGGAACTTCCGGCTTCGCCCGTTCGCACCAGCCGCTTCACCTATCCGCTCCTGCGCCGTCCGCCGGACCTTGTCGACATCGACGATTCGAACCGTCCCGCCGGCATGGATGACTCGTTTCGATTCGCGCGCAAGACACCGCAGGGGCCGGTCGAATATTTCGACCGCGGCGTGATCGAGGCCGGCGCGCTTGCCGGAAGAGGGCTGGAGCTTGCCTGGCTCGAAAGTGCGGTCGACGGGTTTTTCGTCCATATCCAGGGGTCGGCCCGCCTGGCCATGCCGGACGGTTCCCACTTGCGCATCGCCTATGCCGGCAAAAGCGGCCATCCCTACACCCCGATCGGCCGAGTGCTGATCGACATGGGCGCCCTTGCCCGCGAGGACGTGACCATGGCTTCGATCCGCGACTGGTTGCGGGCCAATCCTGATCGCGCCCGCGACGTGATGGCGAAGAACCGTTCATTCATCTTCTTTGCCGCAAGCGGCGAAACCGGTCCGTCGTCCGGTGCCGCCACGGGTCCTGCGATGGGTCCCGTCGGGGCGGCTTCGGTTCCGCTGACCGCCGGCCGCAGCCTCGCCCTCGACCATGGCTTGCACACGTTCGGGTCGCCGGTCTGGATCGCAACGCACATGCCTCTGCCGGGTGAATCGAAACCGTTTCGCCGGTTGATGATCCATCAGGACACCGGCTCGGCGATCACCGGCCCTGCGCGGGGCGACCTGTTCGTCGGCTCCGGCGATGAAGCCGGCGCGGTCGCGGGCGCCATCCGTCACGATGCCGATTTCGTCGTGCTTGTTCCAAAGGATGCGGGATGACCAGGCGCGCCGGCAGAAAACCTGCATTGTCCGAAGAGGACAGGAGATTGTGGGAGGAAGTCCGCCGATCGGTTAAGCCGCTCGCCTCGCAAGGCACGAAAACCGGGTATGTGACGGCCACCACCGCTCCCCTCGACGCCGACGATGTCTTCGAAGACGAGGCAAAGCCCGCAGCCTTGCGCAAGGCGATCAGGAAATCGACGCCTTTGCCGTCCTGGCAGCCGCCGGCCCAAAAAACCATCGCGGCAAAACCTGGCGTGCTGGACGACAAGACCGTCCGCAAGCTCAAGAAGGGCCGGCTTGGTATCGACGCCCGCATCGACCTGCATGGCATGGCCGAACACCAGGCCCACAGCGCGCTCAACCGCTTCATCGATCATGCCCGCCGCGAGGATCACCGCATCGTTCTGGTCATTACCGGCAAGGGCGAGCGTTCGGGCGGCATCCTGCGCCGCGCCGTTCCGCGATGGCTGGCAGAGCCGCCGCTGGTGGCGATGGTCGGCTCGTGGCGCCAGGCACATGTCAGTCATGGCGGCGAGGGCGCGCTCTATGTTCGCCTGCGCCGGCTGTCGGGAACGGGGAGCGCTCCGCGATGACGCCATTTGGCCGCCGCATACGCGAATTGCGCGCCGAGCGCGGTGTGACGCAAAAGGAAATGGCCGCCGCGCTGGGCGTGTCGGCCGCATGGCTGTCGGCGCTTGAAAAGGGTCAGCGCGGGCGTCCGAACTGGAATTTCATCCAGCGGGTCATCGCCTATTTCAACATCATCTGGGACGATGCCGACGAACTGGCGCGGCTGGCGCATGTCTCGCATCCCCGTGTTGCCGTCGATACCTCGCAACTCTCGGCCGAGGCGACCGAGCTGGCCAACCTTCTCGCCGACCATATAGGCGAACTGGATGAAGAGGATCTGCGCGCCCTCATCCACGAGGTGAAACGGCTCACAGAGAAGGCGAAGCGCGCGAAGCGCTGATCGACGGCATTGCGGAGCGTCAGCGCACCAGTGGCAGCAATTCGTCGAGTTTGTCGTTCACCAGCCAGCCGTAATAATTTTCTTCCGGCAGGTTCGGCCCGGACTTGCCGCCATTCTTGCGCTTCAGCGCTTCGGCGCGCTTGCGTACGTCGCCCAGATTGTAGAGCGTCGCGGTGATCCCAGGATTCCTGGAGATGTCCATGCCCGCGATCTGCGCATAGGCATCGATGGAAGTGCGGATAACGGCGGCCATGTATTGCAGGGTCGAGTCGGGGTCCATGATCGCCTGATAGACTTCAGGCGCCCTGTCCGGAGAAAGCGGGCGCAGATGGCTGATCCTGACGGTCATGTCGCTGACGCTAAGCGCCACAAGCGGGTTGAGCTGGCCCAGACCAAAGGTCTGGCCGGCATAGAGCGGCTGGAAAAACACCCGCCCGAACCGGTCGTTCGGCCAGCTCTTGCCGCCAGCGCGCTTGCCGCGGAACGTATCGTTCCAGACCTGCTCGCGGCACGACCACAAATCATAGCTGTCGGCGAACCCGGCACAGGCGGAAAATTCCGGCCGCTGCACGAAGCTCGAGACCTTTTCGCCGTCATGGGCGAAGACCAGGCCGGATTTGAGATAGGAAGCGGCCTTGACCACGTAGGTCTGGATGAAGTCGAGCGCATCGACGTTGTAGGTATGCTCGCCGACCAGAGCGCCGACGATATGGATCGGTTCGATGCCATAGCGCGCCGCCGCCTGCTTGATCTTGCGCTGCAATTGCCGATTGCCCGCGATCATGTCGCGGATCTTTTCGTACTTGCCCTGAAAATTGCCCTTGGTCGCCCGGGTGCGCGAAACCGCACCGGCGGGAATGTCAGGCTGTGTCGCGTTGCGATTGCCCTGCGGCACGACGGTCAGTGACGCGGCCTGAACCGTCGCAAAACCGGTGAGGAACAGGATCGCGGCCAGTAATGCAATCCGCATTGGCGGGAAGGAAAATGACTTGTTCATCAATGCGCCATCGGGCCGTTTGTGGGCGGCGGAACCATGCCGCAAAGCTCTTCAAGAGTCGAGACGGGCCGGGACTGCCGGCCCATCTGTCCCGCGTTACAGGATGAACCGGCTGAGATCGGTGTTCTTTGCCAGTTCGCCGATATTCTTGCGAACGTAATCGGCATCGATCTCGAACTTCTCGCCGCCGCGGTCGGGTGCGGTGAACGATATGTCGTCGAGAACCCGCTCCATCACCGTCTGCAGACGCCGCGCGCCGATATTCTCGATGGACGCGTTGAGTTCGACCGCCACATCGGCGATCGCGTCGATGGCGTCCTCCGTGAAGTTCAGATCGACGGCCTCGGTGCCCATCAGCGCTACATATTGCCGGATGAGGCTTGCCTCGGTCTCGGTCAGGATCCTGCGGAAATCCTCGCGTGTCAGCGCACGCAGTTCGACGCGGATAGGCAGGCGGCCCTGCAATTCCGGAAGCAGGTCGGACGGTTTCGACACATGGAAGGCGCCCGATGCGATGAAAAGGATGTGGTCGGTCTTGACCGGCCCGTGCTTGGTCGCAACCGTTGTGCCTTCCACCAGCGGCAGCAGATCGCGCTGCACGCCCTCGCGGCTTACCCCGCCGCCGAGCGCGCCGTCGCGTACCGCGATCTTGTCGATCTCGTCAATGAAGACGATGCCGTTGTTTTCGGCGCTGGCGATCGCCTCCTGCACCACTTGTTCCTGGTCGAGCAGCTTGTCGGATTCGTCGCCGATCAGGAGATCGTAGGATTCCTTGACCGTCGTGCGGCGCTTCTTGGTGCGCTGGCCGAAAGCCTTGCCGAGCATGTCGTTGATGTTGAGCACGCCGACATTCGCTCCCGGCATGCCGGGAATTTCGAAGCCGCCCATCGGATTGGATGTGTCGGCCAGTTCGATCTCGACCTCCTTGTCATCCAGTTCGCCGGTACGCAATTTCTTGCGGAAGGAATCGCGCGTGCCGGGGCTCGCCGTCGGCCCGACCAATGCGTCCAGCACCCGCTCCTCGGCGGCCAGGTGCGCCTTGGCCTTGACCTGTTCGCGCTTGCTGTCGCGCGTCAGGTTGATCGCGACCTCGACGAGATCGCGCACGATCTGCTCGACATCGCGACCGACATAGCCGACCTCGGTGAACTT
>JAGRLL010000077.1:0-10921 GCA_020441855.1 Nitratireductor sp.
CGGCGCCAACGTGCTGGTCGCGGGCTCCGCGGTCTTCAAGGGTGGCGCCGAGGACAGCTATCGCGACAACATCGCCGCAATCCGCCGTGCCGCCGACGGGGTTTGGGTCTAGGTCGAAATCGTCGAACCCGCAGATGCCGCAAGGCACAGATTGCGGGCGTGCGTAGCAATGGCGGTGTCCTGCGCGCCGGTGCCGGTCAGATCGCAGATCGTGATATCGCTGTTGCTCCGCCGCGCGCGAAGCGAACCGCAAACGACTTCGCCCAATTCGGGCGGCGCGCCCTTGCGCCATAGCCCTGTCTCGATGGCGGAACGCAGTTCTCCCAGCTTCTCGCACTGGCTGACCCGGTCGCAGACATAGGCATCCGCTGCCACGAGCGCCGCGGGGTCGATCTCGTTCTTGCCTTCCTGATCGGAGCCCATGGCGGTGACGTGCAGGCCGGGATGCAGCCATTCCGCCTTCAGCACAGGATCGCGCGACGGCGTCGTCGTGACCACCAACCGGCTTTGTGCGACCAGTCTCGACGGATCGGCTTCGACCCTCGCCTCGACGCCGAGGCTAGCGGCGATGTCGGCGGCGCAGGCTTCGGCTCTGGCGTTGTCCCTTCCCCAGACCAGGACGCGACCAAACGGGCGCACCAGATGCGCCGCCTCAATCTGCAGCCTCGCCTGCACGCCGGTACCGAGCACGCCGGCGGTTTCGACATTTTCGGGCGCCATGTGGCGCGCAGCGACCGCGCCGGCGGCAGCCGTGCGGATGTCGGTCAAATAGCCATTGTCGAGAAACAGCGCCTCGACCAGCCCGGTCTTCGCCGAAAACAGGATCATCAGTCCGTTGAGGCTTGGCAGGCCGATTTTGGGATTGTCGAAGAAACCCGGGCTGACCTTGATGGCGAAACCGTCGAAGCCGGAAATCCAGGCGGTCTTCACGTCGACTTCGCCGCGGACATCGGGAAGCGCCATCGAAAGGATCGGCGGCATCACCACCTTGCCGGTGGCGAGCGCGGCGAAGGCCTTTTCGACCACTTCGATGGTGGCAAGGTCGAGTTTCACCACCTTGCGCAATTCGGCCTCCGTCACGACCGCGATGTCATGCGCCACGGGTCTCGCCCTTGCCATAAGTCTGGCCTCTTATTGTCGTTTCGCCCAGCGTGACGTCCTGCCCATTCACGATGCGGGTGAAGACGCTCATGTCGACATTGCGTCCCGAGATAATCGCAGCGACCGGCCCGCTGACCTTGCCGAGCTTGCCGGATTGCAGCGCCGCGACACCCACGGCACTCGCACCTTCCGTGACGATCCGGTCCTCGTAATAGAGCGTCTGCATGGCGCGATAGATCTCCTCCTCGGTGACCAGTATCGTATCGTCGAGCAGGTCGCGGCAGAGCGCGAAGGACAGGCGGTTGTCGAGGCCGATGCCGCCGCCGAGCGAATCGGCAAGGCTCGCGACTTCGGCGACCTCGACCGGATGTCCGGCGGCAATCGATTCGTGCATGGCCGCGCCGCGATCCATGGTAATGCCGATCACCCTTGTCTTCGGGTTGACCGCCTTGACGGCAGCGGCGATACCGCCGGCCAGCCCGCCGCCAGACAGGGGCACGAGCACCGTGTCGAGGTCGGGACGGTCCTCCATCGCCTCAAGCCCGATGGTCCCCTGCCCCGCGATGACGAGCGGATCGTCGAAGGGTGAGATCTCGGTCAGGCCCTCGGTTTCGCAAAGCCGCAGGCTTTCGGCCAGCGCATCGTCCTGGCTCGCGCCGGCGATGCGCACTTGCGCGCCCAGCGCCCGGATGCCGTCGATCTTGGTCTGGGGCACCAGCGAAGACATGCAGACGATGGCGCGAATGCCGCGCGCCCGGGCGGCGTAAGCGACGCCGCGGCCGTGATTGCCGGTCGAGCAACAGGTGACGCCCTTCACGCTATCGGGCAAACTGAAAACGGCATTGGCGGCGCCGCGCAGCTTGAACGCACCGATCGGCTGGATCGTCTCCAGCTTCAGCAGGAAGTCGGTGCCGGCAAGTTCGGAAAGAAACGGCGAGGGCACCATGGGCGTGCGGATCACGACGCCTTCGATCGTGTCGCGTGCCTTGAAGATGTCCGCCAGCGCAACCATGCGTCTCCACTCCCATCCGGCGGCAACGAGGTCAAGGGTCGCTGCAAGCGAGGGGCATTCCCCATTGCGGTTTGCCAAATGCGCCCCCTCGGCTAAGGTCGGGTGTTCCGCGTTGATGGAGGCAACATGCCCGCCCAGACCCTGCCCTTCAGCAAGTCCGAGTATGACCGTCGTCTCGCCAAGGTTCGCGCGGCCATGGCCGAGAAGGATATCGATCTGCTTTTCATCGAGGACCCGTCGAACATGGCCTGGCTGACCGGCTATGACGGCTGGTCTTTCTACGTCCATCAGGGCGTCGTCGTGTTCCACGATGCCGACCCGGTCTGGTGGGGACGTTCGCAGGATTCCAACGGGGCGGTACGGACGGTGTGGATGGATGACGCCAATGTCGCCTGGTATCCCGACCATTATGTGCAATCCACGATCTGCCACCCGATGGAGATACTGGCGGCACTGATCCGAGACCGGGGCTTTGGCGACAAGCGCATTGGTCTTGAACTGGAGAATTACTACTTCTCCGCCAAGGCGTTTCTGGTGCTGCAAAAGGAATTGCCCGACGCGCAACTGGTCGACGCGACTGCGTTGGTCAACTGGCAGCGCGCGGTCAAGAGCGATGAGGAAATCGCCTATATGCGCAAGGCGGCGCGCATTTCCGAAAAGATTGTCGACGGCGTACTGGAGCGCGTCGAGCCGGGCATGAAGAAGACCGACGTGGTAGCCGAAATCTATGCCGATGCCATTCGAGGAAACGAAGAGGATTGGGGCGACTACCCGGCTATCGTGCCATTGCTGCCAAGCGGCTCCGACGCCGCCGCGCCGCATCTGACCTGGGACGGGCGAACCTTCGTGGAAGGCGCGGCGACCTTTTTTGAAATTTCGGGCTGCTTCCGGCGCTACCACGCGCCGTTTTGCAGGACGGTCTTTCTCGGCAAACCGCCACAATTCCTGCTCGACGCGGAAGCCGCACTGGTCGAGGGGCTTGAAGCGGGTCTTGAGGCTGCCAAGGCCGGCAACCGGGCATGCGATATCGCCCAGGCGCTCGCATTGCCGCTGGAAAAGGCCGGTATCGAACGCGCGGCGCGCTGCGGCTATCCGATCGGCCTGTCCTATCCGCCCGATTGGGGCGAGCGAACCATCTCCCTGAGGGCCGAAGACCAGACCGTGCTGGAGCCAGGCATGACCTTCCACTTCATGCCGGGACTCTGGATGAAGGACTGGGGGCTGGAGATCACCGAATCCATTCTGATCCGCGAGAACGGGGCGGCGGAATGCTTCTGCGACCGCCCGCGCAAACTGTTCGTGAAAGACTAGGAATCATGGCCCTGCTCGACGAGACGAAGGAAATCCTGGCCGACCTTATCGGTTTTCCGACCGTCTCGTCGGATTCCAATCTGGAACTCATCACCTATGCCGCCGAAAGGCTGACGGCGGCGGGCGCGACGATTTCGATCCAGCGGGACGAGGCCGGCCACAAGGCCAATCTGCTCGCCACGATCGGGCCTGAAATCGATGGCGGGATCGTGCTTTCCGGCCACACCGACGTGGTGCCGGCGGATGGCGAATGGACCTCGGACCCGTTCGAAATGCGTGAGGCGGGCGGTCTCCTCTACGGCCGGGGCGCCTGCGACATGAAGGGCTTCGTCGCCGCAGCACTCGCCATGGCGCCGATCTATGCCCGGGGCGATCTGAAGAGGCCGATCCATTTCGCCTTCACCTATGACGAGGAAACGGGCTGCCTGGGCGGGCGCCAACTCGTCGAGGAACTCAAGCGCATGCAGATGAAGCCCTCGACGGCGATCATCGGCGAGCCGACCGGCATGGGCATCATCGAGGGACACAAGGGCTGTTTCGAATACACGACCGAATTCACCGGGCTGGAGGGGCATGGCTCGCAACCCGATCTCGGCGTCAACGCGGTCGAATACGCGGTGCGTTACATCGCACGGCTGATGGAACTTGGAGAGGCGATGAAGCCGCGCGCGCCGAAGGGCAGCCGGTTCGATCCGCCATGGACCACCGTGCAGGTCGGACGGATCGAGGGCGGCACGGCGCGCAACGTCATCGCGGGCCGCTGCGCGGTGGAATGGGAAATGCGCCCTGTCCGCACGGAGGATGCCGACGATATCAAGTCACAACTTCACGCCTATTGCCGACATGATTTGCTGCCTGCGATGCGCGCCGTTTCTCCCGAAGCCGACATCGTCACCCACACGATCGGCGAAGTGGCCGGCCTCGAACCGGTCAGCGACAACGAGGCGCGCACGATCGTGACCGAACTGACAGGCTCGAATGAGGCCGGCGTCGTCGCCTTCGGTACCGAGGCGGGCCTTTTCCAGGAGATCGGCATGTCGGCGGTCATCTGCGGACCCGGTTCGATCGAACAGGCCCACAAGCCGGACGAGTACGTCTCCGTCACCCAATTGCAACATTGCCTCGACATGTTGACTGGTCTCAACGGCAGGCTGAGGGCATGAGTGCAGGCATGGCAGGGTTTTTCAGGCGTGAAGCGGGCATCCGGCGATGAAGGGCGACGGCAAGGAGTTCGAGCTGAAACTCGAGCTTGACGAGGAAGGCTTGGCCAGCCTTGCCGCCAACCCGGCGCTGAAGCAACTGGCCATCAAGCCTTCCCGTCAGCGCATGCTGAAATCCACCTATTTCGATACGCCCGACCACCGCCTGCACAAGGCGGGAATCTCGTTCCGCATCCGGGATGCCGCGGGCAAGCTGACCCAGACCGTCAAGCAGGGAACACAGGTGCGCGGCGGCGTCTCCAACCCGGTCGAGATCGAGGCCCCGACCAGTGGGATGATACCCGATCCCTCCGCGATCACCGACCAGGCCATGCTGGCGCAATTGCGGGGACTTGCCGATTTCGGAACCTTGCGGCCGGTGTTCTCGGTCGAGGTCATGCGCACCACGCATCAACTTTCGCTGGACGGCGCGAAGATGGAGCTGGCGCTCGACCACGGACAATTGCGCTCGCCGCGCAAGGTGCGGCCGATCTGCGAAGCCGAACTCGAACTGGAATCGGGCGACCTCGAACCCTTCCTCGAAATCGCGACGAGGCTGTTCTCGGATATCGCGATCCGTTTCGGCACGGCCAGCAAGGCGCAAAAGGGCTTCGACCTGCTCTCTCGCGCCAAGGCGGCGGAGCCAAAGCCCGCCAATGCCTGGCGACCGCAGATCGACGCATCGCAGGATGTCGCGGAGGGATTCGGGGTCATCTGCCAATCGACCTGCGACCAGATTCTCAACAATTGGCCGGGCCTGCTCAGCGGGGACGATCCGGAATTCGCCCACCAGCTTCGCATCGGCCTGCGCCGGCTGCGTTCCACGCTGCTCGTGTTCCGGGAGGTGGTGGACAATGCGACGTTGAGGTCTCTCAACGAGGAACTCGGCCATATCGGACGGGTAGTGGGCGGCTTGCGCAATCTCGATGTGATGATCGAGGACATCGTCGACCCGGCGCTTCGCAAGTCGAAACCGACCGAAGAATCGTTGCGATTGCGCGAGCTCGTCACCGAACGCTGCAAGGCCGAGCGGCGCAAGGTGAGGCGGACCCTGGCCCAGCGCGCGTGGAATCCGCTCTTGCTGCGTGTCGCCCTGCTGCCGCACGGCGCGGGTTGGGCGCGGGATGCAATCCATGGACGCGGCATCGAGGAGCACGCGCACTCGGTCCTTGAGCATTGCTGGAAGACGGTGCGCAAGCGCGCGGACCGGCTGGACGCGCTCTCCGACGAAAAACGTCATCGCCTGCGCAAGGACATGAAGGTCCTGCGCTACGCGATCGAGTTCTTCTCCGCGATCCTGCCGGAAGAAGAAACGAAGAATTTCGTGCGGGAACTGAAATCGCTGCAGGACCGCTTCGGCTATCTCAACGATGTTGCGCTGGCGCAGACCTTGCCGGAAATGCTGGGCACCTCGGAAACCGCGGACCCGAAGCTTGCCGAGACGATCGGCTACGTGCTTGGCTGGCACCAGGCGCGGGCGGAGCTCGAACTCGCCGACGCCGCAAGACAATGGAAGCGGCTCAGGAAACAGGCAAGGCCCTGGGACTAGGAGGCTCCTGCCCGGCCCTCACGATCCTTGTTCGCCTACGACCGGGTTCGACAGAACGCCGATACCTTCCGCCTCCACCTCGATCAGGTCGCCATCAACCAGCCAGCGCGGCGGGTCCAGCCTTGCGCCCGCGCCGGTCGGTGTGCCTGTGACGATGACATCGCCCGGGACGAGCGTGGTGAAGGTCGAGACATAGGCGATCAGCTTGCGAAAGGAGAAGATCATCCGGCTGGTCCGGTCGTCCTGACGGACTTCGCCGTTGACGCGGGTCACGAGGCGGATGTCGGCGATCTGGGCCTCGTCCTCGAAGGGAACCAGCCACGGGCCCATCGAGCCCGACGAATCGAAATTCTTGCCTTGGGTCACGTTGAACTTGCCGTGGCGCAGCCAGTCGCGGACAGAGCCTTCGTTGCACAAGGTCAATGCGGCGATATGCGAAAGCGCATGCTTTTCCTCGATGCGGCGGCCCGGCCTGCCGATGACGATGGCGATCTCTCGCTCGTAATCGAATTGCGGCGATTCGGCCGGACAGACGACGGGCTGGCGATGGCCGACGAAGGAACGCGGGAAGCGCACGAACAGAGACGGATAATCGGGCGCGGCCTGATTGTCGCGATATTCCGCGTTGCGGTCGGGATAGTTGACGCCGACACAGATGATCTTCTCGGAGCCGGTCAGGGGAATGGTAAAAACGACATCGTCAATGCCGTAATCGGTGCCAAGGTCGGTGGCGGCCTCACTGATCTCCCGCAGCTTGCCGGCGGCGATCACCTGGCGCAGATTCGCCCAGGGGTGGCGCGCCAACAAATCGACGATACCCTCGTCACGGACAAGACCGTAGCAGGGTTCTCCGCCGACGAAAAAGGAGGCCAATCGCGGAAGTGCGGGCGGCTGGAGGGTCATGGCGCGATGATCGGCTGTGCCTTGAGCTCGGGTTCCTGCCCCGCAACGCCGGTGAAAAGCGATCCCTCCTCGAACCAGCTGCGCGGCGCAGGCGCCCCCCAGAGGGTCTGGCGCTGCGGATCCTTCAAATCCCATTTGATCGGCTCGAGATCCGGGTCGACCGTCTGGTAGTCGGAGGAATAGAACTCGATGCGATGGCCGTCGGGATCGCGGACATACAGGAAAAAGGCATTGGAAATGCCATGCCGCCCCGGACCGCGTTCGATGTTCTTCAGATAGCCGGTGGTCGACATGACGTCGAGCAGGTCGATGATGTTGAGCGGCGACGGCACCCAGAATGCGGTGTGATGCAGCCGTGGCCCCAGCCCATTGGTGAAGGCAATGTCGTGGACGCCGCCCTTGCGATGGGTCCAGGCGGCCCACAATCTTCCCGTCTCCTCGTCCTCCGTATATTCGGTAACCCGGAACCCCATCTCGTTGTAGAAGGCAACGGAATCGTCGACGCTGGGCGAAAAGCAGTTGAAGTGATCAATCCGCAGCGGCCTGGCGCCGTGATAGAGTTCGTATCGTTGATGGATCGGCGGCAGGCGGTCCATCGTGACGTAGAATTCGAGCGGAATGCCGTGCGGATCGCTGGTGCGCAGCGTGCGTGACTGGTACGGGCGTTCGACCCACTCGACCGGCAGGCCCTTCTTCGCGAAAAAGACTTCCGCCCTTTCCAGATCGCCCTCGTCGAACAGCTTGAAGCCCAGATGGTCGGCGCCGGCGGCGTCCGCCTTCTTCAGCACGATGCAATGATGGCCGCGCTCTTCCATGGCGCGCAGATAGATCGTTTCCGATGTCTCGTCGGTCACCTGCAGGCCGATCGTATCGACATAGAAGGCCCTGCTCGCGGCAAGATCGGTAACGGCGAACTCAACATGGCTCAGCCGTACGATGTTGAAATCCGGATACAGATTGGGTTGTGGAACCGGCACGTCTTCCTCCCCCGGAAGGCTGTTGCTTTGACTGCGACCTTATCCTAGCCGCCGAGTTTTGGAATGGCATGCGCCGCACTGGCAAAGGCGACATTCTTGGTCTCCATGTAGAAATCGAAGGACCAGTCGCCGCCATCGCGGCCAATGCCGGACTGCTTCACGCCGCCGAACGGGGTCGGCAGATGCCGGACATTCTCCGAATTCACCCAGATCATGCCAGCCTCCAGCGCGTCGGTGAAGCGCAGGGCGCGTGTGATGTCGGAAGTCCACAGATAGGCGGTCAGGCCGTAATCGACATCATTGGCGAGCGCCAGCGCTTCCGCCTCGTCGGCGAAGGGCATGGCGGTCAGCACGGGGCCGAAAATCTCTTCGCGCGCGATGCGCATGTCGTTGCGCGCGCCGGTGAAAAGCGTCGGCGCCACGTAACAGCCACCACCCGGCCCGTCGGCCTTTGCGCCACCGACGGCAATCGTCGCACCCTCGTCGCGCGCGATGTCGAAATAGGACAGCACCTTCTTTTCGTGAACGGGATGGATCAGCGGACCCACCACCGTCCCGGGATCGAGCGGATGGCCGACCCGGATGCGCTTCGCCTTTTCCGCGACCTTCGCCGTGAAGGCATCGTGGATCGAGGCCTCGACCAGCAAGCGCGAGGAGGAGGTGCAGCGCTCGCCGTTCAACGAGTAGATCATGAAGACGGTGGCGTCGGCGGCGCGCTCGAGATCGGCATCTGCGAAGACGATGACCGGGTTCTTGCCACCCAGTTCGAAATGAACCCGTTTGAGCGTATCGGCACCCTGCTTCATGATCGCCGAACCGGTGCGGCTCTCGCCGACAAAGCCGATCGCCTTGATGTCGGGATGCTCGGTCAGCGCCTTGCCCGCCTCCTCGCCGAAACCGTTGACGAGGTTCCACACACCCCTGGGCAGACCGGCTTCCTCGGCGATTTCCACCAGAAGGCGCGCGGTAAGCGGGGAGAACTCGGCCGGCTTGTGCACCAGCGTGCAGCCGGCGGCCAGCGCGGGCGCGATCTTCCAGGTCGACAGCATGAAGGGAGTATTCCACGGCGTGATGATGCCGACCGGGCCGATCGGCATGCGCGTGGTCACGTTCATCTGGCCCGGCGCACGCAGCGACTGGCCGTCGCGGGCTGACGGCGCGCGGTCGGCGAAGAAGCGAAAATTCTCCGCGCCGCGCAACGCCGCTTTCGACATGAAGCGGATCGCCTGCCCGGTATCCATGGACTCGACGAAGGCAATCTCTTCGGCGCGGGCGACAATGGCGTCGGCGATCTTGTGCAGCAGCTTCTTGCGCGCCTCGCCCGGCATCGCCGCCCATTCGGGAAACGCCGCCTTGGCGGCCTTGGCGGCGCGATCGATGTCGGTCGCCTTGCCCCGGGCGATCGTTGCCAGCGGCTTGAGATCCACCGGCGAGATCGACTCGAACGTGGCGCCGTCGTCGGCCGGCACGGTTTCGCCGTCGATCAGGTTCGCCACGCCCCCGTCGCGAAAACGGGCGAGGTAGTTCTCCGCCCTGGCCAGATTATCCTCGAATGCGCCCAACTTTGCCTCCGTTCAATCCGTTTACCCGCAAGCGAATGGCCTTTTACCCGCAAGCGGGTAGCTTCATGCCCGCAAACGGGGGTGGATAGCGTTTTTCTTCCAGCTGAATGCGTCGTCGATCTCCCGGATCTGCAGCGACAGGGCAAAGTAAGGCTCGGCCAGCAAATGCTCCGTCGCCTTTTGCAAGGTTGCGAAAAGCGCTTCGCCCAGTCGCTTCCGGTCCTCCTCCGAGCGGCCCCGCCCCATTTTCAGCACGTTATCGAGGAAACCGTTCTTCGGCATCTTGTCGGCAATCACATAGGCTTCGCAGCGTATTGCACGTACGCGCGGCGCGCCAGCCTCGAACAGTCCGCTCGCCATGACCGCACCATGCACCTCCTCACACAGGTGTTTCATGTCGAGTTCAGCGTCAAGATTGGCCGAGTATTCCATTGTCACGTGTGGCATGACGCTTTCCATGCTCTATTATTTAACTTGTTAATTATATGTCCTTGCACACCTCTTCACCGTTTCGGCGTGCCGGGTGGCGGCAGAGTTTCGAGCGTATCGGCCAGTTCCTTCAGCAGCCGGTGCAACTCGTCCATGCGGTCCTTGCCGAACCTGTCGGCGATTTCGGCATAGGCTGCTTCGGAAAAGGGCGCCACGGCGTCAATCAGCGCCAGACCCTCCGGCGCGATGGAGATCAGCGCCCGGCGGCGGTCTTGCGGCACGACCCGGCGGCCGATCAGGCCCCTGGTTTCAAGATCGCGCAGGATGCGCGACAGCGAAGCGGGTAGAAGGCAGGTCACGTGGGCAAGCGCCGTGACTTCCATTTCGTCGATCGCGGCAAGCGCGCGCAACACGCGCCATTGCTGTTCGGTAATATCGAAGGTGTGCAGCGACGACCGAAAGCGGTTCATCACGGCTTCACGTGCGATCAGCAACGCCATGGGCAGCGATTTTGAAAAGCTGCGTATCCTGACCCTTACCGGTCCTCGCGCGGATTCGGCATTCATGGGCAAGCTCTCCCCGTATATGGGCGCGCAGGCATTCCGCCGCGCTTGGCACGCCGCCGCGCTTGGCACGCCGGATGCTTAACATGTTTATCATGCTTTGGGAATCGCCCGGCTCGCGACGCAGCGGACCGTCATCCACGCTCAGATGTCGAGATTGGCGACCGTCAGCGCATTGTCCTGAATGAAGATCTTGCGCGGTTCGACCTCTTCGCCCATCAGGCGCGAGAACAGGTCGTCGGCGTCGGCGGCATCGTTGATACGGACCTGCAGCAGGGTACGCACGTCGGGGTCAAGCGTCGTTTCCCAGAGCTG
>JAGRLL010000077.1:10928-11635 GCA_020441855.1 Nitratireductor sp.
GGGTTCATTTCGCCCAAACCCTTGTAGCGCTGCAGCGCCACGCCTTTCCTGCCCGCCGCGAAGACGGCAGAGAGCAGGGCGCGAGGCCCGGAAACGTTCTGGCTCTCCTCCTTGCGGTGGAAGACCGGAGGCTTGCCGTAGATTCCCTGCAATTGCGATGCGTGCTGGTCGAGACGACGTGCTGCCGCCGAATCGAGCAAAGCGGCATCGATCACGGCCATTTCGCGCACACCGCGCACGGTACGCTCGAAAACCAGACCGCCTTCCGCGCCCCGCGTGCCCGTCCAGCCGCGCTCGGTTTCCTCTGCTATGATGTCGAGCCGGCGCGCGACATAGGCGGCCGCTTCCTCGGTCGCGGCGTTGTCGCCCATCATCTCGGCATTGAGCGCGCCGGCGATCGCCGCCTGTTCGATGACATCCTTGTCGTAGCGCGAATGCAGATTGTCGATCAGCCCGCGCACGACAAGGGCTTCATCGATGACGCTGCGCAGATCGGCGCCGACACGAACCTCGCCGTCGCGCAATTCGAGACGAGCTTCGTCGAGCCCTCCCTCGATCAGGTAATCTTCCAGCGCGCGCTCGTCCTTGAGGTAGCGCGAGCCCTTGCCTCGGGTCACTTTGTAAAGCGGCGGCTGCGCGATGTAGATGTAGCCGCGCTCGATCAGTTCCGGCATCTGGCGGAAGAAGAAGGTGAGCAGCAGGGTGCG
>JAGRLL010000077.1:11665-11941 GCA_020441855.1 Nitratireductor sp.
CGGTCATGATGATGATGCGGTGGTATCGCAGCTTCTCGACGTCGAATTCGTCCTTGCCGATTCCGGTGCCCAACGCGGTGATCAGCGTGCCGATCTGGTCGGAACCGAGCATGCGGTCGAAGCGAGCGCGCTCCACATTGAGAATCTTGCCGCGAAGCGGGAGTACCGCCTGGAAATTGCGGTGGCGGCCCTGCTTCGCCGAACCGCCGGCGGAATCGCCCTCGACAATGAAGAGCTCGGACTTGGCCGGATCGCGTTCCTGGCAGTCGGCGAGCT
>JAGRLL010000078.1:0-3074 GCA_020441855.1 Nitratireductor sp.
GGAAGTTGACCACCGCCATCACCTGACGCCCGATCAGCGCTTCCGGCGTATAATGCGCCGTGATCTGGGCCGAGGACTTCTTGATGCCGATCTTCTCGCCGAAATCGATTTTCAGCTTGATCGCCGGCTTCCTTGCCTCGGGAAAGGGTTCGGCCTCTACGATCGTGCCGACCCGTATGTCCACCTTCAGGAAATCGTCGATGGTGATCGTGTTGCCTTTGTTGCTCATGGTCTAGCCTGAGAGTTCTTCCGAGCGTTTCTTTGCCGCCGCGATTGCGCGCATCATCAGCTTTTCCATCGCCTGTTCGCCCATCAGCACCGAAAGCGCTGCCGCCGTTGTGCCATTGGGCGACGTGACGTTCTCGCGCAACTTCGCCGGCGTTTCCGGCGAGCGCGCCATCAATTCGCCCGCACCCGATACCGTCTCGCGTGCGAGTTTCATCGCGAGATCCGCCGGCAAGCCAGCCGCAATGCCGGCCTGCGCCATGCATTCGGCAAGATGAAACACATAGGCCGGCCCGCTCCCAGAAACCGCGGTAACCGCGTCGATCAGCTTTTCTTCATCGACCCATTCGACACTGCCGATGGCCCCGAGCAGCCGGTCGACCTGCCCGCGCTGACAGGCGGTAACGAAACGGTTGGGGCAGGCCACCGTGATGCCGCGCCTGACCAGCGCAGGCGTATTGGGCATTGTCCGCACCACGGCGATCTCGCCTCCGCCCAGCCCGACCTCAAGCGCGGCAAGGGTTGTGCCGGCGGCAACCGATACGGCAACCGTCTGCGGCCCCACCATCGGCGCGACGCCTGACAGGACGGCGCCCATGATCTGCGGTTTGACCGCGACCACCATGACATCGGGCGAGTAATCCTCAATGGCCCCAATCGCATGCCGGATGCCATTATCGGAAACGAGTTGCATCATCGCCGGCGGCGGCGAGGGATCGACAATCGTGATCAGTTCCGGCGCAATGCCTTCGGCCAGCCAGCCACCGAGCATGGCACCGCCCATGTTTCCGGCGCCGACAAGGGCAAGAGTGAATTGGTCGCTCATGACGCTTGCTTGCCATGGAAGCGGGCGAAGCTCAAGCGAGGCAATTGCCAGCCTCCGCTCCCGCTCCGCAAAAGCGAGCGTTTACGTGCCGACGCTTTGGCTGCCCGCCAAAGCCTGCCCTGCCACGCAGGGAAGGCCGTTTACTGCCAATTCGCATCCTGACCACCAAGCGGCCGAAGAGGCCGCCGGTTGGTCGGGCCACGCCTGCGCAGGCCAGCAGCGAAGCCGCGCTCGGCCGTGAGCGAGAATCAAGAGCCGGGGAACTCCGCCGGCGCGACGGCGATCAAATCAAGCCGTGCCTTCGGTCTCGAACAATGCGCAGTCGAGCGCGTGGCGCGCGCCATGACCGGTCCATACGACGAACTGGAAGGCTTGATAATAGCGCTCGCAGGCGTCGATTGCGCTCGCCAGCAGGCATTCCAACTGCTCGCCGGTCGGCTCTGCGCCGCCGTTGAGCAACAGTGCCTGGCGGTACATGATTACGCCCTCGCCCATCCAGAGGTCGAAATGACCGATCAGCAATTGCTCGTTGATCAGCGAAAGCAGCTTGGTCGCCTCGGCGATCCGCCGTTCCGGCACCTTCAGGTCGAAAGCGCACGCCAGATGCAGCGCCTCGAAGTCTTCCATCCACGAGAAGGAGACGTTGTAATCGGCCCACATGCCGGCAACGGTGATGTTGATTTCGTCGTCGCCCGCCCTCTCGAACGACCAGTCGTTGAAGGAGGCCACCTGCTCGATCATGTCGACGGGATTGATGTCGCGATCGGGTTGGATTTCCACAAGCCGCATTGTTCCTCGCTTCCGCCGCCACCCGGCATGGCTACCGGGAAAAGCACCTGCTTTGTCCCACGACTGGAGATTTCCAGCCCCTCTGCAGAATGACGGCCGCGCCGGCTTTCAGACTCCGGTCGCGGCCGCATTTGGAGTGCGCCTTTCAAGCGTTTTCACCGCTTGGAAAGGCCAGGTCCGCCGCGAATCATTCTGTAATTTCAGTGTATATTCATGCGCTTGATTGGCTAGCCCCACCCCGGCGCATGACGGGCGAATCTGTGGAGAAGGAGGCGTTGCGATCAACGCCACGAACCGCTAAGCGATTCTGCTGACTCGTCTTTTTTTCCCGGCGCAAACCGGAAAATTTTTTGCGATCTTAAGTTATTTTTTACCTTCGAGCGCGGCGATGCGCGCTTCCAGCGCCTCGATCTGCTTTTTCAGCGAATCGTTCTCGGCGCGCGCATTGGCCGCCATCTCCTTCGCCGCGTCGAACTCGTCGCGCTTGACGAGGTCCATATCGGCTAGAAAGCGCTCGGCCTGTGCGCGGAATGCCGTCTCCGCCTCGCGTTTGAGACCCTGCGCCGCGCCCGCCGCATCGGTCATCAGTTTGGCGAATTCGTCGAACAGCCGGTTCGGCCCCTGATTCATGGCAACAACTCCTGATCTCTTGGCCAAGACTTAGCGATCGTGCCACGCCGATTCAATGCGCTTTTCGGTGTGCGAAGCAACACAATGCGAATCGCCGACCGCTTGCCTTATCTCCCCGACTTGGAGAAACTGGTTTCGGATTTCCCCGATTGTTACCCTGTTCGGTGCCAGATTCGGCAAGGGAGGAAAACGTGTCGCCCAGATCACTCGCTTCGCTTGCTTCCGTACTGTTCGCATTCGCAGCCCTGTTCATGGCGGCTGGCCCTGCCAGCGCCGCCGAAGAGCAACGCCGCATGGCCCTCGTCATCGGCAACAACGATTACGAAAGCATCTCGAAGCTGGAAAAGGCGCTCAACGACGCCGACGCCATCGCGGAGCATTTGACCGGTATCGGCTTCACCGTGACGCTCGCCAAGGACATCGGCCGCCGAGCCATGAGCCGCGCCGTACTCGAATTCGAGAAGAACCTGAAGGCGGGCGACGTCGCCCTGTTCTACTATGCCGGACACGGCTTTTCGGTGTCGGGTCAGGACTATCTGCTGCCGGTCGATATTCCTCCCGCCGGTCCGGGCGATGAATCCATGTTCCGCGACGAGGCGTTCCT
>JAGRLL010000078.1:3129-16162 GCA_020441855.1 Nitratireductor sp.
GACGCCTGCCGCAACAACCCGTTCGAGAAGGCCGGCACGCGCGCCATCGGCGGCGAAGGCGGTCTGGCCAACCAGCCGCTCGGCGAAGGCATCTTCGTCCTTTATTCCGCCGGCCAGTACCAGTCGGCGCTCGATTCGCTCGGTCCGGGAGACGCAAACAACAATTCGGTGTTCACCCGAAACTTCCTGAAACAGCTCGACAGGCCGAACGCCTCGATCATCGACATTGCCAAGGCGACGCAGGTTTCGGTGCGCGACATGGCGGCTTCCATCGGCCACACGCAGCTTCCCTCCTATTACGACCAGATTCTCGGCAATGTCGTGCTCAACCCGTCGGACGAACCGGCCGGCAAGCGTGGCGCGACGCAGGAATTCCAGGAAGGCGCAACCGTCGCCATGTTGCCGCGTGTCGATCCGCTCCCCAAGGAAGGCAAAACCAAGCCACTTGCCAATTTTACGCGTTCCAATGCCGGCTGGCTGGTCAACATCTCGCTGCCGGAGCCCGCCATCCAGTTCGGTTATCGCATCGGCACCGAGGGTGATTTCGTCGACACAGGATTTTCCGGCAACATCGACCGCGAGACGGGGCGGCCGATGCCGATTACCTGGTTCTCGTTGCCGGGCGACCAGCCGGCCGGCGATATCTTCGTTACATGGCGCGACAAGCGTGGCGAGGAAGCCGGCGTCTTTCCAATCCGCTTCGACCCGGACGATTCGCTCAAATCGGGCCAGAAGCAGATCCTGGACCAGCTATGGACCTCGTGGGTCTCGTTCCGCGAGTACAACGGCGTGAAGGTCTACTTCACCCAGTTGATCTCGTTCCGCTGCGCGCTCGACAAGGTGGAATACGCGCTCGACGAATCCGGTGACTTCAAGGCATGGCCGATGCCGGACTGCGATCCGTCCAACCCGAATGCCATACCGCAAGACGCGGAAATCTATCGCGACATCCCCGGCAAGACCGGATCGATGCAGGTCGTCGTCACCTGGTATGACGGCACCAAATCGCCTGTCAGGAACTTCAACGTCAGTTATTGAACACGCTCGCGAATCCGGCTGCAATTGCCTTACTCGTCAAGATCGGAACTTCGTCATACGATCCCCGCGAACCAACCATTGGAACAAGAGCGGATGCCCAATCGTTTGCGGCCTTGCGCCGGAATCCTGATTGCACTTTTCGTCTTCCTCGCCGGACCGGCAGCCGCACTGGCAGCCAAACGCGTCGCGCTCGTCATCGGCAATGACAATTACGACAACGTCGCCACCCTTCAGAAGGCGGGTAATGACGCGACGGCCGTCGCAGACACGCTGAAAGGCCTTGGCTATGAGGTGATTCTGGCGCGAGACGTTACGCGTCGCCAGATGAACCGCGGGCTGCAGCAGTTCGAAAGCCAGCTCCGGTCCGGTGACGAGGCCCTGTTCTACTATGCCGGTCACGGCGTCGAAATCGACGGACGCAACTATCTCCTGCCGACCGACATCCCGAAAGCCGATGCCGGACAGGAAGAATTCATCATTTCCGAGGCTATTCCCGTCGACACCGTGCTTGATCGTATCAGGCGCCGCGACACGAAGCTTGCGGTGCTCATCCTCGACGCCTGCCGCGACAATCCCTTTCCCAGAAGCGGTACGCGCAGCCTGGGGGCAAAGCGCGGCCTTGCGGGAACTGCAGCGCCCGAAGGCACCTTCATCATGTATTCGGCCGGTGTAGGGCAGACTGCTCTCGACCGGCTGAGCAACGACGATCCAAACCCCAATTCGGTCTTCACCCGCTCGCTCATCCCGCTGCTGAAGACACCCGGCCTGTCCCTGACGCGAACCGCGCGCGAGGTACGCCGCAATGTCCAGGAACTTGCTTCCGCAGTCAGCCACGACCAGCGACCGGCCTATTACGATGAAGTCACTGGCGACTTCTTCTTTGCCGGTCCCGGCAAAAGTGAGGCAAACTCGGCACCTGCCGCCGCCGACCCCGGCGCCCAGGCATGGGCGGCGATCCAGAACACCGGAAGCGCCGCGATGCTCAAATCCTTCATCAGCCACTTTCCGGACAGCGTGTACGCCGATTTCGCAAGGGTCCGGCTGAAAGAGCTTGAAGCCGCCAGGTTGGCTTCGCTCGACAGGCCTGAACCCGGGGTGCGGTCAGACGACAGTAGTGTTGGTCAAGAACACGGCTGGCTCGGCGTGCAGATTCAGCCGGTCACGGCCGAACTCGGGAAATCCATCGGCTACCAAGGCACCAAAGGAGCGCTGGTCGCCAGCACCAACGATGGCGGTCCGGCCCAAATGGCCGGTTTGGTTTCGGGCGACATCATTGTCTCGATCAACGACGAGCAGATCGAAACGCCGGTCGGGCTTGCCAAAATGGTCGCAAGTCTTCCGCCTGGAACTGAAGTCAAATTCCATGTGTGGAACGCCACGAAGAACGGCAAGTCCCTGGGCAAGCTCGATCTGAGGAACCTTTCGCCGGAGATGAAGAAATTCTTCCAGCAGTTCAATGGCGGCAATGGCAAGTTACGGGTCGTCCTGGTTCGTCTGGGAACCAAACTCGAAGAACCGACTTCGGCGGGAGAATCTTCCGAAGGAGAAAGGATCAATTTGTCAGAAACCGGAATCGAGCTCAAACCGACGCAAACCGGTGAAGGCGTATTGATCGCCAGCATTGCCAAGGGCAGCGAGGCCGAGAACAAGGGCCTGAAGGCCGGTGACATCATCAATGCCGTGGACACGCAGGACGTACACTCGCCGTCCGATGTGCGCACTGCGCTGGACGAAGCCAAAAAGCACGGACGCCGTGCCATACTGCTCATGATTTCACATGACAATCAGCCCCGTTTCCTCGCCTTGAGCATCGAGTAGGGATGGCATGAAGCGGCCATGGTGCAACTGGCGCGACTGCAAAACGGGCCACCACGATGTGATCTTCACCCCGTATCCTTTACCCCTCCCCGCCTCCGTGCCATGAAGCGGTCACCTGAATCCGCTTCATGAGCCGATGCCGCTTTTCGCCATTCCCTTTCCGATGATCGACCCGGTGATGCTGCGCCTGGGACCGCTCGCCATTCACTGGTACGGCGTAGCTTATGTCGTCGGCATCACATTCGGCTGGTGGTATGCGCGCCGGCTCGTCTCGAATGCGCTTTTGTGGGGTGGTCGTCCTTCGCCCATCAAGGTCGCTGACATCGACGACTTCCTGATGTGGGCTGTGATCGGCATCATCGCGGGCGGGCGGCTCGGCTACGTGCTGTTCTACGATCTGCCGGTCTATCTGGAAGACCCGTTCAAGATCGCAATGTTGTGGACCGGCGGCATGAGCTTCCATGGCGGCCTCGCGGGCACGATCGTCGCCATGATCCTGTTCGCCCGTTCGCGCGGCTTTTCGATCTTTTCACTATTCGACGTCATCGGCGCCAGTGTCGGCATCGGTCTGATGCTCGGCCGCTGCGCCAATTTCATCAACCAGGAGCTTTGGGGTAAGCCAACGGACTTACCCTGGGGCGTAATCTTTCCCAATGCCGGTCCGGAACCGCGTCACCCCAGCCAAGTCTACGAAGCCGTGCTCGAAGGACTGATCCTGTTCATGCTGATGCGCGTTCTCACCCATCACCTGCTGAAATTGAAGACGCCGGGCTTCGTCGGCGGCGCGTTCATCGCATGGTATGCAATCAGCCGGATCATCGTCGAGTTCGTGCGTCTTCCCGATGTCCAGATCGGCTATCTGCTCGGCGGCTGGCTTACCATGGGCATGGTGCTTTCGCTGCCCATGCTGGCGATCGGCGTCTGGGCGATGGCCACCGCCGGAAACCGCAAGCCGGGGCAGGAAGCCCCCAGTTCATGACACCGCTCGGCGAACGTATCGCTCGCCGCATCGCCGCCGCCGGGCCAATGCCGCTTGCCGAGTACATGGCAATCTGCCTGAACGACCCGAAGGACGGCTATTACGCCCGCGCCGACACGATCGGCGCAAAGGGCGACTTCATCACCGCGCCGGAAGTAAGTCAGATGTTCGGCGAGCTGATCGGCGTATGGTGCTACGCGGCCTGGCACGCAATGGGCCGGCCGGCAAAGGTCGCCCTTGTCGAGGCCGGCCCCGGCAAGGGCACGCTGCTGGGCGACATGCTGCGTGCCGCTCGCCGTTTCCCGGATTTGGCCGGTGCCGTAGATATCCACCTGATCGAGGCGAGCGCAGCGATGATCGAACGCCAGCACAAGGTGATCGCAGATTCGCATTTCGACGCCCGCGCCCATTGGCATGCTTCGATCAGCGAATTGCCCGAACTGCCGACCATACTTGTCGCCAACGAGTTTCTCGACGTTCTCCCCATCCGCCAATACGCAAAGGCCGGGAATGTCTGGCATGAGCGCTGCATCGGCCTTGGCGACAGCGGATCGCTGGTCTGGAGCTCGGGACCGGCATTGATCGATCCCTCGCTGTTGCCGCCCGGCGCGGAACGCGAACCCGACGGCGCCGTTTTCGAACTTGCGCCAGCTCGCGAAGCCTGGGTCGCCACGCTTTGCGAACGACTGGCGCATCATGGCGGCATGGCACTGCTGATCGACTATGGCCACGCCGAATCGGGTTACGGCGATACCTTCCAGGCCGTGCGGGGCCATGCCCATGCCGACCCGCTTGGAGAACCCGGTCTTGCCGACCTGACGTCGCATGTCGACTTCGCCGCCCTCGCCCGCATTGCCGCGGCAAACGGCGCAAACGCTTCGGCAATCGTGACCCAGGGCGAGTTCCTGATTGCCATGGGCCTGCTCGAACGCGCCGGCACGCTTGGCGCCAAGGCAGACGAAGTGACGCGGCAACGCCTGCAGGGAGAAGTCGAAAGACTGGCCCACCCCGACAGGATGGGTAGTCTTTTCAAGGTCTTGGCTCTTTCGGGCAGCCTTGTGGACAAGACGGGATCGAACTTCCCGCCTTTCGCCGCGCCGGCAGCGATTGACGTTCGGGGAAGTTGACAAGCGCCACCTCGCCAAGCACTGTCTGACGCGATGAAATGCGGCTTTTACCACCTGCGAACGCGACGATGACCAATCCGGCGCCCATCCTGTGCGAACGGTTGGACGCCCTGTCACCGGGTGTCGTCCACGGTTTTTTCACCCGCCAGGGTGGCGTCTCTAAAGGAATCTTTTCGAGCCTCAATGCCGGCTTCGGCTCGCAGGATTCGCACGATGACGTCAAGGAAAACAGAAACCGCATCGCCGCCCATCTGGGCGCACCCGGCAGGCCGCTCGCCACACCGCACCAGACCCATTCCACCGACGTCGCCTTTGTGACCGAAGCCTGGGACTACGAACACCGTCCGAAAGCCGATGCGGTCGTGACCGACCGGCCGGGCATCATCGTCGGGGTGCTGACCGCAGATTGCGGCCCCGTGCTCATGGCCGAGCCCCAGACCGGCGTCGTCGCCGCCGTCCATTCGGGCTGGCGTGGCGCGCTGAACGGCGTGCTGGAAAGCGCGGTCGAGGCGATGGAACGGCTGGGCGCCAAGCGCGAACGCATAACCGCAACGCTCGGTCCGACCATAGGTCCAGAAAATTACGAGGTCGGCCCGGAATTCGCGGAACGTCTCGTAGCATCGGATCCCGCCAACAGCCGCTTCCTGCGCGAATCCTCGAACGAAGGTCATAGTCTGTTCGATTTGCCGGCCTATATCCTGTCTCGCCTGGAGGCAGCCGGCGTGGGTGGGTCATGGACCGGACACTGCACCTATGGCGAAGAAAGCCGGTTTTTTTCCTACCGGCGCAAAACGCATAACGGCGAACCCGATTACGGCCGTCAGGTATCGGCCATCATGATCAGGAAATAGGGGGACGACCATGGCGCTCCACTTTTCGGCAACCGAATATTCCAAACGCTTCGAACGGCTCCAGACGGCCATGGACGAGCGCAAGCTCGACTGCATGCTGCTGTTTGCTCCCGAAAGCATGTATTGGCTGACCGGCTACGACACGTTCGGCTTCTGCTACTTCCAGTGCCTCGTGGTGAAGCGCAGCGGCGAGATGGTATTGCTGACGCGCGCACCGGACCTGCGTCAGGCGCGCCATACCTCCATTATCGAGAACATCGCGGTATGGACGGATCGCGAAGGTGCGGATCCGACCAACGACCTGCACAAACTGCTCGGTGATCTCGATCTCGTCGGCACACGCATCGGCATCGAATACGACACGGTCGGCCTCAACGGCCGCCACACCCGCGCGCTCGACGCAAGGCTCAAGGCATTCGGCGAAACCCAGGATGCGTCCGATCTTGTCACGAACCTCAGGATGATCAAATCGGGCGCCGAGATTAACCAGATCCGCAAGGCCGGCGAACTTGCCGACGACGCGCTCGATGCGGCCATCGCTTTGGCCGGCCCAGGCGCGGACGAGGCCGAAATCCTGTCCGCCATGCAGTCGGCGGTACTGTCGAAAGGCGGAGACTATCCGGGCAATCCTTTCATCATCGGATCGGGCAAGGATGCGCTCCTGTGCCGCTACAAGTCGGGCCGGCGGAAGCTTTCCAGGAACGATCAGCTGACCCTCGAATGGGCCGGCGTTTGGGCGCAATACCATGCCGCGATGATGCGCACGATCATCATCGGCAAGCCGACCGCGCGCCATCTCGAACTCTACGAAGCAGCGAGCGCGGCGCTGATCGAGGTGCGCGACACCATGGTCGTGGGCAACACCGTCTCCGACATGTTCGCCGCCCATGCCCGCGTACTCGACGCAGCCGGCCTCGTCCGCCACCGTCTCAACGCCTGCGGCTATTCCATGGGGGCGTCTTTTGCACCGTGCTGGATGGACCGGCCGATGATCTATGACGGCAACACCACCGTGATCGAAAAGAACATGGTGCTGTTCCTGCACATGATCATCGCCGACAGCGACACCGACACCGCCATGACGCTGGGCCAGTCCTACATCGCCACGGCATCCGGCCCGCAAAGCGTGTCCCGACATGAAATTGACCTGATCGTGCGCTAGCGGCTAAACAGACGGCAGGGAGAGAATCACCCTTTGGAAGACAGGAAAAGCCAGTGACCCGCACCGAATCTCCCGCATTCCCTCATTCGGACAACAACGTCCGGCATCGGCACGCAACCCCTGTGCATGACATGCTGTTGCGGCCGTTGCGCATGCTGGTTCTCGTGGCCACTGCCTCCGCGCTTGCAGCCTGCAACGCCACCTCCTTTTCCAACGGGATCAGCACCGGCTCGACGCCGCGCCCGTCGGCATCGCTGACGTCGCAGCCCGGCACCGAAACCGCGCTCGCGCCGCAACCGGGCATGACCGCGCCGCAAGCCGCAACGAATTTGCAGGGCGGCACTCAGCCCGCGCCAGGACAGTTCGGCAACAACCAGCAGGTTGCCTCCGTTGCGCGGATTCCGCCCGTCGCCTTCCTGCCGGTCACCGGCGCTCCCCAGTCGGCCGTCACCAAGCTTGCCGGCGCCATGCGCAACGCTGCGAGGTCGAATGCCGTTCCCGTCGTGGTTTCGGTGGATCGCGGTGCGCAATACCAGTTGAAGGGCTATTTCTCCGCACTCAACGACGGCTCGGGCGCGGTGCTCGTCTATGTCTGGGACGTGCTCGATGCCAGGGGCGTACGCATTCATCGCATTTCCGGACAGGAACGCGGTGGCTCTTCGACCGGCGATCCGTGGGCGGGCATCTCGGACGACATGATCTCCCGCGTCGCCAACACGACCATGAATTCGTTGCGCAGCTGGGCGACCACCAGAGCCGGCTGACAACGGCCGGACGTGCCCGTTTTCACCTCTCGTGAAGCAATGCGTTGATAAGCCGGGCAAACTCTCCCTAAAACTCGCCACTGCCCATTGATAGCGCCACGGCCATCGCCTATACAGCCGGCCTGACAAACCCTTAAAATCATTCATTGGCGGCGCTCAACCGATGAAACTCTTTGCAGGCAATTCCAACCGAGTCCTCGCAGAGCAGATTGCCAGATACCTTGATATCCCGTTGGGCCGCGCAAATGTGCGCCGCTTCGCCGATCAGGAAATCTTCGTCGAGATTCTCGAAAACGTACGCGGCGAGGACTGCTTCATTCTGCAGTCCACTTCCTATCCCGCCAACGACCACCTGATGGAACTCCTGATCATGACCGACGCGCTCAAACGCGCCTCGGCCAAGCGCATCACCGCCGTGCTGCCCTATTTCGGCTATGCCAGGCAGGACCGCAAACCCGGTCCGCGCACGCCGATCTCGGCCAAGCTTGTCGCCAACATGATCACCACCGCCGGCGCCGACCGCGTGCTGACGCTCGACCTGCATGCGGCCCAGATTCAGGGCTTCTTCGACATTCCCACCGACAACCTGTTCGCCGTGCCGGTACTCGCGCGTGACGTCAAGGAAAGCTACGACCTGGAAAATACCGTGGTCGTGTCTCCCGATGTCGGGGGCGTCGTGCGCGCCCGCGCACTCGCCAAACGCATCGACGCCGGTCTCGCCATCGTCGACAAGCGCCGCGAACGGCCGGGCGAATCGGAAGTGATGAACGTCATCGGCAATGTGGTCGGCAAGGACTGCATCCTCGTCGACGACATCATCGATTCCGGCGGCACGCTGTGCAATGCGGCCGAGGCTCTGCTCGATATCGGCGCAGCCTCCGTCACCGCCTATATCACCCATGGCGTGCTGTCGGGCGGCGCGGTTGCGCGCATCACCGCCTCGAAGCTGAAAGAACTGGTCATCACCGATTCGATCCAGCCCACCTCCGCAGTCGAAACTGCACGCAATATTCGCGTACTGACCGTCGCCGAGCTGGTTGGCGAGGCCATCAACCGCACCGCGGCGGAAAAGTCGGTCTCCAGCCTGTTCGACTGATCCGCTACGTCGCCGCAGAGAACGCATCCCGTATGGCGCGCGCCATGGCGTCCACCGCCGGCCCGCGCGAACGCGGATTGCGGTGCATCACCACCCTGGAATGGTCGATTTCGCCGAAACCGTCCTCCTCGGTGAGTTCGCGGCACCCTTCGGGAATGTTGGATCGCGAGATTGGCGCAATCGCGAGACCCGATTTCACCGCCACCTTCAATCCGCCGCTGGTCCTGCTGCGATAGGCCGTGCGATAGGCAAGACCGCGCGTGTCCAAAAACTGCAGCGCGAACTCGGTACACCAGCCGCTGCTTTGATAGATCGCAATCGGAACGGGACGTTCCGCGTGCGGTGCATGCGCGTCCGAGCTCACCCACACGGTGGGATCGCTCATCAGCATCTCACCCAGTGAATAATTCTGCCACTCGAAGACCACCGCGAGATCGAGCTGGTCCTTCGACAACAGCGCCATGTTGTCGGCCGAACTGTCGTAGCGCGCATGGATTTCCACGTCGGGATGGACCTTGGCGAAGGTCGAAATCGCGCGCACCAGGATGGAATCGCCGTATTCCTCGGGGATTCCAAGCCGTATCTTCCCCTCAAGCGGCGGCGCAGCAAGCGAGGCAGCCGTCTCGTCGATCAGCGCGACGATGCGCCTCGCATTCGAAAGCAATTGCTCGCCCTTGGCGGTCAGTTCGACGCCACGCGAGCCTCGCGTGAACAGCGCCTCGCCAATCCCCTCCTCCAACCGCTTGATCTGCATGGAGACGGCCGATTGCGTGCGATTCACCACCTCGCCGGCGCGCGTCAGGTTGCCGGTCTCGGCAACCGCCAGGAAAGTGCGCAGCAATTCGCTCTCGAGTGGATTGACCATCATTTGCCGCCATCAACATTCCTGATGTCTGATATCACAACAATTCGTTTCATAAATGTCAAACCCGATCCTAGATTTCGGGTCAACACTCCTCCCACGAGTCCGAACCATAGAGTCACGACGATGACCGCAATGCCCTTCGCCGACGAAATGTCGCAAACCGCCACGCCCGCGTCGGCAAACCTGCTTCCGCTTGTCGTCCCCTTCGTCGACAAGAGCGAAGATCGGCCGGATCGGCAAACGCACGATCCGGCCGACTATTTCGGCATCGTGAACAAGCACGGCGACCGCCTTGTCCGGGACATCGGTCTGACCCGCGACGAAATCCTCGGTCCGAAGCGGAGCTTCTGGTCCGAATGGTTGAGAATCAAGGCGCCCTGGCAACTCTAGGCGGGCCTGCACGGGCGCTTGCGCTCGCTACACGTTTTCCCTATAACGCGCCTGCCCGCGCAGACACCCTTGGAGGCAACGCGGGCTTGTTGCGTTTTTCGGAGACAATTTCCGACGCTGCAAATCCGGCAGGCCGTAGTGGACTACCGGATGCCCTCTTTACATTCTGGAAGGAACCGCAATGAGCCATCAAAGCTATGAGCTGAAGGCCGAGCGGCGCGAAAAGGTCGGCAAGGGGGCCGCCCGTGAACTTCGCCGCAATGGAAATGTGCCCGCCGTCATCTACGGCGACAAGAAAGACCCCCTGGCAATCTCGCTTTCGCGCAAGGAAGTCACGCTGCGCCTGCATGCGGGCGGCTTCATGACGACGCTCGCCACCATCGACGTAGCTGGTGAAAAGCACCAGGTCCTGCCCAAGGACTATCAGGTCGACCCCGTGCGCGATTTCATCACCCATGTCGATTTCCTGCGCATCGGCAAGGGATCGAGGGTTGTTGTCGAAATCCCCGTCCACTTCGTCAACGAAGATGACTCGCCCGGCCTCAAGCGCGGCGGCGTACTCAACATCGTCCGCCACGAAGTCGAGGTCGAATGCCCGGCAACCGCCATCCCCGACAATTTCGAGATCGACCTGACGGGTCTCGATATCGGCGACTCGATTCACATCTCGCATGTCACCCTTCCCAAGGACGTGACCCCGACCATCACCGATCGCGACTTCACCATCGCCACCGTCGCCAGCTCTTCGGCAATGAAGCCGGATAGCGACGGAGACGAAGGCGGTGCCGAAGACGGCGGCGAAGCCGAGGCCGAAGGCGAGGAATAATCCTCGCCTCCTCCCGGTGAGGGGAGAACAGCCATGTTCGTTATCGCAGGCTTGGGTAATCCTGGCTCCGGATACGAACGTAACCGGCACAATATCGGTTTCATGGCGGCGGACGCGATTGGCTGCCGCCATGGCTTTTCGACCTGGCGCAAGAAGTTCAAGGCCGAAATCGCCGAAGGTGAACTCGGCGGCATCAAGACCCTGCTGATCAAGCCGCAGACCTACATGAACCTGTCGGGCGAAGCCGTCAGCGAGGCGCTGCGTTTCTACAAGCTCGGTCTCGATGACCTGCTGGTCATCCACGACGAACTCGACCTGTCGGCAGCCAAGGCCCGCATCAAGAAGGGTGGCGGCGCCGGAGGCCACAACGGCATCCGCTCCATCGACGCCCATTGCGGCAAGGAATACCGCCGACTGCGGCTCGGCATCGGCCATCCCGGAGACAAGTCCCGCGTTCATGGCCATGTGCTGGGCGATTTCGCCAAGGCGGACAACGAATGGCTGGAACCGTTCATCGACGCCATCGCCGACAATGCGCCCTTGCTGGCCAAAGGCGAGGATTCGAGCTTCATGAACCGTGTTTCGCTGGCCATGGGCGGTAACGCTCCCGACGCAAAGGGCGGCAAGCGCGAAGCCGCAGGCAAACCGGCCTCCAAGGCCCAAAGCCATGTCCGGCAGGCACGCGCGAGACCCGCGGCGAAGGTTCCTGAAACCGGTCCGATGGCCGCGATGTTGAAGAAACTGTTTTCAAACGAGAAAGACTGATCCATGGGTTTCAGATGCGGCATTGTCGGCCTGCCGAATGTCGGCAAGTCCACGCTGTTCAACGCGTTGACGCGCACCGCCGCCGCACAGGCGGCGAACTATCCATTCTGCACCATCGAGCCGAACACGGGCGAGGTCGCAGTACCCGACGCGCGCATGAGCAAGATCGCCTCAGTCGCGGGCTCCAAGGAGCTTATCCCGACCCGTATCGCCTTCGTCGACATCGCCGGCCTCGTGCGCGGCGCCTCGAAGGGAGAAGGCCTCGGCAACCAGTTCCTCGCCAATATCCGTGAGGTCGATGCCATCGTTCATGTCGTACGCTGTTTCGAAAACGATGACATCACCCATGTCGAGGGCCGCATCGATCCGGTTGCCGACATCGAAACCATCGACACCGAACTGATGCTCGCCGATCTGGAAAGCCTCGAAAGGCGCACGGATCAGACGAGAAAGAAGGCGACTGGCAAGGACAAGGAATCGATGGCCATCCTGCCGGTAATGGAAGCCGCCCTTGCGCTGCTGCACGAAGGCAAGCCGGCCCGCCACCTGCTCAAGACGGCAAGCGCGGAGGAAGTGCGCATCCTCAAGGGCTTGAACCTCCTGACCTCGAAGCCCGTTCTGTATGTCTGCAACGTCGCAGAGGAAGACGCCGCGAAAGGCAACGCCTTCACCGCCGCCGTCGAGGCGCATGCCTCCGCCGAGGGCGCCGGCACGGTCGTCATCTCCGCGGCGATCGAGGCGGAAGTCGCGCAATTGCCGCAGGAAGAAGCAGGTGAATACCTCGAGGCCATGGGGCTGGAAGAAGCCGGCCTCGACCGGTTGATCCACGAAGGCTATCGCCTGCTCGACCTCATCACCTTCTTCACCGCGGGCCCCAAGGAGACACGCGCATGGACCGTGCGCAGGGGTGCCAAGGCGCCGCAGGCAGCCGGCGTCATCCATACCGACTTCGAACGCGGCTTCATCCGCGCCCAGACCATCGCCTATGACGATTACGTCTCGCTCGGCGGCGAGACGGCTGCGCGCGAGGCCGGCAAGGCCCGCGACGAGGGCAAGGAATATGTCGTCGAGGACGGCGACGTGATGCTGTTCAAGTTCAACGTCTAGAACGCATCGCCCCCCTAAATCACAAAGCCCCGCACCGGGTTTCCGTTGGCGGGGCTTTCTGTTTGGTCTTGGGCTTGTCGGGTTGGGGACTTCCCCGGCCGGATCGGCCTAGTTGCAGATCTGGCGGATCGAGGAGGCGCGATTGCCCCACTGGTCGATGGTGATTTCTTCCTGCGTGAAGCAATTGCGGTTCTGGAAGCCGACCTGCTGGTGGCCGAAGCCGCCGCCGAACTGGCCATGCTGGC
>JAGRLL010000413.1 GCA_020441855.1 Nitratireductor sp.
GCTTGGTGATGTACTGGAAGATGCCCGCCTCGTTCACCCCGTCGATGATGTCATGCGCGTCGGTGTATCCGGAAATGATCATGCGCACGACGTCGGGCCAGCGCTGGCGCACGGATTTGAGGAACTCCACCCCGGTCTGGTCCGGCATGCGCTGGTCGCACAGGATCACCTGCACCCATTCGTTTTGCAGCACCGCCTCGGCGTCCGCCACGCATGCCGCGGTCTTCACATCGAAGTCGAGATTGAGAATGCGTTCGAGCGATTCCAGCGAACGCACCTCGTCGTCGACGACAAGAATGGTGGGCTTTTCACTCATGGTGCGGTCCTCCCCCGCAAATCGCATCAGCAGATTCTCGGCAATTGCTCGCCGGCAAGCCAGTCGACAACACGCGAACCGCCGAAACCCGTTTCCATGCGGATCAGGCAGGCGTCGTCCTCGACAATCTCGCCGATGATCGCCGCGTCCCCGCCTTTGGGATGCGCACGCATGACCGCGAGCAGAGCCTCGACGTCGCCTGCCTCGCAAATGCAGATCAGCTTGCCCTCGTTGGCGACATGCAGCGGGTCGAGCCCGAGCAGTTCGCAGGCGGCATGCACGTCCGGCTTCACCGGGATTTTCGCTTCATCGAGCGCCATGCCGACCTGTGCCGCATGCGCGATCTCGTTCAGCGTCGCCGCCAGTCCGCCGCGCGTCGGGTCGCGCAGCATGGCGATACCGGGCACGGCCTCTACCATTGCCGCAACGAGGCCATGCAACGCTGCGCTGTCGGAACGAATTTCCGTCTCGAATTCGAGGTTCTCGCGCTTCGACAGGATCGCCACGCCGTGATCGCCGATCGAGCCTGAGAGAAGCACGGCCTGACCGGGCTTCACGCGCTTCGCCGAAATATTCACCCCGTCCGACACCGTGCCGACGCCGGTCGTGGTGATGAACACGCCGTCGCCCTTGCCCTTCTCCACCACCTTGGTGTCGCCGGTCACGATCGGTACGCCCGCCTCGCGCGCGGCCTGCGCCATGGAGACGACAATGCGTTCCAGATCGGCGAGCGGGAAGCCTTCCTCCAGAATGAACCCCGCCGTCAGATAGAGCGGCCTGGCGCCCGCCATCGCGACGTCGTTCAGCGTGCCGTGCACCGAAAGCGATCCGATATCCCCGCCGGGAAAGAACAGCGGCGAGATGACGTGTCCGTCGGTGGAGACCACCAGCCTGCCCGTCTCGGCCGGCAGCAGCGCCGCGTCATTGCCCTGATCGAGGAACGCGTTCGACAGATGGCGCTGAAACAGGTCGCGAATGAGGTCGGCCATGGCGCGCCCGCCGCCGCCATGCGTCATGTCCACGCTACCGGTCAGGCGCACCGGCTTTTCGAGAGCGTTCATTCCGCCGCCTCC
This sequence comes from Nitratireductor sp., assembly GCA_020441855.1. GTDB lineage: Bacteria > Pseudomonadota > Alphaproteobacteria > Rhizobiales > Rhizobiaceae > BOKV01. Next base: position 1,390 of record JAGRLL010000413.1, read on the forward strand.
GGCTGGGCTGCCGCCTCCAGCCGGGCCACCTTCTTGGCTTTGCCATCCCGGAACCGTCCATAGGTCCAGTAGGCCGCGCAGGCACCCTCCGACGAGACCATGCACGAACCCATCGGATTTTCGGGCGTGCACACCGTGCCGAACAGCTTGCAATCGGTCGGCTTCTTGACGCCACGCAGGATCGACGGGCATTCGCACGATTTCGTCTCTCGCGATTGCTTCTCGGTCACGGCAAAGCGTTTCTCCGCGTCGAAGAAGGCGTATTCCTCACGAATTCTCAGCGCGCTGAGCGGTACCGAACCGAGACCGCGCCATTCGAAATCCTCGCGCAGTTCCAGCACTTTGTCGACCAGCGCCTGTGCCTTGGTGTTGCCCTCGCGCGTGACGACGCGGGTATATTCGTTTTCCACCTCGGCGCGGTCCTCGTTGACCTGCCGAATCAGCATCAGCACGGATTGCATGACGTCGAGCGGCTCGAAGCCGGCGATCACCACAGGCTTCCTGTATTTCTCCGCCGCGCCCTCATAGGGCTTCGAACCGATGACGGTCGAAACGTGCGAGGGGCCGAGAAATCCGTCGATCTTCGCCGGCCCGCCCGGCGCGAAATCGTCGGAATCCAATAGATGCGCGATCGCCGCAGGCGTCAGCACATGGTTGCAGAACACCGAGAAATTCTTCAGGCCCTCGGCCTGCGCCTGCAGGATCGCCACCGCCGTCGGCGGCGTCGTCGTCTCGAAGCCGATGGCGAAAAACACCACTTCGCGGTCCGGATTGTCGCGCGCGATCTTCAAGGCGTCCTGCGTCGAGTAGATCATGCGCACATCGGCGCCGTCGGCCTTGGCGCGGATGAGCGAGCGCTGCTTCGTGCCCGGCACGCGCATCATGTCGCCATAGGTGCAAAGGATGACGCCGAACTTCTCGGCCAGTTCCACCGCGTCGTCGAGCCGGCGCACGGGAAGCACGCAGACCGGGCAGCCCGGCCCGTGCACGAACTCGACGTTCTCGGGCATCAGATCCTGCACGCCATAACGAAAGATCGCGTGCGTATGCCCACCGCAGAACTCCATGAAATGGTAGTCGTGATCCGGCTTGGCTTCGGCAGCTATCTGGCGCGCAAGCTTCTCGGCAAGATCGCGCGCTCGGAATTCGTCGACATATTTCATGCCGCGCCCTCCTTCATCTCTTCCAGTTCCTCACCGAGAATGCCGGCTTCCGCCATCAGCGCCAGCGTGCGCATGGCTTCCTCCTCGCTGACCTTGTGCAGCGCGTAGCCGACATGGACGAGCACGTAGTCGCCGACCTCAATGTCGTCGACCAGCGCAACCGAGATGCGCTTCTTCACGCCCTCGAAGGCGACGACCGCCATGTCGCCCGCTTCGAGTGCCGTTACTTTCGCCGGTATCGCCAGACACATGGTCCCGCCTCCCTCATTGTCTCTCGTCTATTCGGCTGCGTTCGCTGGAATTTCCTGCCCCGCCAGCGCCATCATCCGCGCCGCCTCGATCCAGGCGACCCAGCCGGCCATGCCCTCGCCGGTGCGCGCTGAAACCTTCAGTGCCTTGATCGCCGGATTGACCTTGCGCGCGTTGGCGATCGCCGCCTCCACGTCGAAATCGAGATGCGGTAGCAGGTCGGTCTTGTTGAGGACCATCAGATCGGCGGCCGCAAACATGTCGGGATATTTGAGAGGCTTGTCCTCGCCTTCGGTCACCGAAAGGATCACCACCTTGTGCGCCTCGCCCAGATCGAAACCCGCCGGGCAGACCAGATTGCCGACATTCTCGATGAACACCACCGAGCCATCCTTCGGCGAAAGATGTTCGACAGCATGGCCGACCATGTGGCCGTCGAGGTGACAACCTTTGCCGGTATTGATCTGGATCGCCGGCGCGCCGGTCGCGCGGATGCGGTCGGCGTCGGCCGCCGTCTGCTGGTCGCCCTCGATGACGCTCGTATCGAGCTTGCCGGCAAGCATTTCGATGGTCTTGACCAGCAGGCTGGTCTTGCCCGAGCCGGGGCTGGAAACGAG
>JAGRLL010000079.1:0-4533 GCA_020441855.1 Nitratireductor sp.
AGGTGAACCAGAAGCGATCGTCGGCGCGGCGGTCGAAGCCGATGAAACTGGCCGCTTCCAGTCGACGCTGTATGATTTCCGAAGTGGAGCCGACATCGCCGGTCACGCGGTCGATGAACTGCATCAGATTGTCGGAGCGTGCGTCGAAATCGGCCTGGCAGCGGCTCAGTTCCTGGTTGAAGGCCAGCAGTTTCCTGCGGGCGTCGCGCATGCGCGACTGCGTCGTCGGCTGCAGGAAGGGTGGGCTGAAGGTCGCATACCATGCGTCCTCGCGGTAGTTCATCGCCTCGCGCGCTTCCTGAAGGTTCTGGTTGATCGAGGACGTACCGCGCACGCGCCCCAAACGGTCGACCAGCTCGATGGCCGTGCGCCTCAGCGCCTGATTGATGCCGAGCTGGAAGGCCGCCTTGTTGTCGAAGAACGGCGTGTCCTTCCATTCGATGCCGAACAGGCCGGCCTTCGACAGCGGATTGGAGGAAACCCAAGTATCGGTGTTGACGTTGCGATCGATGAGATCGCTGGCAACGACCACGATGGCAGAAGACTGGCAGGTATTGTCCGGCAGCCTCTCGCCGACGCCGACCGATGTTTTCCGGAAATCGAAGCTCTCCACGTATTCCGGATCGTCGGAGTACCAGAATTGGGTGATGTAGAATAAATAGCCGTACCCGATCACCAGCGCGACGAGGATGGCGAAGACGGGTATCTTGATGAACCAGCCTCGACCCCGCAGCCAGCGCCTAAAGGCGGCGAAGGGCCAGATGATCGTCGCGATCAGCCACCTGAATCCACGGCCGATGGCGCGAAGGATGCCGGCGAAGAAGGCGAAGACTGGGTCGAGCATGGATAATTGCCTCTCGTGGCTGGACGCCAATCTGGCGTTGACCGGAGCGCCGCGCGGATGGGTGCGGCCTATTTGTAGAGCCGGCGCCTGAGCGCCTTCTTGTCCGGAAGATAGGTATCGCGAATCTGTTTCACCACAAAGTCACGGTAATTTTCCGGCCAGTTCTCGTAGTCGCGATAGAAACGCGGCTTGTTGAAGACGAAGCGCGACATGTAGTCGAACGGCAGATAGTCGCTGATCAGCCGGTTGACCAGGTAGAAATCGGGATGTTCGGGATTGGCGCGCGAGACCAGGAAGCGCTCGGACGGATCGAGTTCGCGCATGTCGAGGTTCGACCAGTTGGCGACATCGTGCTGGATGCGAATGAGCAGACCAAGCTGGGTGCCACGCCCTGCGGCCTGCGGATGGCGCGAAACCCATGCATTGACCCAGGGCACGCTGAATTTCGACAGATCGGCACCAAGATCGTCATTCACGGCAAGCCAGGCGACCAGCATCCGGGCGCGCTCGGCGAGCAGGCCCGAACGCTCGATCCATGAGCCGCGCGGCGGGTCGATCCGGCCCGTCTCAGCCAGGAAAGCATAAACGCGTTCATGGTCGTCACTGGCGATATAGGAAACCTGCCAGGGCCGCGACTTGCGAAAGCCCTTGGCCGAAGGGTCGCAGATCACGGTGATCTGGCCTTCGTCAATGAAGATGTAGACGCCGCCGAAATGCGACGTCCAGAAGGTCGACTGGCGGAACACCACCTCGTGCGGCAACAGGGCGTTCTCGCGAATGTCGCCGGTCTGGCCAGCCAGTTCGACCATGCGATTGAGCATGGCATCGTCCTGCCAGGCATCCGGCATCTTCTGCAGCCGCTCGATCAGCAATTGCAGTTCGTTGGTCTTGCCTAGCAGGTTGGACGCAGTGAAGACACGGAACTCGACCTGCTCGATCGACAGCAGGTCCTCGATGTCCTTGACCTCGAAGACATTGTCCTCGATCTCGCCGTAGAGCACGTCCTTGATGGTGAGCGCGAAGATCTCGCGCTGGTTTTTCTCGAAGAACTGGTACAGCAGGTCCTCGGTGTTGGAAAAAGCGGTGTTCACGACCGGCAGATCGATCTGTTCGGGCGTCAGGATGACGAAGCGGCGATTGACGCCGTTGGGGTCGAGATATTGCTTGTCGCCCAGCGCCTCGGCAACTTCCGGCGAGAAGCCGGCCATGTCGATCCGGAAGCTTTCGAGATCGACATGGCCGAGCCCGAAGCCCTCGAGCGCCTGATTGTAGCGCTCGACCAGATGCGGCTCGGTGACCGGCCAAAGCCTTCCGAAGATCAGTTCGTTGTCGATCAGGCGTTGCATGAAACCTCTCGCCTATGCGGGAAAATTCGCCTGCCGCAGACCCTGCATGAACTCTCCAAGGACTTCCGGGTTGCGATAGGGAAAGATCGTTTCAAACTGACCAAGCGAGAATTCCGGTTTCAATGCCATCGCCTTCTCCCGGTGGACGGCGGCCATGCCGGCCTCACCGACGGCAGTGTAGCAGGCTGCCAAATAGACATGACTCCAGAATGGCGTGTTCTCAATCTTTCGCAACACCGAGATCGCCCCACGATAATCCTTGGCCGTGTGCAGGCAGCGGCCGAGTATGTTCCAGTACCAGTTTGGATGATAGGGATTCTGACGGATGGCCTGGCGAGCGATATCGGCGCCCTCCAGCGGCTCGTCAGAATACATCTTGTAGCGCGCCAGCTCGATCATGACCAAATCGTCGTTCGGGTTCAGGGCGCTGGCGCGTTGCAGGTGATGCCCGGCCTTGTCGTGCTGCCGGTCAAAGAGATGCGCAACGCCGAGCGCAAGGTGGCAACGGCTGTCGCTGTCGTCGTGCCGCAACCCCTCCTCACCGAGAGCAATCGCCTCCCGTATGCCCTCGGTCGACATGTGCCAGTAAAGAAGCTCCGTCGCCACCAGATAGGCCAGCCAGCCATGCGCACGCGCATAGCCGGGATCGAGCGAAACCGCCTTTTCGAGCAGCACGCGGGCCTTGCCGAAATCGTCCTCGCGGTAATGGTGGATCAACGCCTGTGCCTGCAGGACACAATCATATGCCGACAAATTGCTGGTAGGCTTTTTCGAAGCCTGCTTCGCAAGGTCGACATCCACCCTGCCCTTGATCGTCGAAACGATCGAGCGGGCAAGGTCGTCCTGGATCGCGAAAATGTCGTCCACTTCCCTGTCGAAGCGGTCCGCCCAGACATGTTCGCGGGAGTTGCCGTCGACAAGCTGCGCGGTGACCCTGATACGGTTTCCCGACTTCCTGACCGAGCCCTCCAGCAGATAGCGAACGCCCAATTGCGATGCGATCTCGCGCGTATCGGTCGCGTTGTTCTTGAAGGCAAAGGACGAATTGCGGGCAATAACGAACAACTCGGAATAACGGCTCAGCTCGGTGATAATGTCTTCCGAGATGCCGTCTGAAAAGAACTCCTGTTCGGGGTCGGCGGACATGTTGATGAAGGGGATGACCGCTATGGAAGGCTTGTCCGGCAGTGCGGGGCGTTTCGCCCGGGCGCCATCCGCCTCCCCGGCCGACAACTCGCCTTTACCGCTTCCCCGGCGGCGCTGGGCCTTGATCCCGGTCAGCAATTCCAGTGTTTCACTGGAGGGTTCGACACCCAATTGGCGATCCAGTTCGCGCTTGAGCTGGGCAAACTGACTGAGCGCTGCGTCGTGACGGCCCTGCCGCGCATAAAGATGCATCAGGCGGCGGTGCTCCTCCTCGTTCAGCGGATCGAGCACGACCAGCTTGGCGATCTGGGTTATCGCATCCTCGATCCGGCCTTCCGATTCCAGTTTTTCGCTGGCTTGCGTCAGAAGCCGGGCAACAAGGGCCCTTACCCTTTCCCGCTCGGCCGTCAGCCATTGTTCGAAACCCGGCTCGCCGACGGCGAGGCCTTCCAGCAATTCTCCGCGATAAAGGTCGAGCGCCTGCACCAGCTCTTCGGGGGCCGAGGCCGAAGCCATCGCCCTTTCGAGGGCTTCCACATCGACCCATACCGATTCCAGTTTCACGGTCTCGCCGGTACTCACGAGCGCCTCGCCGGCCGCTTCGCCCAGGCTCTTGCGAACCGTGCTGAGTGACTGGCGAAGACTGGCCCGCGCCTGGTCCTCGCCGCGCTCGCTCCACAGCAGCGCCACCAGCGTATCACGCGGTACGGGTTGTCCCCTGCGCAGGGCCAGATAGGCCAGCAGTGCCCGCACCTTGCGCGAAGGCAGATCGATGGCGCGACCGTTGGCGTCCAGCTCCATCGGACCCAGCAATTTCAGGCCAATACGTTGATTTTCGCTGCGTGATTCCACTTTTTACGAAACTTTGACGCTGTAACCGACATCGCGCTGACGGCACGAGCCTAACTTTCCATCATCAATTACACCAGATGGAGATGGCACCATGTTCGACGTCAACCCACAGGGCCACCGCTACCACCTCAACGAGCTCGACAGGCAGATCGGCGCGCCCCTGAAATCTTCCCCTGACCGCCGCCGGTTCTCACGCGGGGAATATTCGTTCGCCGGTGCTGCAATCTCCTGCCTGATCGTATTCGCGATCACGGGACTGACCCTGATCTGAAGCCTTCACTTTTCGGCGCCCGGCATGCCTTTGCCGGCGCCGGTCGGTGCGCCTCAAACCTCCCACTGCCCGTC
>JAGRLL010000079.1:4599-19189 GCA_020441855.1 Nitratireductor sp.
ACGGCGGCATCATCGGCACGGTCGGTGTAGCGGAACTCCGAGTCGGCGTAGCGGTTGATCTCCTGAAGCACCATTTCGATGGTGAACGGCCCGCGCAATTCCTCGATCATCGCCTTCTTGTCGTCATAGCCCTTGTGGACGAAGTTCTCCGGCTTCTCGAACCATTCGTCCGGCAGGTCGATGTCCATGGCTCGCATCTTGATGGCGTCGGTGATGTTCTTGATGGCGCGGCCGGTGAAGCGCGGCTCGGCTTCCTTGATCATGTGAAGATAGGTGCCGATGTCGGACATTGTCTTCAGCCCGCCATTCACCTTCATGAAACGCTCATAGACGGCTTCGAGCCCGTCCTCCTGCGGTTTCGAATGTTCCTCGTAGGCGGAGGCAACCGCCTTCTGGATCGCCTGCGCCTCGAACAAGTCGTGGTCGCCCAGCGGAATCTTGTGGTTCTTGCCGGCGAGCAGGACGAAGATATCGATATAGTCGTCGCGGGTCTGCGGCCCGTCGACCAGCCAGCGCGCGCCGGCCCTCTGGCGAAGAGCGTCGTCGACGTTTTCGGGATAGTTAGAGAACATGCCAAAGGAACAGTTTCCCCGTACGACCGTCGTCGCACCGGCGAAGCTTTCCATCAGCACGGCTGTCACTTCCTGCTGGCCGGCGGAGGCGCGGTCGTCGGAACGCTTCGCGGCGACCTGGTCGATGTCGTCGACCGTGCCGAAGCCGATGGCGCGCGGGTTGACGACGTTGTTGACAAATTGCTTGCAGTTCTGACCCGACTTGCCCTGATAGGAAGATATCTGGTCGACGCCGAAATTCTCGTAATGGAAGGGATAGCCGGCCATCTGGCAGTAATCGTTCAACAGACCCGCGATCATCTGGATCAGGATGGTCTTGCCGGTGCCGGGCGCACCGTCGCCGATGAAGGTGAACAGGAAGCCGCCAAGTTCGACGAACGGATTCAATTGCCGTTCGAAATCGTGCGCCATCAGCATCTTGGCGAGCTTCATCGCCTGGTATTTGGCGATGTGATTGCCGATGATCTCGTTCGGCTTCTTGAAGGTCATCACCAGCGGGCGCGCCTTGGCGCCGGGCGCGACATCGAAACCGTTGAGTTCGAAACCGTCGGATTCAAGCCGCAGATGCACGTTCTCGAACGGGCCGAGACCGGAAAAGCGCGACTTGCGCGACAGCAGGTCCTCGATCGCGCTTTCGGCGGCGGCAACGGCGCGGCGCGCCATCACCGTGTCGTCCGGCGCGCCCGACACCGCGGCGTCGAGCGCGGCGACGAAGCCTTTCAGCGCATCCTGCGGCGTGGCGAAGTTGAAGCTCGGCGCGGACACGTCGCCGGTCGCCTCACCCGTGGCCTCGACAAGCTGCTTGACGTAGGCGGCGGCCGTGAACGCGGCGACATAGGCGCTGGCTTCGAGCAACACGCGATAGCGTTCGGCCTCGCCTCCTTCCAGCACGGCGGAGGCGTTCTTCGTATAAAGCGCATCGAGGCCGGTCTGGCGCGAATACAGATCGGCAACGGCCAGCGCGATCGCCAGCGCGCGGCGGGTCTTGAACAGCACGTTGTGCTGGGCCGGCGACAACATGGAATCGGAGGGCGTGATGGCGGCGAGCGTCTTGGCAAATTCCACGTCGCGCGAGGCTTTCATGCCGGCGGTCGAAACCGTGGAGACGAAGCGCCGCCGCGTGCCGGCGATTTCCGTGTTGGATTCGCGCTTTGCGGCCTCGACCACCACGGTTCGGGTAACCAGGCTCTGAGCCGTGGCCAATTGTTTGGCGATGTCTTCCTCGCGAAGGGCGGTAAGGCCGATATCCATCAAAGTCTCCTGAGCACCTGGTTGCCCGACACGATATGGGTCTGGTAGCCGGCGAAGATCTTGTCGGCCTCACCGGCGGCATAGATCGCCTGGTAGGCCTCGTGCGGCACCAATGCGTGGTTCTGGAAGGCCGATACACCCATGCGGGCGGAATCCAGATCGTCGGTGTTGATGTAGAATTCGTCGCGTGCCGGCTCGCCGCCCCACAAGCCCCATTTGCCGGGCTTCTCGTTGATCGAATAGATCTCCTGCAGGGTCCAGGTCAGCATCCACTGGTTCTGCGGCCGGTGGACCTTGCGCAATATCTTGTCGACGGTAGCGCCGTTGACCGTGATGTCGGCATGATAGAACGGACCCAGCACGAAACGGCGAAGCTGCTTGGGGTGCAGGTTGTCGAAATCCTTGTCCATGTTGGTGGCGATGGTCGACAGCGTCAGCGAATAGGACGAGTTCTTGCTGCAGAAATCGTCGAAGCGATGCGCCAGCGCCGGGTTGAGCAGGCCGTCGACCGGCAGCGGGATCTCGACGCCACGATTCAGCCTGCCGCCGGAGGCGACCAGCGTCTCGACCATTTCCCTTGAGGAATCCTCGACCGAGGCGATGTAGACCATCGGCAGGTTGGCTGAGCCGTCGAAATAGCCCCAGTGCACGATGTAAAAGGGCCGGCTGGTCTTGGGATTGACCGAGACGCGCACGGTTTTTGGCAAACAGAAGGGAGCGAAATGCGACCCTTCGCGCACCGATTCCAGATAGCTGCGCTCGGCCATCGTCTCCTTGAGCGCGGCGGGAAACTGCTTCTTGGACAGGATGAAATCGACCATCTCGGCACGGATGGTATCGGCATCCGGCATGGAGGCGAGACGCTTGTCGGCGTCGCGGCGGTCGTTTTCCAGTTCCAGCACGTTCTGGAAGGCGGGAAAGCCGCTCTCGGCCTGCGAAATGCGGAAGCGCTCGGCAAACGCCACACGGTTGCGCCAACTGGCAAAGGAGCCGCGCAGCCGCGCCAGATATTCCTCGACGACGGAACCGATCAGCCCGTGCTTGTAGAGCGGGCTGTCATCCTCGCGCAGGAAAGTATCGAGCCCGTCGAGCGCGCGGTCCATCGCATCGAAATAGCGCGAGACGCCGGAGCCGCCCCTGGCGCTGTCAGCGGAATTGCCTGTTGCTGTTTCCGTCTCGGTCATGGATCAGCCGCGCGGCCGGTCAGGAAGCGACGTAATCGGCGGTGTTGTGTTTCTTCATGACCTCTTCGAAGCGTCGTGCGAAGGCTTCGTCGGCAAGCTTCTTGCGACGCTGGATCTCCTTGGTCGAGAGCATGTTCTTCTCGTGCATCTCGAGCAGGTCGCCGATATGCGACTGCGCGGCGGCGCCGATACCGGCCATGGTTTCCTCTGCCGCCACGTCGACCTGGTTGCCAAGCGTGTTGATCTTGTGGGCGACGTCCTGCTGGGCCGCCGTCTTCAGCGAGTCTTCCAGCGCCTTGTAGAGGACGACGCGCTGCTCGGTGTCGATGGTCAGCTTGTTGATGAGCGTCTGCTGGGCGGCGAGTTGGTTGTTGAGGGAATCGACGAAGGTCTGGAACATGGAGGTGTAACGCTCCAGCGTCTGGCTTTCCGCCAGCAATTCCTGCTCCTTGGCCTGCATCTGGTTGTATTCGGTTGCAAGTTCGGAACGCTGTCCCTCGAGGCCGGCGCGCTGCTTCTGGTCGGTGGAAGCGGCGATCTGGTTCTCGACGTCGAGCAGGAGCGGATTGAGTTCCTCGATGCGCTTCTGCGTCGCTTCAAGCGTTTCCATCGTGCTCTGGCGACGTTCGATCACCGTGCGCAGGCTTGCTTCCGAAGACGCGTAGCGGCTTTCGAGCGCCGCCTTCTGGCCCTTGAGGATGCCGACAATGGAGTCGGATTTCGCCAGCAATTCCTGCAGGTTGGAAGCAAGCGACATGTTGCGCACGCGATCGGAACGCATGCGTTGCATGGATTGCTTGGAGAAGATGCCGACTAGCTTTTCCCAGGTGGAATAGCTTTTCATCGACTCGAACTCGGTGCCGAAGACGTTCGTCGCATCCTCGAGCCCGATGATGAGGTCGGCTATATTGGCCTCCATCACCGATTGCTGCTTGAGCACGTCCTGAATGCGGGCGTTCTCGATGTCGAAATCGGTCTGGCCGATGGTCTCGGCCTTGGCGAGCTTTTCCAGCAGAACGCCGCTTTGCTCGAGCTTGACGCGCATATCCTCGACGGTCGCCCTGGTCTTCTCGATCTCGGCGTCCATGCTCTTCAGTGTGGCCATGAAAAAACTCCCGCTGCCTCGGCATCGAACCGCGTGCCTGACTTCCCCTGAGCGAGGAATATAGGCACGTCAAAAGAAGTTTTGAAGCGACACGAAGCAGTCAGGAGAAAGAAATGCGTCCGCAATTGCCGGCGACCCTCTCCGCCGGCCCTGAAAGCGGCCCCTCTACTGGCCGAAATTGCCGACGCTGATGAGGCGCAGCGAGGCGACGCCGAGCGCCAGATTGAGACCGCGCGAAGCCTCGACGCTGACAGGCTGCAGCGCGAACGAACGCTCCAGTCCACCGATCAGGACATTGGCGCCCAGACCGACCCCGACCGAGACACCGCCAGAGATGCCGGCATAGGTGCCCTGCAGCGCTCCCGGCGCATAAGGCTCGGCCAGCGAAAAGACGCCCCAGGCGATGTCTGAATAGGAGGTCGAGCCGATATCGAGGCCAATCCGGTTGATCTCTCCGGCATAGCGCTCGATCCTGCCGGAACCGACACGCTCGAAAATGCAGCTCAATTCGCGTCTGGAAGCGATGATCTTGCCGACACCGCCATCCACCTGACAGGTCAGCAGTCCGACGCGCACCGGCGCGGCCGCACCGGCCGGTTCCGGCTGGGCCAGAAAGCCGAATGCGGCGACGGTCAGTGCTGCGGTGAATGTAAGCGTCTTGTCGAAAATCGTGCGAATCATGAGCGGCTCCTGTTTGATCGCATTGTCGGGGACAATTTCGACCAAAAGAAGTGCGCTACAGCCGGCGCAGGGTTCAGACTGCGCCAAATTAATCAAGAAAGCGCCGGCGAGCCGTCAACCGTGTTTCGCCGGGCCGCCGTTGCCCAGCTTGCGCTCGTGCCAGTGCCGGCGGCACAAAGATACATAGCTCTCGTTTCCGCCGACAAAGACCTGGTCTCCCTCCTCGACCACCTTACCATCCGGGCCGAGACGCACGACCATGGTCGCCTTCCTGCCGCACCAGCAGATGGTCCGGATCTCGCGCAGGTCGTCGGCGATGGCCAGAAGGGCGGCGCTGCCGGGAAAGAGCTTGCCCTGGAAATCGGTCCTCAGCCCGTAGCACATCACCGGGATATGCAATTCGTCGGCGACGCGGGCGAGTTGCCAGACCTGGGCTTCCTCCATCCACTGCGCCTCGTCGATGAAGACGCAGGCAATTTCGCCGTCGGCATTGTGACCCCGGATCAGCGCCAGCAGATCGTCATGCCGAGCGAAGATTTCGGCGGGCTGTTTCAGGCCAATGCGCGATGCGATCTCGCCCTGCAGCGTGCGATTGTCGATCGAGGAGACCAGCAGCAGCGTGCGCATGCCGCGTTCCTGGTAATTGTAGGCAGCCTGCAACAGCAGGGTCGACTTGCCGGCGTTCATCGCCGAATAGCTGAAATAGAGTTTCGCCAACGCCTCGCCTTCCCGCTTTCGGCCCGTTCGTATTCCACGAATTGAATCGGCAATGGGCAAGGTTGGAATTCCGGCGCCTGGTGGCAAGCGGGCTCGGACGATCTCCACAGGCATTTGAGGTTAATGCAGGTGGCGGCGAGCCGGATGCGGCGCGTCAGGCGACGCCGGATCTGGCGTTTGAAGCGGTGTAAGTGAGGAAGTCACGAATGTAGTTCATCGTATGGTGACAATCCCTCGGCTTGCCGAACAGATAGCCCTGCCCGGCATGGCAGCCATAACGGCGCAACGTCTCGGCCTGGTCCAGTTCCTCGATGCCCTCGGCGACGACCGTCATGCCAAGGCCCTCGCACATTTCCAGAATGGCGCGCACGATATGTTCGGCGGTCTTGTCCTCGCCGATGGTCATGACGAACGAGCGATCGATCTTGACCTTGTCGAGCTGCAATTGGCGCAGCCGGCCCAGGCTCGACTGACCGGTGCCGAAATCGTCCATCGACGCGCGAATGCCGGCCTGGTGCAGGTCGCCGATGATCCTTGCCGCTGTATCCGGATCGGACATGATCGCCGACTCGGTCACCTCGATCTCAAGGCGATGCAAGGGCAGGCCGGCGCGATAGGCGGCTTCCTTGATATGTTCGGCGGTCGCGAAGTCGATGAGCAACAGACCGGAAATGTTGAAGGACAAGAACAGTTCGTCCGGCCAGTCGGCCGCCGTCGCGACGGCTTGCGCAAGCAGACTTTCGGTCAACGGTACGATCAGACCGCGTTCCTCCGCCAGCGTAATGAACCTGGAGGGAGGAACGGTGCCCAGTTCCGGGTCGATCCAGCGCGCCAAGGCCTCGAAGCCGAGCAGCCTGCCGTCCTGCAAGGAGATGATGGGCTGGTAATAGGGTTTGACGTCCTGATTGGCGATTGCTTCGCGCAACGCCTTTTCAAGGCGCGCGCCCTCGTTGACCAGTTGCTCGATTTCCTCCGAATACAGCGTGACGCGCCCACGGCCGCGCTGCTTGGAATGTTGCAGCGCCGTCTCCGCCCTCGCGATCACTTGCTTGAAGTCGCCGACCCGTGGATGGTGGAATGCCAGACCGAAGGAGCCGGTGAGGCGGACCGTCCTGCCATCGACCCTGAACGGTGCGAGCAGAACGTTTTGCAGGAGCCGACCGGTTTCTTCCGCCTCGCGCGGTTCCTTCACGTCGGGAAAGATGAAGCCGAAAACGTCGCCAGCGTAGCGGCAGACGATCCCGTTGCCCTCGATTGCGGCGGCCAGCCGCTGTGCGCATTGCTGCAAAACCTCGTCGCCAGCGACCGTGCCGTAATTCTGGTTCACGGGTTTCATGCCGTCGATGTTCATCAGGCCGACCGCAAACGGAGCCTGATCGCTCCTGCCATCCACCATACGCGCGAATTTCTCGATCATTCGCGAGCGGTTTCCCAGGCCGGTCAACGGATCTGTGAGTGCCAGCGCCGGATTGCCGTCGTCTTTGGACCGCCGGGCGACTTCATTTCCCCCACCCACGCCGTGAACAGCCTGGCCCGATTGCGCCGGATTGCCTGCGAGCGCAATCCCCGGAAGCTTGCCCAAGGCGGGGCCGACCCGCAAATACAGGAAAGTGATCCCGGCAATTCCCGCGAGGCCGGCAAGGATATCGGCCAAACCGGCATATCGCTGCGGAACCAGATCCGCCCATGCCACCACGCAAACGATACCGACCGCCAGCGACACCACCACAAAGGTGAGACGTACGCTGCGACCGAGACGCGCGACTTGCTGATTTGCCTGCCGGTCAGGCGGATTAACGGACATGGAGCAACCGAAGCTTCGTAAAAAACAGATCATTGGCTTGAATGTCTAAAAAAGCTTTTATGTCTTACGCCTGGCTCGGGAATGGTTAACCAAGCATTGTGGCAAGCATCCTCTTGTGGAGTGGCTCCACGCCTGCGACGATGTGGCGGCATTGCAAAATGCACGCGGCAATGGTTGGTAGATCGCAGGGATCGCAGGCGTCAGTCACGATGCTTCCGCCGGGTTTTACTATCCGGGGCGCACCCCCGGGCCGGACCGGAGAACTGAATCGCGGTTTGATCTCTGACAAGGCCCGGACACGGGCATGACGCTAGATGCGACACCGCGAACGCGCTCGGCACCGCGCGAGAAATCAAGGAGAAGATGCATGCAAAATCTGCATGGTAAGATCGCCGCCACCGTTCTGGCAGTCATGATCGCCGGACCGGCTTTCGCGGAGGGCGACATTGCCAAAGGCGAGAAGGTCTTCAAGAAGTGCGCCGCCTGCCACATGGTCGGCGACGATGCCAAGATCAAGGTTGGTCCTGTCCTGAACGGCGTATTCGGCCGCGCAGCGGGCAGCGACGAGGAATATGCAAAGAAATATTCCAAGGACATGGTCAAGGCTGGTGAAGATGGTCTGGTGTGGACGCCCGAGATGATGTCCACTTACCTCGAAAAACCCAAGGACATGATCAAGAAGACCAAGATGGCCTTCGCAGGGCTGAAGAAGGATGACGAGCGCGCCGACGTGATCGCCTATCTGCTGCAATTCAGCCCCGATTACAAACCGGAGTAAGGGCTTCCGCCCTTGCAATTGCCGACGCCCCTACGGAAGAGCTTTTGCCGAGGGACATCTGACAAGAAACCATACGCCGCTGCCCGATGGGCGGTGGCGTTTCCTTGTGCGCCTATTTGTTGGCGATGACCGCGCTCGTTGTCTGACGTTTCGCCTTGAGCGTTTTCAGGGTCAGGTCGGGCGTCAGGTCTTTCATCGCATCGAATTGCGTGAGGAAGACCTTTCCGGTCAGATCGTGCAGGAAATGGCTCCTGCGCAGCCGGTCCATCACCGGACCCTTCACCTCGCTCAGATGAAAGGTCACAGCGGAGGCGGCCAGGCGCTGATTGATCGCCTCCAGACTTTCAAGCGCGCTTGAATCGATGGTGTTGACGGCCGGACACATCAGCACGACATGACGGATCGCTGAATCGGCGGCGATGGCGTTGAGGATCGTGTCCTCCAGATAACGCGCATTGGCGAAATACAGGCTTTCGTCGACCCTGATCGACAGGATTTCCGGCGTTGTGGTCACCTTGTGGCGTTTGACATTGCGGAAATGCTCCGTCCCGGCGACCTGGCCGACGATTGCGAAATGCGGCCGCGACGAGCGGTAAAGATGCAGGAAGATCGAAAGGCCCACACCCGCGACAATGCCCGTTTCGACGCCTGAGACGAGGGTGAGCGCAATCGTCGCCAGCATGGCGGCACCATCGGCCCTGGAATAGGACCAGGTGCGCCTGATCGCGCCGAGGTCGACCAGCGAGAGGACCGCAACGATGATCGTCGCCGAAAGGGTCGCCTTCGGCAGATAGAACAACAACGGCGTCAGCACGAGGGTAGCGAGCGCGATACCGATCGCGGTGAACATGCCGGCAGCGGGTGTCTGTGCGCCCGCGTCGAAATTGACGACGGAACGGGCGAAGCCGCCCGTTACCGGATAGCCGCCACTTATCGCCGAGGCGAGGTTGGCCGTGCCCAGACCCACCAATTCCTGATCGGGATCGATGCGTTGGCGACGTTTGGCAGCCAATGTCTGTGCGACGGAAACGGATTCGACGAAACCGACGATGGAAATCAGCAGGGCCGGAATGGCGACTTCGCGCCAAAGGCCCGGATCGAAGGCAGGCATCGCGAGCCCGGGCAGGCCGGACGGCACCTCACCGACGATCTTCACTCCTGCCTTGTCGAGGCCGAGGGCCCAGGTCGCGGCGATGGTGACAAAAACGGAAACGACTGGCGCCGCCTTGGCGAAGATGTCGGCAGGCCGCGGCGCGAAACCGCGACCGATCAGGATTGGCTTCAGCCATTTGCGCGACCAGAACAGGAAGACAGTGACCGATGCGCCGATGGCGAGCGTTGTCGGGTTCAGCGAGCCAATATCGGTCCACATCGATGACAGGAGCGTGGGCAGGGTCTTGCCGGAACCGGTAATGCCCAGCACGCCGCGCAGCTGGCTCAGTGCGATGATGATGCCGGAAGCGGTAATAAAACCGGAAATGACCGGGTGGCTCAGGAAATTGGCGAGAAAGCCAAGGCGGAAAAGGCCCATCGCGGTCAACATCAGACCGGAAAGCAGCGCCAGCGCGAGTGCGGCGGCATAATATTCCGGGGTTCCCTGTCGCGCCAGTTCGCCGGCGGCTGCAGCCGTCATGAGCGAAACCACTGCAACCGGGCCGACAGCGAGGGTGCGGCTTGTGCCAAACAGGCCGTATGCGATCAGCGGCAGGATCGACGCGTAGAGGCCGACTTGCGGGGGCAGGCCCGCCAGCAGCGCATAGGCGAGCGATTGCGGGATCAGCATGATGGTGACGATCAATGCGGCGATCAGATCGTTCGCCGCCATATCGCGATCATAGGCCCGCGCCCATTCGAGGAAGGGGAGATGTCGCCTTGCGAACGCGACGGCACGCCTGTCCTGTTTCGATGGAGCCAATCACCCCTCCCCCGGAGAAAATCCCGACGGCGGATCATAGCAGACATCATTAAATTAGCAATTACTAATATAAATAATCCGGCTTCTACAGCTCGTCCCGCTCGTCATCCCGGCCCTTGAATTCCCTAGCCAGAAGGTAGAGTTCCACCGAGCCTTCGCGCGAGGCCGGTGGCTTGACGTGATGGACGGCGCGGAAATTGCGCTTGAGCAGATCGAGCAACGGACCTTCGGTGCCGCCCTGAAAGGTCTTGGACAGAAAATGACCGCCGGGCTTGAGCACCTTGAGCGCAAAGTCGAGCGCCACCTCGACGAGATGCATGGTGCGTAAATGGTCGGTCCTGCGATGACCGGTCGTCGGGGCGGCCATGTCGGAGAGGACAACATCGGGGGCATGCCCGCCAAGCGCCCGCATCAGCGCCTGGGGCGCATCATCGTCGAGAAAATCCATCTTGAGGATGGAGGCGCCCGGAACCGGGTCCATGTCGAGATAGTCGATGCCGACGACGCGGATGTCATCGGCGCTCGATCCGGTTCGCTCGACGGCGACCTGGCACCAGCCTCCCGGCGCCGCGCCCAGATCGATCACCCGATCGCCCGGTTTCAGGATCTGATAGCGGTCGTCCATCTCCTTGAGCTTGTAGGCGGCCCGCGAAGCATAGCCTTCGGCCTTGGCCTGGCGGACATAGGGATCGTTGAGCTGGCGCTCCAGCCAGAGGCGCGAGGACTGCTTGCGCCCCCGGGCCGTCTTGACCCGCGTATGCAGCGATCTGCCCGATCCTTGGCCCGATCCCTGGCCCGAACCGCCCTTCGTGGGTCCCTTGCCGCGCGGTGGTGTCATGCCGCCCCCGTGGGTTGCGGCGGCTTATGCGCCTTGTCGGTCCGGTGCGGTCTGCGATCGCGCCCGCCTGCAGCGCTCCATTCGCCGGAGGCATGCATCAGCTCTGCGAGAATGCCTTCCCGCAGGCCGCGATCGGCAACGCGCAGACGCGGGCTCGGCCAGGTCTGCCGGATCGCCTGAAGGATGGCGCAGCCGGCCAGAACCAGATCGGCGCGCTCCTTGCCGATGCAGGGATTGCGCGCCCGTGCCTCGAAATCCATTTCGACCAGCGCCTCGATCACCGTATCGATCTGGCCATCGGCCAACCATATCCCGTCGACCTTGCGCCGGTCGTAGCGCGGAAGCTTGAGATGAACGCCCGCGATCGTCGTTACCGTGCCAGACGTGCCCAGCAGATGGGTTCGTGCGGGATGCCAGATGTCGGCGAGCCGGTTGCGTCCATCGAAACCGGAAAGCTGTTCGAGAACGTCGGCGATCATGTCCTGAAAAATCGACGGGGTGACGTGGCGGCCGCCATGACGCTCCGACAATGTGACCACGCCGGTCGGCAACGAGGTCCAGGCGGCGATGCTTTCGGCGATCCGCCCGGCTCCCGAGCGGTCTGCCGAGCGGTTGATCAACACCAGTTCGGATGAACCGCCACCAATGTCGAACAGGACCGCGCCTTCGGCCCGGCGATCCATCAGACTGCCACAACCCTCGGCAGCCAGACGCGCCTCGGTTTCGCGATCGACGACTTCCAGTCGCAATCCGGTCTCGGCATGGACCCTTTCCAGAAAGGCCTCGCCATTCTCCGCGCGCCGGCAGGCTTCGGTTGCGATCAGCCGATAGCCGGCCAGATCGTGAGAGGCCATCTTGCCGGCGCACACGACCAGCGCCTCCAGCGCACGATCCATTGCCGCGTCGGAGAGGCGTCCGCTTGCCGCCATGCCCTCGCCGAGGCGGACGATACGCGAAAAGGCATCTATGACGCGAAACCGCTCGCCCTCCATCGGTACGGCGACCAGAAGACGGCAATTGTTGGTGCCGAGGTCGAGCGCCGCGTAAGCCGGCCGGCTTGCGCCACGGGCATGCCCGTTCGGGCGATTGTCCTGGCGTGGCTTGATCGCACCGTTCTGGTTGCGTGCCTTGTCCTGTCCGCGCCATGGGGCCTTGCGGCCCTTGACGGGCTGGAAACTCGGTCTAGGCGCCGCCTTGGGGGGGGCCCGGAGATAGCGGATCGGTTCTTCGGCGGACTGGCGACCTTCCTGGGCGATCGGTGAAAACGCCTTGCCCTTGCGCCGCCGCCGGCGGCGTCCCCGCGAAGGCGAGACAGCATCACCGCTTTCCTTCGGCGCCATGTGGGCATTCGCACCTGTATCGCGCGAGGATGCTGGCGCGGGTGCAAGTACAGGAGGTTGATCCGCATCCGCCGCCGGCAACGCGCCGGCATTGTCGTCGCGCCTTCCATCACGGCTACGGCGACGCTTGCCGGAATGTCCTCGTGCGTTCGGATTTCGAGCGGAAATATCGCCGCTGCCCGTCTGGCTTTCGCGACGCGCTGTCTCGCCGGCCGTTGAATCGGCCGGCACCGGGTTCGCCGTTTCGTGCGTACGCCGGCCGAGCCGGCGTTTTTTGCGTTTACCGCGGGCGAATCCCTCTTGAGGCGGCCTGCCGCCCTTGCGAGGTTTGTTCACGCCGATTTCCTCCGCGCCGCGCCCGCGATGGCCGAACGCCGTGCGTTCGGTACTCGCATCCGCGCCAGGCGCGCAAAGTTCATAAGTTGAAACAAGCCTATCATTGCGACCGGCGGCGACCAAGCCAAAAGATTGTGCGCGAATGTTGCAATGTCGGAAGCGGATAATTATACAACGGGCACTTGGCGAAGCGGCGTACCGGACCAAGCGGTCCGGCTACGTCGAAGGCTTGGTGACAATATTGCCGGCGACAGCATTCGCCGGCAGATTGGGGAATAGGTTAACGGTAGACCCACGGACTCTGACTCCGTTAGTCCTGGTTCGAATCCAGGTTCCCCAGCCAACCAGTCCTGCTCGGTCCGGGGCCTCAACGTTTACCGAAAATAACCCGGTAGTTTCCGCGCGTTAGCTTAGCTTCGAGTAAACCGAGACGCCAAAGTGGCCGCTCACAGACCCGGATTCCGGCCAAAGTCTCTGTCGGCCAATTTCTGACTGACAGTTTGTGGAATATGCATCGGCGGTCCATCGTCATTTGATGCTGAACCGTCCTTTTTTTAGTGTCGGCATTGCGAAGGAAATCGTCAGCGCGACGCGACTACCTGGCGCTGGGTTTGCCAGTCGGACGGCAGAGGGTTCTGGCCGAGCCACCTAGCCGTAAGTTCGACCGGCTGCTCGCCACGGACAATCGCCTTGACGATATCGGGAGCGATGAAGGCGAGTTCGATCACCTGGAGGACGCGTCGCACGGTAAGGTTTTCTGCTTCGGCAATCTCCTCGAATGTCGAACCCCGAGTGATCGCTTCGTAGTATCGATGAGCCTTCGCGATGCTGCGGATCAGCACAGCGTCATGCGAGGTCGGCGCCTGTTCGCCAATCACGAGCCTAGCCTCGACGCCACGCTTGCGACGCTGGAACGGAGCGATGATAGTCATTGCCTTTGGCGAGATGTTCGAAGCATCCAGTTCCAGGACTGACGCGACCGCAGCGCGATCCAGCTCGATCTCAATCCGGCCCGGACCGATGCTGACCCGGTCGATGCAGCCGATGACGCTTTCCGCAACCAGCTTGGCACCACCCAGCCGTTCGAGCGCCCTGCCCGCCCCGGCGATGATGTCAGCTGTCGGGTCGATCAACAGATCCGAAGCCAAGCAGCCACGAGTACAATTCAGGATTACCGTCGCAATCTGCTGCTCCAGCACCCGCGCCGGGAGTCGCCAGCCGCTGCTTGAATCGCCTGCTTTTTTGCCGGCGTTGGTAATCAACCGGTTGGAGACGTAGTAGCGATAGCGCCGACCCTTCTTGCTGGCATGGGATGGCGTCAGCCGGTCTCCCGTCTCGTCGAACAGTTTTCCTGCAAGTGGAGAGGTCTTGCTGGCTTCGTTTCCGAGGCCTCGTTTCCGGCGACCGACTTCAACCAACATCGCCTGCACCCTCTCCCAAATATCCGGATCGATGATCGGCGGCTGCTGGCCTTCATGGATCTGGTCGCGATGGCGGATGCGTCCGGCATAGACGGGGTTGGTAAGAATGTAGTGGATATGGCCGCGACCGAACGGTTGCGGTTTACCGGTCGCACCCTTGCGTCTCCGCAAACCCATGTGGTCCGCTTCTCGCATCACAGCAATGACCGACCGATGTTCGAGATAGAGGTCGAAGATCGCCCTGACGGTTCTGGCCTCATCCTGTCTTATCTTCAGTGTCCGACCATCCGGTTCGTAGCCGAGCGGAACATTACCTCCCATCCACAGTCCCTTCTTCTTGGACGCCGCGATCTTGTCTCTGATACGCTCAGCTGTGACCTCGCGCTCGAACTGGGCGAATGACAACAAGACATTGAGCGTCAACCGCCCCATGCTGGTCGCGGTGTTAAAGGACTGTGTCACCGAGACGAAGGATGCATCTGCTGCATCGAGCCGTTCGACAAGCTTGGCGAAGTCGGCAAGCGATCGTGTCAGGCGGTCGATCTTGTAGACGACGATCTGGTCCACCAGGCCTTCATCGACATCACGCATCAACCGTTGCAGTGCTTCCCGTTCCAGCGTTCCGCCCGAGATGCCGCCATCGTCGTA
>JAGRLL010000079.1:19270-31065 GCA_020441855.1 Nitratireductor sp.
GTTGAACTCCTGCTCCAGCCCTTCTTCCGAGGACTTTCTCGTGTAGATGGCACAACGGATTTTCTTCATGGCTCATCCCAATCCGAAGAATCGCGGACCTGACCAGTGCACACCGGTGATCTTGCGGGCAATGGCACTCAGCGAGCGGTA
This sequence comes from Nitratireductor sp., assembly GCA_020441855.1. Classification (GTDB taxonomy): domain Bacteria; phylum Pseudomonadota; class Alphaproteobacteria; order Rhizobiales; family Rhizobiaceae; genus BOKV01. The sequence goes on from JAGRLL010000079.1 coordinate 19,421, forward strand.
GTTCTTGCCGTCGAGCCAGAAACCATCATCGAGCACCTCGACCTGATAGGTCCGGCCGTTCCACTCCCGCACGAGATGTGTTCCGGGCCGCAGCTGAACTGCAGGTGTCCTGCGGGATACCGTTTTGTTCCCAGGCTTTCCCTCCTTCAAGGCAGCCTTGAGCGCCTTTCGAACCGCACTCGAATGCCCGCCGAACCGTCTGACCTGTTCCTCGTAAGCCAGCGCCTTGCGCATGAACTGGACCGAGACATGTTTGGGTGGCATGTGTCCGAACAGGCGGACCCAGGCAGCAATGCATTCCCGGCGTTCGAGCGACACGATCGCCTCGAGATCGATGGAGGCGGGCCTGCGCCCGCCTCCATCCAGGGCCGCGATCACAGCAGGCTGCGTACCGCCCGGATCGGCGATCGACCCAATCTCAGTCATGCCGACACTTCTTCGATTCCGGTGGCATCCGACGCAGAAGTAATGGCGTAGACTGTTTCGTCGGATTTGGCGGACTTCGACACCGAGATCACAAAACCCTGCTTGCGCAATCCGGACAGTGCCGCCCTCACCGTGTGAGTCTGCCACCCGAGCCGTTCGACGAGAACCGAGATCCGAGCTCCGCCCCGTTTCGACAGCAGTCCGATCAACTGCCCCTTCTTTGACTTGCTGCTGTTCCTGGTGCCCGGCTTTGTGTCAGCATGCTTTGTGGCAATTTTCTTCGCCTTGCCGCCTCCAACGCCATTCGCGGCAATCGGCTTGGCGGCGGTCCGTTTCGACGCCGGTTTCCCAGTCCGGTTCGACTGTTCGCTGGCGGCTGCGTCTGGCTCGACTGCCTTAGGCTTCGGTGTCTTCTTCGCACCGCGCGGCACTGCGCTAGCTGGCGCTTTCACACTGGGGTTCAGTTCGATCGTTTTGAGATTGTCCATGATCTGGCTCCGCTCGTTGTCCAGGTCAGCCAATCTGGCCTGGTACCGAGCAGAGCCCGTCACCGGGCTGGAGCAAGTCGGAGGCTATTCCTGCGACCGCAACCGACTACTGCTTCCTTCGCGGGAGAAGTCGAGCACGAAAAGGAAATTTCCGCTGCCCTTGCCAATTCGCCTGCTCATTGGCGGCAAGTGTCAGTTATGCGCCCCCATGTCGGACGTTATCGCGACGACTGGAGCTGCTCAGAAGCAGACAATTGTCCACCCGTGCAGGTTTGCTTCTTTGCGCAATAAGCGAGTATTCCTTGTGACGAAGGACAATTGCCAAGTTCGATAGCGGTCTCCAATCACCCAATCTGTCAGGCTGCAAGTCTCACACTTTGATGTCCGAATCGTCGGGGGTCATGAGAATCTCATTATCGAGCAGGAACTGAAACATGCGGGTGTGAAGGGAGGAGAGGCGCTGTAGCTCAAGGTTGTCACGCAGAACCCGCGTTCTGATGATCGGCCGCCAGGTTCCACTCCACGCGTGCGGCTGCCCACCCGTGGCAAACGACAGCCAGAAGAGATGGACGAGGATCGTGCGAAATACTCCGGCCGAGGCGGGGATGGGGCACGGAAAGATGGGGTAGGAGTCCTCATAGTCAGCGTTAGGATCGCCGAAGACCGTCGCAAGGCCTGCCATAACCGTGGGGTGGAGAAGCGCTGATCCCGCAAATTCTGCATCCTCCCGCAGTACGTCCACCATGGTGACGGCATCGAGGCCGAGGACGCCGGCGATGTACTTCGAGACCTTTGCCTTTGCACGGTTCTTGCTGATGTGCTTGTGCCAGAAGGCGTTCGCTTCTTCCGGCTCTCGAGCGTGGACAAACTCGCGGGTGAGCTCTCGGTCCTGTATGCAGCAGATGAGCACGTCGACGTGTTCAAGGTAGGCGCGCGTGAGCGCCCGCGCCTGCAGATCAAATCCGAGCTCTACAAGCTCTATGATGGCCCATAGGTCATTTGCAAGGCGCGAGAAGAAGGCGAGTGCCGCCACCTGTTCATCGAGCGGGTCCTCCGTTCCTTCATCGCTTATCTCCAGGAAAAGGGAGCCCGACAACAGGCTCATCCACGTCGCCGCCATATTGGCGCAGTGGTAGACAATGTAAAAGTCAGTGTCTTTCTCAATAAGCCTTCTGAACTTTGCCCGGCGCTTAAGGAACCCCTTCTGCTCAAGCTGTTCACTCATCTCCGAGTTTCGGTCCTTGAGGAACGTCTCCAGGATTGTCGCATCAAACTCCTTGCGGAGCTCGTCTTCGTCCGCTGTCTTTTCTGCCATCCATCACCCCCGATTGACGATTGGCCAATACTATTCTGAAAAGAGCAGGCGCTTCTGCATTTTTTGGGCGAGTTAATCCCGAAGCGGCCGGGCACCTCGACCTTCTCTGGCTGATAGGCCTCCTGCCACTTGCAAATGTCCGCTCCTCGCCTTGAGCCACCCAACACCTGCCAGTCAGCATTCGGCCCCCAATCTGCCAGGGCCCAATTTTCCTGGACTCACTGCGCCGGTGAGATCACCGGTGCAGTTCGCTTCCTTCCGTGGGATCTTCCGATAACGGTCCATGAAATACCGCTTCTGCCGAAAGGTCGTGCCGTTCCTGCAACACACGACTGGTCTTTTCTGTTATCGCGTTCATATGCATCTAATGACATGGCTCCACTTTCCAGCCGATCGGCGTATTTACCGACGATGGCTTCTTGGGACAGTCTGCTCCTTTAGCGAGCTTCTGCCACGAGGAATGTCGAATGGGCGACCAACCGGAAAATCTCTTTCCATCGCTGACGCCGTCGGCCGTTCAGGCCCGTTGGCGAGTTCCCACGGAGTTCCCAGCCTGCCCTGATGAGTTCACGGACGACGCCCTGATGCTCTACGCGTCGAGGTTGTCTTTCGGGACGATATTTGCGCGCAACCAATTCGCAACTAGCCTTGTCGTGCATCACCAGCTTCGCGATGACGATTTGGTCGTGCTGACGCGCTTCACCGGCGAGGCGATCAAGGATTGGGCCGTGGCCCACGTCTCAATCCTCGATGGTGACTTCCTCCACCGTAGCGAGGGGACATTCTACTCCCTGCAAGGCGCGATGAAGCACTTTTGCGAACTAACTGGCGAGACGTTCGGAGAATCCATCGACGACTACTGCTGATAGTATCGGCGGGATTTTCACCCATGTCGGCATGAAGCATCGATAGAGCTGAAAGATGCTGTCAGTAAGGCGTCCTCAGATGGAAGCGATCCGATGCTCCGCTCCCGAAAACGGACCGACTGGACACGGCCCCACTCCCGGCGTTCAGCCAACCAACACGATTCGACCTGCTCAGTCGCATAAGAAGCATTATGTTCATTTCCGGCCTCATCTGCTCCATGCGATGCGGCTTCTGACGCCCCGAATGTCGCGCATCAGATTCTCAAAAATCGGAGTCGAGTCACGGAGCCTTCGCCCATTAACTGCATCAGTTATGTCCATCGGTGTTTCAGGTAATGTGAACGCACTGCCGGTACGTTTTGGTTCAGACGGCGATATATCTCGGCTCCTCTGATCATTTCCCCGTTGAAGTCGCGACGATCGCAAGAATGGCCTCGACCGTCTGGTCGCGCAGGCACACCTGGGCTTTTTCGTCATACAGCTCCGGGCCGAAGATCGCCGAGAAACTCGGCCGGTTCGACACGTTGAAAAAGCTGGCCGCGCTGATCTGCCAGTGCAGGGCGACCGGATCCAGGCCGGGCCTGAAGAGGCCTTCCGCCTCGCCCCTGCGGCAGATGTCGGCCAGCTTGTCGATCGCCGCCACGTTCAGATCACGGATGACCTGCGAGGCGGCGAGGTTCTTCGCATTGTGGATGTTCTCGATCATCACCATGCGGATGAAATCCGGGTTTTCCCTGTGATGTTCGAAGGTGAAGGCGACCAGCCGCGCCAGTGCCTTGGCCGGTGGCAGATGGTCGAGATCGAGAGAGGCCTCGCCCTCGCGGACCTTCAAATAGGCGGCTTCCAGCGCCCTCGTATAGAGACCGTGCTTGTCGCCAAAATAATAGTAGATCATTCGCTTGGACGTGCGCGTGCGCGAGGCGATCGTGTCGACCCGCGCGCCCGAAAAGCCGTTGGCGGCAAACTCAGAAACCGCCACGGACAGGATGTCCCGCTTTACCCCTTCCGGATCCTGCGTCCAGCTGCGCCGCTCTTCTGTCGTCGTTCCCATGCCACTCCTCTACATGGATTCTAGCACAACGGAAATGAACCACGCAGTACATTTTGGCTTGACGAAATGTACCGCGCGGAACATTGTGGGCCTTGCCCGTGGGTGGGAGGACCGCGAAAGCATGCGCCTGGAACATGTCGACAATGGCAGCCTGAAGGCCAGCCCGCGCCTGATGCGCATGGGGCTGGTGGGACGTGGCATCCAGTTGTCGCGGACCCCGGCCATGCATGAAGCGGAAGCCGCCGCGCAGGGATTGCGGTGTAGCTACGAGCTGCTCGACACCGACACGGGCATCGACGACGATCTGCCGGCAATCCTGGACCGCGTGGAAGCCGAGGGCTTTTCCGGCCTCAACATTACCTATCCCTACAAGCAAGCGATCATTTCGCATCTGGACGGGCTGTCGGATGCGGCAAGCCGCATCGGCGCCGTCAACACCGTGGTGTTCCGCGACGGCAAGCGGTTCGGACACAACACCGATTTCTGGGGGTTTTCGGAGAGTCTGCGTCTGGGTCTACCCGATGCGCCGATGCGCTGCGTCCTGCTGATGGGCGCTGGCGGTGCCGGCGCCGCGCTCGCCCATGCCCTTGCCGACATTGGCGTCGGCCGGCTGTTGATCGCCGATGTGCGTACCGACATAGCGAAGGCGCTGGCACAGGCGACCGGCGCGGAGGCGGTGGACAATCCGACGCGAGTGATCGGCGCAGCGGACGGAATCGTGAACGCCACGCCGGTTGGCATGGCCAGCCTGCCGGGCACGCCGATCGATCCCGATCTGCTCGAAGCGCGGCACTGGGTGGCCGACATCGTCTATTTCCCGCTGGAGACCGTGCTGATCAAGGCTGCCCGCGCACGCGGCTGCCGGACGCTCGATGGCGAAGGCATGGCGGTCTATCAGGCAGTCCGCGCATTCGAGCACTTCACCGGGCACCCCGCCGACGCGGGCCGGATGCGCGAAACCTTTCGACGCCTCGGCCGGATTTGACGGAGGCGATGATGAAGACAGGCATCGCCACCGTTTCCATCTCCGGCAATCTGGAGGAAAAAATCGAGGCGATCGCCGCCGCCGGGTTTTCCGGCATCGAGATATTCGAGCAGGATTTCATCGCCGACATCCGCAGCCCCCGCGCCGTCGGCCAGCGCATCCGCGATGCAGGGCTCGAGGTCATGCTCTTCCAGCCTTTCCGCGACTTCGAGGGGCTGCCCAGGCCCCGGCGCGCCAAGGCCTTCGACCGCGCCGAACGAAAATTCGACGTAATGCAGGAACTGGGCTGCGACCTGGTTCTGGTCTGTTCCTCGGTCCATCCCGAAGCCCTGGGCGGGATCGACCGCGCCGCGGCGGATTTCGCCGAGCTGGGCGAACGCGCTGCCGCCCGCAACCTTCGCATTGGCTACGAGGCGCTGGCCTGGGGCCGCTACGTCAACGATCATCGAGATGCCTGGGAGATCGTGCGTCGCGCGGACCATCCCAATGTCGGCCTGATCCTCGACAGTTTCCATACACTGGGTCGAGGGATCGACCCGGAGACGATCCGGCGCATTCCCGGCGACCGAATCTTCTTCGTCCAGCTGGCGGACGCGCCGGCGATCGAAATGGACCTGCTCTACTGGTCGCGGCACTTTCGCAACATGCCCGGCGAGGGCGACCTGCCGGTGACCGATTTCATGCGGGCGGTCATGGCCACCGGCTATGTCGGCCCCATAAGCCTGGAGATCTTCAACGACCAGTTTCGCGGCGGCAGCCCGCACACCATCGCGCAGGACGGCTATCGTTCGCTCATCGCGCTCATGGACGAGGTGCGGCGCCTGGAGCCCGAAGCAGCATCGGAAATTGAACCGCTTCCGGCACCGATTGCCGTGCGCGACACGGCATTCGTCGAATTCGCCGCGCAGGGCGATGGTCTGGCCGAACTGGAAAGCCTGTTCGCCAGCCTGGGCTTTCGCCGGGTGGGACGCCATGTTTCGAAGAGAGTCACACTCTGGCAGCAGGGTTCGATCCGCATCGTTCTAAATGCCGAGGAAACCGGCCATGCGGGCAATGCCTGGAAAGCGCGCGGGACGACGATCTGCGACATCGGACTGTCGGTTGGATCCGCGTCGGACACGGTGGCCCGGGCCAGGGCGCTCGGCGCAAAGCTGTTCTCGCAGCCGCTGGGGCCCGACGAGTTGACGATTCCCGCCATCCGGGGGCTCGGCGACAGCGTCCTGCACTTCATCGACGAAGGCGCGCTCGCGGATGTGTGGAATGTCGAATTTCTCGCCGAAGCAGACGCCGCGCCCGATGCCGGACTGATCCGGATCGATCACATCGCCCAGACGATGACCTATGACGAGATGCTATCCTGGTCGCTTTTCTACACGACGCTTTTCGACATGCGCAAAGCGCCGATGGTGGACGTGATCGACCCCGACGGATTGGTGCGCAGCAGCGCAATCGCTTCCCCCGGCAACGCGTTCCGGGTCACGCTGAACGGGGCTGAGACGCTGAGGACGCTCGCCGGTTCCTTTCTGGCGGCCGGACAAGGTGCCACCGTCCAGCATATCGCGCTGGAGACAGACGACATCTTCGCGACGGCCCGCGCAATGCAAGCCAAGGGCTTCGCGGCCCTGCCGCTTTCATCCAACTATTTCGACGACCTGGCCGCACGGTTCGACCTCGATCCCGCCATGCTGGAGGCGATGCGCTCCGCCAACATCCTCTACGACGCCGACGACAGCGGCGAATTCTTCCAGCTCTATTCCCAGCCCTTCGCCGGCCAGATGTTCATCGAGATCGTGGAGCGGCGCGGCGGCTACCGAGGCTACGGAGCCCCCAATGCACCGTTCCGCATTGCCGCGCTCAAGCGCCTCCAACAACCAAAAGGAATTCTAGCCGCTTAAAAATGTAGGACATTTTTGTTTTTACCCTATAAAAATACGCCACGCATGCATGAAACCGTCATAGGGAGGATACCAATGACACATTTGACTCGCCGGACTGCACTTGCGACAGCCCTCGTCGCCGCCACCACGCTGGCCATCCCCGGCATGGCCTTCGCGCAGGACAAACCGACCCTGCGCCTATCGTCGGTCGTTTCCGAAAACGATATCCGCGCCGAGGCCTTTGCGGAAATCGCCAAGGCAGTGTCGGACACATTCGACATGCAGGTTTTCAACGGCGCAACCCTGGTCAAGCAGGGCACCGAGATGACCTCGATCCAGCGCGGCAACCTCGAGATGGGTCTCGTCGCACCGCAGTCCATCGCCGAGCAGATACCGGAATGGTCCATCGTGACCTCCGCCTATCTGTTCTCCGACGCCGCCCATCTGAAGGCCACCTTCGAAAGCGACGTGGGCAAGCAGCTTCTCGACAAGGCCGAGGCAGCCGGGCTTCACGTCCTCGCACCCGTCTATTTCGGCACCAGGCAGGTCAATCTCGCACCTGAAAAGGAAATCATGAAGCCGGAAGACCTCAACGGGATCACACTGCGCATGCCCGGTGGCGATGCCTGGCAGTTCCTGGGCGAGGCCATCGGTGCAAACCCGACGCCGCTCGCCTATGCCGAGGTCTACACCGCACTTCAGACCGGCGCGATCGACGGGCAGGACAACCCACTGCCGAACGACTACAACATGAAGTTCTATGAAGTGACGAAGCAGATCGTCCTGACCGGGCACCTTGTCGGGTTCGACGTTCTGGCGATCAGCTCGAAGCTCTGGAACTCGTTCACGCCGGAACAGCAGGAAAAACTCCAGTCCGCAGTCGACGCCGCCATCGCCAAGAGCACGCAGCGCCATCTCGACCGCGAGGCGGAACTCGTCCAGTTCTTCAAGGATGAAGGGTTGAAGGTCTATGAGCCGGACCGGATCGCTTTTCGCGACTATGCCCAAAAGAAGTATCTGGAATCTGACTTCGCGAAAAGCTGGCCGGATGGCATGATCGAAGCGATCAACGCGTTGTCCAAATAAGCGCCAGTCGACAAAAGAGCGCCGGGTTTGCGCAACGCGCAGGCCCGGCGTCGTGCGATGAACAAGTTCAGCCCTTCCTCACATCTGGTGAAAACCGCCCGCAGCCTTGCCGACGCGGTACCGGCCATCCTTTTGGCTGCTCTCTTTGTGTGCTTCATCATACAGGTTTTCATGCGCTACGTGATGGACAGTCCCGTGGGCTGGACCGTCGAGGTCTGCGTGATCGCCTGGCTTTGGATCCTGCTCTGGGGGCAGTCCGTTTCGGCGACCGAGGATGACGAAATCCGTTTCGACATCATCTACGGGACCGTGAGCCAGGAACTTCGCCGCTGGTTCCGGATGATCTTCTCGATCCTGCTGGTCGGGATCTACGCCTGGTCGCTGCCCGCTCTGTGGGATTTCGTCACCTTCATGAAGATCCAGAAGACCTCCTATCTCGATATCCGGTTCAACTGGGTCTATTCCATCGCGCTGATCTTCTCGGTCGTCACGATCCTGCGTTATCTCTGGATTTTCTGGACCGCCGCCCGGGGCCGTGCTGTGCCCGAGCGCGATCTCGGCGAGGTGACCGCCAAGGACTTTTCCGAATGAGCTGGGAATTCGGCGTGACCGTCGCGTCAATCGTGCTGACCGCACTGATCGGTCTGCCAATCGGGCATGCCATGCTGGCGTCTTCGGTCCTCTATCTGCTGCTGCAAGGCCAAGACTTGTCGATCGCCTTCGAGCAAATGCTGACCGGGCTTTACGGCTCCTACGTCCTGCTCGCTATACCGCTGTTCATCTTCGCCGCCGATCTGATGAATGTCGGCAGTCTTTCCGACCGGTTGCTCGATTTCTGCCGGGCGTTGGTCGGACGGTTTCGCGGTGGCCTGGGGCACGTCAATGTCGTGTCCTCACTGATTTTCTCCGGCATGTCCGGCTCGGCCATCGCGGACGCGGTCGGCATGGGCCGCATCATCATCAATTTGATGACCAAGGATGGCAAATACCCCCCCGCTTATGCCGGTGCCATTACGGCAGCTTCAGCCATCATCGGGCCGATCATTCCGCCATCAATTCCCATGGTGCTTTTCGCCCTGGTCTCGGACACTTCCATCGGCTTCCTGTTTCTTGGCGGCGTAGCACCGGGTCTCATCATGGCTGCGCTCCTGATGGCAATGAACAGCTATCAAGCGCGGGTGCACAACTACCCCGTGGAAGACCCCGTACCCCGTCGTGAGTTGCCCAGAATAACACTGCGCGCAGTACCGGCCCTGTTGATGCCCGTCATCCTGCTCGTGGGTATTTATGGTGGCGTCACGACTCCGACCGAGGCAGCAGCACTTGCAGCGCTCTACGCCTTTCTGATCTCGACGGTCGTATACCGTTCGGTCTCGCTGCGGCGGGCCTATGACACGGTACGGCAGAGCGCCAAATCCACCGCCGCGGTCGGTTTCCTGATCGCGGGAGCGCTTGCCTTCAACTATGTCGTCACGATCGAGCAGATACCGAACGTGATCCGCGATGCCCTCGGCGACACCGAACTGACGCAGTTCAGCTTCCTGCTGATGGTCAATGCGCTGCTCCTGATTCTCGGCTGCCTGCTGGAAGCCAATGCAATCCTGCTGGTGATCGTTCCGATCTTCCTGCCGACAGCGATCTCGCTTGGTGTCGATCCAGTGCATTTCGGCGTAATCGTCGTGGTCAACACCATGATCGGCCTCGCCACACCGCCTTATGGCCTGCTGCTATTCGTGGTGAGCTCCATCACGCGTTCCCCTATACGAGACACGATCCGGCACCTGTTGCCCTTCCTCGCCATCATGATCGCGGGTCTCGCCATCATCACCTTCCTGCCCGACATCGTACTCTGGCTACCGCGCCTCTACGGCTACAAGGGCTGACACACGGAGCAACCCATGACCGATACTATCCTCGTCATAAACGGACCCAATCTCGACATGCTCGGCACGCGCCAGCCAGAAGTGTATGGCCATGACACGCTGGCCGATGTCGAAGCATTGTGCCAGCAGACCGCCGGAGACGAGGGAGTCGAGATCGATTTCAGGCAGAGCGACAGCGAAGCCGAGATCATGAAATGGATCAAGGAGGCGCGCGGCACGACGGTCGGTATCTTGCTCAATCCGGCGGGCTTTACCTCTACCTCGATCGCGATCCTCGACAGCCTGCTGATCTATGACGGCCCGATCATCGAGGTTCACATCTCGCCGCTCTTCCGACGCGACGAGTTCCGGCATCTCTCCTATGTTTCCAAGGCCGCGACGGCCAAGATCGAGGGTTTCGGCATTCGCGGCTACGAATTCGCGATACGGAAACTTGCAGAGCTGGCGCGCGGCTGATCGTCAGCCGAAATTACACGAGGCCATAACGTGTTCCACACCGCTGCGGATGTGGCGCGACAGCAATTCCACGGCTGCATCGGTCTTGCGATCAATGACGAGATCCCTGAGCCTGAGGTGCTCGTCCGCGACCGGCTTGCCCCGAAAGTCGAGCGCCAGCATATGATATCGCGAGAAGCGGTCGAATACCGATGCATGGGTGCGCATCAGAACAGGCTGGCTGCAGGCTGAGATCGTGGCGTGGTGAAAACCCCAGTCGCAGGCGACCCACTGCTCGACGGCGCCTGCCTTTTTCTCCATCAGTTCGCCTTCGAGTACCGAAAGCTTGTAATGCGCGGCAACGATGCCGGCGGCCCAGTCGAGATCACCCAAGGCGATCGACTGGCGCAGGGCGTGAGTCTCGAGTAGCGAACGCAGATCGGCAAGGTCGCGCAAATCGTCATTGCTAACGCCGGCGACCCTGAACCCGCGCTGCCCCTCCGCCGTGACCAGTTCCTCAACTGCAAGTCGATTGAGTATTTCACGCAGTGTTGTGACGCTCGCCCCGTAAATCTCCCTCATTCTGTCGAGTTTGAGCTTCTCGTCGGGTTTCAAGTGTCCGTTGACGATATGAGAGCGAATGCGTCGGTAGGCAACTTCGCCAACCGTATCGTCTTCACCTTGCGCGGTTTTGAACCGCTGATTTTCCGCTTGGTACAATGTGATATCCATCAAACTGATTTGGCGAATTATTGGCGCGGGAATTTCTTGTGTCTACATGCCTATCCAGAACAACCCCGCCTTCGGGATGTTTTGTCGGTGGCACTTAGGGGGTGACCTGCTCCCTTAATTGTCCGCGTCAATAAGTTAGCCCTGTTCACGTTGTTCATCTGATGCCCGCACACCGTGCCAACCAAACATCTCAAGCACGGTGTCGTTGAATTCCCATCTTGCAATGGCGTCGAGGTCGATTTGTCCGGCTGCAAATCCTGCGGTGAGTTCCTGATTGAATTCCATCTGCTTGCGCATGAATTCGAGGTTCGGAAAAACATATCCACGGGAGATTGATTTCCCCGGCTTTCTCCACGCCTGGTGCAGTTCCTTAAGCAGCTTGCGCTTGGGCCAGGGCTGGTAGCGGCTCATACGAACGGCGGCTACCGGAATCGGCAACTGCAGCCTCGGTGGCAATGAACGCTGCAGGAGATGGAAGACAAGCAATGCCGAGCCCGGCTC
>JAGRLL010000414.1 GCA_020441855.1 Nitratireductor sp.
AGACCATGGGCAAGGAAGGCCCGCACGATTATGCGACGTTCAAGAAGGTGCTGGAAATCAATTTGTTCGGCACGTTCAACGTGCTGCGCCTTGCCGTGGAGAAAATGACCGAAAACGAGCCGAACGAGGACGGCGAGCGCGGCGTTATCATCAACACCGCTTCGGTTGCCGCCTATGACGGCCAGAAGGGCCAGGTCGCCTACTCGGCCTCGAAAGGCGGTATCGTCGGCATGACGCTGCCGATTGCGCGCGATCTTTCCTTCTACGGCATCCGCATCTGTGCCATTGCTCCGGGCCTGTTCCTGACGCCCCTGTTCGAAGGACTGGGCGAAAAGGTGGTCGAGCAATTGTCCGCGCAGGTCACCTTCCCCAAGCGTCTTGGCAAGCCCTCCGAATATGGCGAACTGGCGCGCAACATCGTCGAGAGCCCGTATTTGAACGGCGAGACCATCCGTCTCGACGGCGCCATCCGGCTGCCCTGACCATGCCTGGTCCGCTCTACGGATTGCGGGTTGTCGAAATGGCCGGTCTCGGGCCTTGCCCGCTGGCCGGCCAGTTGCTCGCCGACATGGGCGCGGAAGTCATCGTCATCGATCGGCGTTCCGATGAACGCATGGAACTGGGCGGTGGCGTCAACCGCCGGGGCAAGCAATCGGTTGCCGTCAATCTGAAGGACGAGGCGGGCAGGGAAGTTGTGCTCAGGCTCGCCGGACGCGCCGACGTGCTGATCGAGGGTTTCAGGCCGGGCGTCATGGAGCGGCTGGGTCTGGGGCCGGACGTTTGCGCGGCGCGCAATCCCGGCCTGGTCTTCGGGCGCATGACCGGCTGGGGGCAGGAAGGGCCGCTGTCTTCGGCGGCGGGCCACGACCTCAATTACCTCTCCCTCACCGGCGCCCTGCATGCCATGGGCGACAAGGATCGCCCACCCACGCCGCCACTCAATCTCGTCGCCGATTACGGCGGGGGTACGATGTTTCTCGTTACCGGCGTGCTGGCGGCGCTGTTCGAGCGCTCGCGTTCGGGCAGGGGGCAGGTTGTCGATGCCGCCATGGTCGACGGCGTGCCGGCGCTGATGGGCATCATGCACGGCATGTTGGCGAAAGGAAACTGGAAGAACGAACGCAGCGCCAACATGCTCGACGGCGGTGCGCCGTTCTATCGCTGCTACGCATGTGCGGACGGCAAGTTCGTTTCGGTCGGCGCACTGGAGCCGCAATTTTTCGAGATCGTGGCCGAGAAGCTCGATATCGACAAATCGTGGTTGTCGGCGCGCATGGACAAATCGCGCTGGGGTGAACTGACGGCCATCATGACGGATATCTTTGCCGGCAGAACAAGGGACGAATGGGCGGCGCTGTTCGAGGGCTCGGATGCCTGCGTGGCGCCTGTGCTCGACTGGGACGAAGCGCCAAGCCATCCGCACATGGCCGCGCGTGGCGTATTCGTGAAGCCTGGCGGCGTGATGCAGGCAGCGCCCGCGCCACGCTTTTCGCGCACCGCTTCGGCGATGCCCGAACAGCCGCATGCAGCCGGTGCCGACACCGGTGCGGTGCTCGCCGAACTCGGTTACTCCGATGCGGAGATCGAGAACATGCGCGAGGGCGGCGCGCTGACATAAACGTCTGGTGCAAGGAGAGGGAACATGGCGCAGGATGACGTGGTGACCGTCGAACGGACAGGCGCGGTGGCGAACGTCACGCTCAACCGGCCGAAGGTGCGCAATGCCTTCAACTTCGAGCTGCGTTCACGGCTGACCGAGGCGGTGAAAGCGGTAAGCGAAGACGAGGAAATCCGCGTCGTTGTCCTGGCAGGCAATGGCGAGGGCTTCTGCGCCGGCGCGGATCTGGGCGAGGGCATTTCACAATCGGTGACCGTGCAGATCGAGAACGAGTACAAGCCGTTTCTGATGGCGATCGCCGAAAGCCCGAAGATCTGGATTGCGGCCGTCAATGGCGCGGCGGCCGGCATCGGCGGGGCGCTGGCCATGACCTGCGATCTGATGGTGATGGAGGACGATGCCTCGATCTATCTCGCCTTCGCCGCGATCGGCCTGATACCCGATGGCGGGACCACATGGCATCTGCTGCACGCGATGGGTTATGCGCGGGCCTTCCGGACCATCGTCGAGGGCAGGCGCATCCCGGCATCCGAGTGTCTCGAACTGGGTATTGCCAATACCGTCGTGGCAAAGGGCAGGGCACTCGAGGAAGCCGGCGAATGGGCGGAAAGGCTTGCTCTGGGCGCGCCGCTGGCGCAGGCCACCGCCAAGCGTGTGCTGCGCCATGTCGGGCGCATGCGGCTGCAGGACGCGATCACACTTGAGGCCAAGGCACAGCAGCCGCTCACAGAGTCGGAGGATTTCGCGAACGCGGTCGCCGCTTTCCTCGCCAAGCAGAAGCCCGTGTTCAAGGGAAAATAGCCGGGGCGCATTTTCATCGCCGGGTGAGCGAAGATGTAGGCTTTCGGCGGAAATTCCGAAGGCGATCACTCGGCGGTGCAGGTCAGCATCGCGGACAAGACCGATTCATTTCCATGGCAATTGGTGCGGGGCAATTGGCTCAGGGCAGTCGGAATGTCTCGGATGGGCGTTCCGCTCTTTCTCCCTGGGGACGAAATCTGCACCGGCATTGCCTGAATGCAGGCGGACCCCATGCGGGTTTCCCGGCCGAAATTTGCGAATGAATGTTTCGGGCCCAGACCGGGTATCGCTAAAATTGCTACCATTCCCAGTTTTGCTGTGATCGTATCAATGCAAACGGTGTCGGGCGAACCCGTCGAAACTCTGGCTATTGCAGGAGCTGGGGCATGAAGGATGCAAAGACCAGGGTTGCAATCATCGGGGGCGGACCTGCCGGACTGATGCTCAGTCACATTCTTGGTGTGAACGGCATCGCTAACGTCGTGCTGGAACGACAAAGCATGGCATATGTCGCCTCACGCATTCGAGCGGGCGTGCTGGAATACGGAACGGCGGAACTCCTGAAGGAATACGGGCTCGCCGACAGGATGCTGCGAGAAGGAAAAGCCAAGAATGGCGCCCTGATCGTCTGGGAGAACCGCCCGGATTTCTTCATCGACCTGAAGAAGTGGACAGGGAAACAGATGTGGGCCTGGGGGCAGACCAACATCCAGGAGGACCTGCATGATATGCTGACCGCCTCCGGGGCAAAAATGGTCCACGAAGCCGACGAGGTGGCGCTGCGCGACGTCACGGGCAATCCCTCCGTCACGTATGTGAAGGACGGTATTCAGCATCGCCTGAGCTGTGATTTCATTTGTGGCTGCGATGGATTTCACGGCCCGTCACGCCAGGCCATCCCCCGGGACGTCAGACGCGAGTTTGAGCGGGTATATCCGTTCGGCTGGCTGGGCATATTGGTAGAGCGCCCACCATTGGAGAATTTCACTTACGCTTATCATTCGGACGGGATGGCCATGGCGGCGCAACGTAATCCGATGTTGAGCCGCTATTATGTGCAGGCGCCCATCACCGACCGAATAGAGGACTGGTCGGACGATCGCTTCTGGGAAGCGCTTCTGCGCCGGTTCCCGAATGATCTGGCCTCGCAAGTCCAGACCGGGCCGTCGATCGAAAAGTCGATGGCGCCGCTCCGATCCTTTGTGTCCGAGCCCCTCAGATGGGGGAAACTGTTTCTTGCCGGCGATGCCGGGCATATCGTGCCGCCGACAGGCGCCAAGGGGTTGAACCTTGCCTTCTCCGACGTGTTCTACCTCAGCCGCGCCCTTTGCACCCATTATCTCGAAGGATCGGATCACTATCTCGACTGCTATTCCGAGATGGCGCTGCGTCGCATCTGGGCCTCCGAAAACATCAGCTGGCGATTGACGAAGATGCTGCACATCTTTCCCGATGATGACCCGTTCGACCAGCGAATGCGCGAAAGTGACTACGACCTGTTGCTCGGGTCGGAAGCCGCTCAAAAAGCTCTGGCCTACGAATATCTCGGATTGCCGTTCGAGGATTGAATCGAGCGTTTCAGGTCGGGCAAGGCAAGCCTGTTTGCGAACCGCGTCCTAGAACCCGAAGACCGTGCGCATCAACGGACTGTCTGGTTCCCCCAGCCCGTCGATCACGTTGAAATGGTGGCGGTCGGGTTCCTCGACGCAGAGGGTGCGTGCACCGAGGCCGCGCCAGATGTTTGCAAGCAGGGCGTTCTGGCGAACGAATTCGGAACGCTCCGCGCCACCGACCCAGCACAACAATTCCACGGCACCGACGGGTTCGAGCAGCGCCGGACTTTCGGCTGCCGCTTCAGCGGCGTCGAGGCGCAAGGTGGCGTTCATCTCGATGCGCAGCAGGGGACGCAGGTCGTGAACGCCGGAAATCGAGAGCGTGCTCGCAATTCGCGATGAAATTGCCGGCCCCAGCGGCGTGTCGGAACAAATCATGCGCGAGACGAGGTGGCCGCCGGCCGAGTGACCCGAGAGCACGATCGGGCCTTCGACACGGCTTGCGGCAGCCTCGATCGCCGTTCCGACCTCGCGGGTTATGTCGCGGATGCGAATATCCGGGCAAAGCGTGTAGCGCGGCATGGCGACGGCATAGCCGTGCGCCATCGGTCCTGCCGCCAGGTGCGACCAGAATGAATTGTCGAAGCGCATCCAGTAGCCGCCATGGACGAAGACGAACAAACCCCTTGCCGCTCCTTCGGGCATGAAGAGGTCCCACCGATTGCGTTCTGCCTGGCCGTATGACAAGTCCAGTTCGGCGCGTCCTGCCGACATCATGGCCTGGCGGAAATCGGCCGCCTTGCGCGTCCAGTGTTCCGGATAGGTTTCGCCGCCCGGGATGTGAGGCATATTGGCGTATGCGTCATCCCAATCTTCTATGTTATGGATTATCATATTAGCACCTGCTGAAGTATGCCGCTGAAGTCGAATGGCGGAGAAAACTCGCCCCGGAAAGTGGGGCAGCATAAAGGGAGAGGCGCGCTTGAGCCAGACTCGGCAAGGGACCGACCGGAACCGGCACGATGCCACGCAAGGGGGGCAGGAGCGGGGCCTTGACGCCTCGCCGACGGTTTCCGACCGGGTCGCCCGCACGACCTGCTACATGTGCGCCTGCCGCTG
>JAGRLL010000080.1 GCA_020441855.1 Nitratireductor sp.
TCGCCGACGTCGATTCCATCGATCTGGAGATCGACACGCAGGACATCGACGCCTTCATCAATTGCGTGCGCTATCTCGGCCCCTCCTTCGGCGGCATCAATCTGGAGGACATCAAGGCGCCCGATTGCTTCATCATCGAGCAGACGCTGCGCGAGATGATGGACATCCCGGTCTTCCACGACGATCAGCACGGCACGGCAATCATCGCCTCTGCCGGCCTGATCAACGCGCTGGAACTGACCGGCCGCGACATGAAGACGACAAGGCTGGTCTGCAACGGTGCGGGCGCGGCCGGCATCGCCTGCATCGAACTGGTCAAGGCGATGGGCTTCGCCCCCGAGAACGTTACCCTGTGCGATACCAAGGGCGTGGTCTACAAGGGGCGAGAGGAAGGCATGAACCAGTGGAAGTCTGCGCATGCCGTCGAGACCGACGCGCGCTCGCTGGCCGATGCCCTCGACGGCGCCGACGTCTTTTTCGGCCTTTCGGCCAAGGGCGCGCTGACACCGCAAATGGTCGCCTCCATGGCCGATCGTCCGATCATTTTTGCCATGGCCAATCCCGATCCGGAGATAACGCCCGAGGAAGTCGCCGAGATCCGTTCCGATGCGATCATGGCGACCGGCCGCTCCGATTTCCCCAATCAGGTCAACAACGTCCTGGGTTTCCCCTATATCTTCCGTGGTGCGCTCGACGTGCGCGCAACGACGATCAACGAGGACATGAAGGTCGCCGCCGCCCACGCGCTTGCGAGGCTTGCCCGCGAGGACGTGCCCGACGAGGTGGCAACGGCCTATCAGGGCCAGCGCCCGAAATTCGGGCCCAATTACATCATCCCGGTGCCGTTCGATCCGCGCCTCATCTCCGAGATCCCGCCGGCGGTCGCCCGGGCGGCGGCCGAGAGCGGCGTGGCGCGTCGGCCGATCGTCAATCTGGAGGCTTACGCGCGCGACCTGTCGGCGCGGCGCGATCCCATCGCCTCGACGCTGTCGCGCATCCATGACCGGGTCAGGCGCAATCCCAAACGCATCGTCTTTGCCGAGGGCGAGGAGGAACAGGTCATGCGCGCTGCCGTCTCCTATGCGAACCACGGGCTTGGCACCGCCATTCTCGTCGGCCGCGATGCGCAGATGGAGGAAACGGCGGCCAAGGCAGGCATCGACCTCAACCGTCCGGGCATCGAGATCGTCAATTCGCGATTGTCCGAACGCAGCGCGGACTATGCCGACTACGTCTATTCGCGGTTGCAGCGCGAAGGCTATCTGTTCCGCGACTGCCAGCGTCTGGTCAACACCGACCGCAACATCTTCTCTGGCTGCATGGTGGCGCTGGGCGATGCCGATGGCCTCGTGTCAGGCGTCACGCGCAATTATTCGACCGTGCTGGAGGACATGCGCCGCGTCATAGACCCGATGGCGAAGCATCAGGTCATCGCCGCGACCATCGCGATCACGCGCGGGCGCACGGTGATCGTCGCCGATACCGCGATCACCGACATGCCCGACGCCAACGAACTCGCCAACATCGCCACCGAGGCGGCCGGCTTCGCCCGCGTCATGGGTTACGAACCGCGTGTCGCCATGCTCGCCTATTCGACCTTCGGGCATCCCGCCGGCGAACGTGCGCAGAAGGTGCGCGAAGCCGTCGAATTGCTCGACGAGCGCGGCGTCGATTTCGAATATGATGGCGAGATGGCCGCCGATGTCGCGCTCAATGTCGAAAAGATGGCGCTGTATCCGTTCTGTCGGCTCACCGGTCCTGCCAATGTGCTGATCATGCCGGCGTTCCACTCGGCGTCGATCTCCACCAAGATGCTGCAGGAACTGGGCGGTTCGACCATTATCGGCCCGATCCTTGTCGGCTTCGAAAAGCCGGTCCAGATCGTGCCGCTTGGCGCGCGCGATTCCGACATCGTCAACATGGCGGCGATCGCCGCGTTCAACGCAAGATAGGCGGCTTGGCGGGACCTGTTATGCTGTCACCGCGCGTCGTCCGGCGTCCGCGCCGTAATAGTTGACATAGCGCGGGTTGAGGCGGCTTACCGGCAGGATGACGAGCACGTCGGTCGTCGCGAACTGGCGGTCGATGACGGCCTCTCCCGCAAACCACGCGCCGAGCCTGAGATAACCCTTGATGAGCGGCGGCAGGGCATGCAGCGCGCGCTTGGGATTGATCTCGTTCGACGGCATCAGGTTCATCGAGACGCCGCGCCCGGTCCGCGCCCGCACGCGCCAGTCCTCGTCCGGCGCAGCATGGTGGTAGAGGAAGGATAGCGCTTCGGCCAGTTTCTGCGGGTCGGTGCCCTCGAAGGAGGCGCAACCGATCATGACGTCGACCTTGTTATGCAGGACATAGGCCCAGCAGCCCTGCCACAGCAATTCGACCGTTCGCTTGGTGCGCCATTGCGGCAGCACGCAGGAGCGGCCCAGTTCCATGAAGTGCAGGTCCTTGTGGCGCGCCACCAATGGCGCGATATCGAACTCGCTTTGGGTATAGAAGTCGATGCCCGCCCGTTCGGCGTTGCTGCCGGTAAGGAACCGGTAGGTGCCGACGATTCCGCCTTGCTGCGCGCATTCCCTGTCGATCACCAGCAAATGGTCGCAGGCCCGGTCCCAGCGGTCGGCGTCGCGGCCGCGAAGCCGGGCGCTTGTACTGGGTTGGGCCGAACCCTCGCGGTAGAACACCTCATAACGCAGCGCCTGCGCGGTGCGGATTTCCGCCTTCGAACGGGCGAGCCGCGTCTCCAGCGAGCCGAGTTGGCCGAGCGCCGGCGCATTGGCATCGAGCGGCGCTTTCCACGAAAGGGGAAGCGCGCTGTCCAGGCGTAAGATCCGGCGAGCGTGAGCCGATTCAGGTCGTGCCGGTTCTTGCTGCAAAAGAATAGTCATCGTGCCAGTTCGCTGGTTCGGGAGCTCATGCGCCACACGGCAAATCGAATGGCCTGACCGGCGCTGCGACATCGCCAGCCTGACCGCAAGCCCTTTGGCAGGATTTCGCGACAGCTGTGTGACCAACGCACTTCAGGCAAGCTGGCGCAGAATATCCACGATGCGGGCCGGTGCAACCGGCTTGGCGAGAAATCCGTCCGCGCCGGCCTGGCTGATTTCCTCGCGCGTGCCCATCTGTTCGTCGGCGCTGAGCGCCAGGATATGTGTCGCCGGTGCGCCCGTACGCTCCTCGAAGCCGCGAATTGCGCGGATTGCGTCGACGCCATCAATGACGGGCATGTGCATGTCCATCAGTACGAGGTCGAATCCCCGGCCGGCCCTGGCCGCCCTGCGGAACGCGTTGACGGCCTCGCGCCCGTTTCCGGCCAGTGTGACGGCCTGTCCGGCGCGCTCGAGAACCGTGCGTGCCAGCAACGCGTTGATCTCGTTGTCCTCGGCAAGCAGTACGCGGTGGCGCATCAGCGTTTCACCGGGACGCAACAGCGGCTGGCGTCGCGCGTCCGGCCGGTCGATGTGGGCCACGTTCACGCCTTCCGACAACACGCGCATGAGAGTGGTGCGTCGCACCGGCCTGACGAGATAGGCGTCGAAACCGCCATCGAGGTGATTCGGCAGGTCCGCGCGGGTTCCGGGCCTTACCAGGATGACGGCGAAGACCCTGCCGTTTGCCGATTTCTTCAGCCGTGCGAGCGAGCGGACCGGATCGCGCGAAATGGCACCGTCCATGACGATCAGGTTGAACGGCCGGCCGGTGTTCCTGAGCCGGTCCGCCGCCTCGCCAAGTCTTGCCACATGTTCGGCCTCGCCGCCGGAGGCGCGGATCGTCTCGACGATCGCGGGCCCCTCGATCGCGCCCGGCGCGACGACGAGCACGCGACGGCCCCTGAGATCGGCGGGTATGCCTGCCGACGACGACTTTGGTTCGACGGCCGGAACGCTGAGGGCGAAGCTGAACACGCTACCCGAACCGGGGCTGCTGGTGACAGCGATGTCGTCACCCATCATTTGCACGATGCCGCGCGAAATCGACAGGCCGAGGCCGGCGCCGCCATGCTTGCGCGTGGTCGCCGAGTCGGCCTGTTCGAATTCGCCGAAGATGCGCGAGATGTCCTTTTTCGCAATGCCCGGCCCGGTGTCGCTGATTGCGATTTCGAGCCGGGTCCGGGCGTGCGCGGTCCCTGCGCCCGCTTTCTTCCCGGTGCTGGCCCCGGGGCTGGTTCGCGGGATGTTCAGGCTGACCCTTACACCGCCTTTTTCGGTGAACTTGATGGCGTTGCCGAGCAGGTTGACCAGCACCTGGCGGATGCGGCCGGCATCGGCATGGATCGTCTCCGGCACCTCGGGTGCGACGAAGGACGCAAGCTCGATGTTCTTTTCGTGCGCCCTTTCTGCGAGAAGCTCGCACACTTCCTCGACCAGCCGGCCCGGATTGCAATCCTCCGGGTTCAGTTCGAAACGTCCGGCCTCGATGCGGGTCAGGTCCAGCATGTCCTCGATCAGCGCCAGCAGCGAGACCCCGGAAGAGTGGATCGCGTCGTTATAGGCATATTGTTCCGGCGTCAGGTTCGAATCGGTCAGCAATTGCGACATGCCCAGAATGCCATTGAGCGGCGTCCGCATCTCGTGGCTGACAATGGCGAGGAAACGCGACTTGGCCGTGTTTTCCGATTCCGCCTTGAGCCGGGCTGCTTCAAGCGCCTGCTCCGCGAGCTTGTGATTGGTGATGTCGCGCGCCACCGAACGTGTCGCGGCCAGGCCGGTCGTCTCGTCACGGATCGGGATGTCGATCCATTGGAACCAGCGTTGGCCCTGCGGCGTTTCGAGGCAGACTTCCCGTGCCCGCGAACCGCCCGAAATGCCGCCGTGCGTGGCCGCCTTGCGCGGCTTGATGCTCGCCAGGATCTGCGGCGCGAAGGTTTCTCCGATCAGTTCCGAACGGTCTTTTCCGAAGGCCGCCGCCAGCGCGTCGTTGGCAAACAGGACATGGCCATTCGCGTCGCGATGCACGACGAGATCGCCGAAAGCTTCGGCAAGCGTGCGGTAGCGTTCCTCGCTCTCCCGCAATTCCCATGCCTCGTCCTCGACGATCTCGGCGCGCATGCGCATGCGCGCCAGATCGTTCCGCATCGCTTGCATGCGTGTGCGATAGAGCCAGCCCGAGCACAAGGCGGCGAAGGCGAGCGCGACGGCAAGCATCGCGGCGGTGATCGCGCCGCTCTGCCATGCGACGAGTGCAATCCCGGTCGCCAGAGACAGGCCGGTCGCCGCATACAGCATGAAAACCTGCCAGCCCGCCTCGCCGATGGGCCGTGCCGGCGTTTCGAGCGACGGTGTCTCGTGCGCGGCAAGCTTGCGCGCCTTTCGCCGCCGGGACATCCGAAGCCTGTTCCCGCCTGACACGTTGCTGCCGGACGTGCTTGCGTCGGACAGCTTCCTCGTACGGGCAGGGGGGTGAGACTGTTCCATCCCACGCCGGTAGCAGATCGGTATTGAAAAACCTTTACCGCAAGGGGAGAAACACGGTTTGCGGCGAGAATGGTGCGGCCCGCTTCACGCCGCCGCCGCGAGCCTTTCTCCCGCCACGCGATAGGCGATCGCCTCCGCGACATGGATGCGGCCGACAATGTCCGAGCCGTCCAGATCGGCGATGGTGCGCGCGACCTTGAGAATGCGGTGGTAGGCCCGCGCCGAGAAACGCTTCACCTCCGCCGCGTCGCGCAGCAATTTCGCGCCGTCCGCGTCGGGCGCCGCGACCGTCTCGATCATGCTGTTGGGAGCAGAGGCATTGGTCGCCACCCGGCTGCCGGCATAACGTTCGGCCTGGATCGCGCGCGCCGCCGCGACCCTGGCCGCGACCTTCGCACTGGGCTCCGCGACCGATGGCGCGATGAGATCGGCGGCGCTGACGGCGGGCACCTCGATGCGCATGTCGATCCGGTCGAGCAGGGGCCCCGAAATGCGAGCCTGGTAATCCGCCTGGCAGCGCGGGCCGCGCCGGCAGACATGGCCTGGTTCTCCCGCCATGCCGCACCGGCACGGATTCATCGCCGCGATCAGCTGAAAGCGCGAAGGGTAGGTAACGTGGTGGTTTGCTCTCGCGATGGCGATTTCGCCGGTCTCCAGCGGCTGGCGCAGCGAATCGAGCACCTGCGGCGAAAATTCCGGCAATTCGTCGAGGAACAGCACGCCGTTATGCGCCAGCGAAACCTCCCCCGGCCGCGCGCGAAAGCCGCCGCCGACCATCGCCGCCATCGACGCCGAATGATGCGGCGCGCGGAAAGGCCGCTGGTCGCTCAGCCGGCCCTCGCCCAATTGCCCGGCAATCGAGGCGATCATCGAGACTTCCAGCAATTCGCGCGAACTGAGTTTCGGCAAGATGCCGGGCAGACGCGAAGCGAGCATCGACTTGCCGGAGCCTGGCGGGCCGACCATCGCCATGTTGTGGCCGCCGGCCGCCGCGATCTCGAGCGCGCGCCTGGCCGTTTCCTGGCCCTTGATCTCGGCCAGATCGGGCAGGTCTCCGGTCGTCTGGCGGATCGCCGCCTTTGGCCGGGACAGGATCTGCGTGCCGCGGAAATGATTGGCGAGCGCGATCAGGCTGACGGGGGCGACGATCTTCATGTCCTCGCCTGCCCATGCCGCTTCCGCGCCACATGGCGAGGGGCAGATCAGACCGCGCCCGAGCGCATTGGCCCCGATCGCCGCCGGCAGCGCGCCGGCGATGGCGGCCAGCGTGCCGTCGAGCGCCAGTTCGCCGATCACGACAAATTCCTCCAGCATGTCGGCGGGAATGGCGCCGAGCGCGGCCATCAGGCCGAGTGCGATCGGCAGGTCGTAATGGCTGCCTTCCTTGGGCAGATCCGCCGGCGCGAGGTTGACCGTGACGCGCCTCGGCGGGATCGACAGGCCGGAGGCGTGCAGCGCCGCGCGCACCCGTTCGCGGCTTTCGGCGACCGCCTTGTCGGGCAGGCCGACGATGTTCATCGCGCTCTGGCCGGGCTGGATCATCACCTGCACGTCGACCGGCACGGCCTCGATGCCCCGGAATGCGACGGTCTTGACCCTGGCTACCATGCCGCCCCTCTTCTCCGGCAATCACCGGAATCCTGCTCGCCTCGCTACTACCGATGCGTGCAATAGGAACAAAAAAGGAACAGAAAATCAAGCCGTGTCCGCGTCAAGCGGCAACGGTCCTTGTGTAACTGAAAAGATAGAACGATATCAGACGGTTGCGGTTGAAGCGACGGTGCAGCCTAGCGCCGCTTCTCGATCGCGTCCCACACCATGGCGGCGATATCGGTGCCTGAAAAGCGCTTCACCTCGCGTATGCCGGTGGGCGAGGTGACGTTGATCTCGGTGATGTAATCGCCAATGACGTCGATGCCGACGAGAATGAAACCGAGCGCCTTGAGCTTCGGGCCGATCGCCTCGCAGATTTCGTTTTCGCGTTTCGTCAGTTCGGTGTGCTCGGCGCGCCCGCCGACATGCATGTTGGAGCGCGCATCGTCATGCGCCGGCACGCGGTTGATCGCGCCGGCTACCTCGCCGTCGACAAGGATGATGCGCTTGTCGCCGGTACGCACCGCCGGCAAATAACGCTGCGCGATCAGCGGTTCACGGAACATGCCCTCGAACATTTCGAGCAATGCCGAGAGGTTCTGGTCGGCTTCGCCGATCTTGAACACGCCGGCGCCGCCATTGCCGTAGAGCGGTTTGACGATGATGTCGCCGAATTCGCGGCGAAACGCACGGATCGCGTCGAAATCGCGGGTGATCAGCGTTTCGGGCATCAATTCCGGAAATTCGGTCACCAGGATCTTTTCCGGCGAATTGCGTACGGCGGCCGGATCGTTCACCACCAGTGTTTTCGGGTGGATGCGCTCCAGCATGTGCGTGGTGGTGATGTAGGCCATGTCGAAGGGCGGGTCCTGGCGCAGCAACACCACGTCGAGCGAGGACAGATCGGTCAGTTCGCCCTGTCCCAGTTCGTAATGCTCGTCCTGGAGTTCCTTCAGCGCCATCGGTTCCATGACGGCGCTGACCGTATTGCCGTGCATGCGCAGCCGGTCGGGCGTGTAGTGAAAGAGTTCATGGCCGCGCGCCTGTGCTTCCAGGCCGAGCGCGAATGTCGTGTCGCCGGCGATCTTGATCGTCGAAACATGGTCCATCTGGACGCCGATCTTGAGACCCATGATGCTCGTGCTTTCCCTGATTGCCGTAGCTTGAATGCTTGTGCCCGATGATCGCTGCTTCTTAGGGCGGCGTGCCGGTTCTGGCAATGTCCTGCCTTGTCGCCGTGCGTGCTTTTCTAGAACGCGTCCTCGATATGGACGGGCCAGCGCATCGGGCTGACGGCGATGATGTCGAAACGCCACGACAGGCGGGACGCATCCTTTTGGCGTGCGATCCATTGTTCGGCAGCGTTGGCGATGCGCTGTCGCGCCTTGCGGCTCACCGCGTCGAGTGCCTCGTCGGTGCTGGCCCGCGCCTTGACCTCGACGAAGGCGATCAGGTCGCCCCTGCGCGCCACGATGTCGATCTCGCCGAGCTTCGTGCGGAAATTGCGTGCGACAATGCGGTAGCCTTTTGCCCGCAGCATCGCCGCGGCGAACCATTCTCCGGTCCTGCCCTTCCTCAGCGCCTTGCGTCTTGCTTCGAGGCCGGGCCGATGTGCCTTCATTTCTTGCGCTTGCCGCCCGAGAGTTCGAGCGCGCGCTGATAGAGTTCGCGTCGCGGGCGGCCGGTCAGTTCGGCCGCCTGTGCCGCCGCCCGGCTGACGCTGGCCGTCTCCAGCAATTCGGCGAGCAGCGCGTCGGTGTCGATTGCATTCGTCTCGTCATCTGCCGGCGGGGCGAGAACGAGCACGATCTCGCCCTTCACCTTCTGTCCGGCATAAGCTTGCGCCAGTTCGCCGGCGCCGCCGGAGCGGACTTCCTCGTGCAGCTTGGTCAGTTCGCGGCAGACCGCGAGCCGCCGTGTCTCTCCCAGTTCCGCGGCAATGTCGGCGAGGCATTCGGCGAGACGGTTCGGGCTCTCGAAAAAGATCAACGTGGCAGGGATGTCCCTGAGTTCGCCCAGCCGTTTGCGCCGCGCATTCGTCTTTGTCGGCAGGAAGCCGTCGAACAGGAAGGTGTCGCTCGGCATGCCGCTTGCAGCCAGCGCGGCGATTGGTGCCGAAGCTCCCGGCACCGGCCAAACGGGCAGGCCTTCGGCTCTTGCCGCCTCGACCAGCCGGTAGCCCGGATCGGACACGAGCGGCGTGCCGGCGTCGGAGACCAGGGCCACGCGCGCGCCCTCGCGCAGCATCTCCAGAAGTTTCGGCCCGGCCTTGTCGGCATTGTGCTCGTGATAGGCGGTCATGCGGGTTGCGATCGCGAAGTGCTTCAGCAGCTTGCCCGTCACCCGCGTATCCTCGCAGGCAATCGTGTCGGCGCTCGCCAGCACCTCCAGCCCGCGCACCGTCATGTCGCCAAGATTGCCGATCGGTGTCGCGACAAGATAAAGGCCCGGTTCGATTTCCCGGGCAGGGAAGGTTGCCTGGCCGATGATGAAACCTTCCATGCACTCCGTCCGGTTAGGATTGATTTCGGTGATTGTCGTAGCCGGCGCCAATGTGGAACGGGATGGCCGGAAGGCGCAACCCGCATTGTTTTGCCTTATTTGGCGTTATTGCTGATTTCGACACGGACTGCTTCTACGGTTTTGACTGGGGAAAAGCAGCCGTAACTTTGACAATCGTGCGAAAGCGCTGCTATCGGGCTCGACTTGCTCGATGCCGTTGCGGGGAACGGGGAGTGCCGAGCGTTCTTGACTGAAGGCGGCGGATTGAAACGGAATACCGGTTGGGGACTTTGTTGATGAGTGTATTGGTGCGGCCGGCAATGGCGAGGCGTATCTGGTCCGTGGGCCTGGTGCGGCCGTTCGCCGTTTTGCTTGTGGGGCTTGTCGCGCTCAGCGCCTGCCAGTCTTCCAACCTTGGCGTCGACCGGAATACCGTCCTCGGCAGCCAGCCGGCCCCGACCGCCCCCACGCCCAATCCCAATGGCGAAGTCTTCGGCAACGGCGCGGTGCGCATTTCGCTGCTCCTGCCGAAAACCGCGCCCGGCAACGGTGCCGCCGTGGCGCAGGAACTGCGCAACGGCGCCTTGCTCGCGCTGCAGGATTTCGGTCAGGACACGATCCAGATCGTCATCAAGGACACGGTGGGCCAGGCGGCTGGCGCACAGGCCGCCGCCAACGAAGCGGTTCTGGAAGGGTCGAGCGCCATCCTTGGTCCCGTCTTTTCGGCAAGCGTCAGCGCTGCTTCCGCCATCACGCTGCCGGCCGGCCGCACCATGATCGCGTTTTCCACCGACACCACCGTCGCCCGGCGCGGGGTTTATCTGCTGTCCTTCACGCCACAGGACGACACGCGCCGCGTTCTCAATTTCGCGCTTTCGCAGGGCAAGCGCTCGTTCCTTGCGTTCCTGCCGACGAGTTCGGAAGGCACGATCCGTGAGGGCATCCTGCGTCAGGTGCTCGGTGCGTCGGGAGCCAATCTGCAGGTGATCAAATACGAGCGCTCCAACGAGTCGATCGAACAGGCCGTGCAGAAGGCGGCCGCCCAGCTCGAATCCGTCGACACGATCTACATTCCCGAGGGTGGTCAGATCCCCAATGTGATCATGCAGGACTTCCGGCGCATCTCCGCCAAGACCGTCGGCAAGGTGGTCCTTGGTTCCGGCCTGTGGGAGACCGTCAAGCTCGACGATCCGATGCTCGAGAACGCGATCTATCCCGGCCGCGACCTCGCCAATTTCGAAAGCTTCTCCAGCCGCTACGAAAACGCCAATGGCGTCAAGCCGGGTGTGTGGGCAGGCCTTGGCTACGATGCGGTGACGTTGACCATCGAACTGGTCCGCCAGACCGGCAATTTCTCCGGCTTCACCCAGGCAATGCTGGAAAACCCGCGCGGCTTCACCGGCATCAACGGCATCTTCCGCCTGCGCCCGGACGGCACCGCCGAGCGCGGCCTTGCCATCTACCGCGTGCTCGAGGGTAGGCCCGATTTGTTGTCGCCGGCACCCAAGAGCTTCTCGCGCAGCGGTTTCTGAAAACGGCCCTGGAGCAATCCCAGGGGCGAGGCCAGCCGAACGGAAACCGGTTTTCCGTCAGGAATTGCGGCAAAGCAAAAAGGTTGGATCGTTTCGCCGATTCGGGGAAAAGACCAGACGATCTAGGCCGCCAGATCGGCGACAATCGCGTCGAGCACCAGGAACCCCGCCGGTGTCGCGCGCAGCCGGTCCTTGCCCATGCGCTCCAGGAAGCCCTCGCCTTCGAGAAAGGCGATCCGCTTTTCGTCGAGTTCGTTGCCGGCAATCGCCGCGAACCTGGCGGTGTCGATGCCCTCGCGCAATCTCAGCCCCATCAGCAGCATCTCGTCGGCCGCTTCCATCGGCAGCAGGCGCGTGAACTCGTTCATGCCATGGCCCGTGACCATGGATTGCTGCCACCATTCCTCGGGCTTGCGCTCGGTGGACGTCGCCCATTTGTCGCCGTCGATGGTCAGCCGGCCATGTGCGCCGGGTCCGATTCCGGCATAGTCGCGATAGCGCCAGTAGACCAGATTGTGCGCGCATTCGCTGCCCGGTGCGGCATGGTTGGATATCTCGTAGGCCGGCAGACCGGCCTGCTCGGTCACGGCAATCGTCAGTTCGTACAATTCCGCCGCCGCGTCGGGGTCGGGCACCTTGATCCTGCCGCGGGCGCGCAGGTCGAAGAAGGGCGTGCCGGGCTCGATGGTGAGCTGGTAGAGCGACAAATGGTCGGCGGAAAGCGCGAGCGCCCGGCGCAATTCGCTGTCCCATTGCTCGCAGGTCTGGCCCGGACGGGCGTAGATCAGGTCGAACGACATGCGCGGGAAAATCTCGCGCGCAAGGGCGATGGCCCGTTCCGCCTGCGCGACGTCGTGCAGCCGGCCGAGGAAGCGCAATTGCTCGTCGCTGAAACTCTGCACGCCGAGCGAGACGCGATTGACGCCCGCCTGGCGGTAGCCCCGGAAACGTTCCGCTTCCACACTGGTCGGGTTGGCCTCCAGCGTGATTTCGGCGTCGCCGGCAATCGTCCAGTTCGACGCGATGGCGTCGAGAATGCGCGTCACCGTTCCGGGCTCCATCAGCGAGGGCGTGCCGCCACCGAAGAAGATCGAGTTGACCGTGCGTTCGCCGCTCAGCGAGCGCATATGGGCGAGTTCGCGCTCATAGGCTTGCACGAAGACCTTCTGGTCAACCGGCTGGTGGCGGACATGGCTGTTGAAATCGCAATAGGGGCACTTGGCCGCGCAGAAAGGCCAGTGGACATACACGCCGAACGCGTCGCCGGTTCCCATTGTATCTGCCGGGCTCACGCCCCGCGCTCCGTATTGGCCCCAAGCTTTTGCGTTGCGAACTCCGCGAAGGCCCGCGCGCGGTGGGAAAGACCGAGATCGCCACGCCCGGCTTCCCAGCCATGTTTTTCGCCTGCTTCCATCTCGCCGAAGGTCCGGTCGAAACCGTCGGGAAGGAAGACCGGATCGTAACCGAAGCCCCGCTCGCCGCGCGGCGGCCACACCAATATTCCGTCGACCTCACCGCGGAAATATTCCGTCTGCCCGTCTGGCCTCGCAAGGCACAGCACGGCGACGAAATGCGCCCTTCGCTCGGCCGGCGTCTTCGCACCCTTGACCTGCAGGGCCTCCTCGACTTTCAGCATGGCCATCATGAAGTCGCGCCCGCCTCCCGGCTTCTGGGCCCAGTCGGCGGTGTAGACGCCGGGCTGGCCGCCGAGCGCGTCGACGCACAACCCGGAATCGTCCGAAAGTGCGGGCAGGCCGGTCGCCTCGCATGCGGCCACGGCCTTGATGCGCGCATTTTCCTCGAAGGTCGCGCCGGTCTCTTCGGGTTCGTCGAGGCCCAGTTCGCCGGCCGACGTCACCTCCAGCCCATAGGGCGAGAGAAGATCGCGAAACTCGGCGAGCTTGCCGCTGTTATGCGTGGCGATGACCAGTTTTTTCGGTTCGAGCATGGCCCGTTCACATAAAGGTTCAGCCGGAGAGCTTCTGCAGGTCCACCAGACGGCCGATGCCCTTGCGGGCAAGGCCCAGGAGTGCATTGAACTCGTCCTCGGAGAAGGGTGCGCCTTCGGCGGTGCCCTGGATTTCGACGATGCCGCCCGACCCGGTCATGACGAAATTGGCGTCTGTCTCGGCGGTCGAATCCTCGGCGTAGTCGAGGTCGAGCACGGGCGTTCCCTTGTAGATGCCGCAGGAAACCGCCGCGATATGGTCCTTCATCACCTTGTCGCCGACCATGGAGCGCGACCGCATCCAGTTGATGCAGTCGTTGAGCGCTACCCAGCCGCCGGTGATCGCCGCCGTACGCGTGCCGCCGTCGGCCTGGATGACGTCGCAGTCGATGGTGATCTGGCGTTCGCCAAGCGCCACGGGATCGATCACCGCGCGAAGCGAGCGTCCGATCAGGCGCTGGATTTCGAGTGTGCGGCCGGATTGCTTGCCGGCGGCGGCCTCGCGGCGCGTACGCTCGTTGGTGGCGCGCGGCAGCATGCCGTATTCGGCCGTGACCCAGCCCTTGCCGCCGCCTCTCAGCCACGGCGGCACCTTCTCTTCGAGCGAGGCGGTGCACAGCACATGCGTATTGCCGAACCGGACCAGACACGAACCCTCGGCATGGCGCGAATAGCCGCGTTCCAGCGTCACGGCGCGCATTTCGTCGGGTTCTCGTTTCGATGGACGCATGCGATTCTCCTGACCGTCGCGATTTTTCGCGCTTGTAGCGGCTCGGCCATGGCGTGGCAAAGCCAAATTCCCACAAACGGTGCTGTTCGTTGGCCCGCATTGCGTTGCATGCCGCGGCAGGCGTTCTATATTCCTTGCCCGTAGCAATGTGGCATCCGTGGCTTTCGCTGGCGCGGGGGCGGATGGTCCGAATGAGGCTTGTGGTGTGAGATGAGTGCACCGACGGCAAGGACAAATATGGCGAGAAACGCCATCGAGCAACTCGATCAGCGATCGCGCGACATTTTCCGGTCGATTGTTGAATCCTATCTGGAGACCGGTGAGCCGATGGGTTCGCGCACCCTGTCGCGCACCCTGCCGATCGGCCTGTCGTCGGCGACGATCCGCAATGTCATGCAGGACCTCGAACTGCTTGGCCTCATCTACGCGCCGCATACCAGCGCCGGACGCCTGCCGACGGAGATCGGCCTGCGCTTCTTCGTCGATTCCTTCCTGGAGATCGGCGACCTGACCAGCGACGAACGCCGCGCCATCGAGGCCAAGGTGCAATCGGCGTCCCAGGGCCGCACGCTCGATTCGGTGCTGGCCGAAGCAGGCCAATTGCTTTCCGGCCTGTCGCATTCGGCCGCGTTGGTGGTCGCCACCAAGTCGGACCTGCGCTTGAAGCACATCGAGTTCATCCGCCTCGAGCCGACCCGCGCGCTTGTCGTTATCGTCGGCGAGAACGGCATGGTCGAGAACCGCATCATCGCGCTGCCCGCCGGCGTCACCGCCTCGACCCTCGTGGAGGCTTCGAACTTCATCAACGCCAACATCGCCGGGCGGACCATCGGCGAGGCCAAGCTCCGGCTTTCCGCGTTGAAAGAGGCCGCGCGCAGCGAAATCGACGTGCTCGCCGATCAGCTCGTCGAAGCCGGGGTCGCGGTCTGGGCCGGGTCCGCCGAGAGCGAGCCGGCGAGCCTGATCGTGACCGGCCACGCCAATCTGCTCGGCGACATCCACACCGCCGATTCGATCGAGCGCATCCGCGTCCTGTTCGACGAACTCGAAGCCAAGGAGAACTTTCTGCGCCTGCTGGAACTGACCGAGGACGGCGAAGGTGTGCGCATCTTCATCGGCTCGGAGAACAAGCTGTTCTCGCTGTCGGGTTCCTCCGTCGTTGTGGCGCCCTATCGAGACCGCAACCAGCGCGTGATCGGCGCGCTCGGCATCATCGGGCCGACCAGGCTCAATTATGCGCGCATCGTGCCGATGGTCGACTTCACGGCGCAGGTCGTGTCCCGCCTGTTGCGCTGAGACGCCACAAGCTCTTGGCCAACAGGTCGCGCGGGGGTTGATTTTTGCCCCCCGAACGCTGATATCCGTGCCAACTCACAGATAGCTGAACCCATGGGAATGATGATGGCGGACAAAACCGGACATCAAGACGCCAAGCATGCGGCCAAGCCGCACAAGGCGTCGAAGGAACAGGAAGCACAGGAGACCCCCGAGGTCGCCAACGAGGCAGAGGACGAAGCCGGACAGAAATCCGGCTTTGCCGATCCGCTCGAATTCCTGCGTGCCGAACTGGAGCGCGTGGAAGCGGAAAAGGCCGAGGCACAGGACCGTCTGATGCGGCTTGCCGCCGAGATGGAGAATTTGCGCAAGCGTACCGCCAAAGACGTGGCCGATGCGAAGGATTATTCCGTCGCAAGCTTCGCCCGCGAGATGCTTGCCGTCTCCGACAATCTGCGTCGGGCGCTCGAAGCCGTGCCGGCTGAAACGCGCGAGGCGGCCGATCCCGGCTTCAACGCGCTGGTCGAAGGCGTCGAGCTGACCGAGCGGGCCATGCTGCAGGGGCTGGAAAAGCACGGGGTGAAACGCATTTCGCCGGCCGGCGAGCGCTTCGATCCGAATTTCCATCAGGCAATGTTCGAGGTCCAGGACCCCGACGTGCCGGCCAACACCGTCTCGCAGGTCGTCCAGGATGGCTATGTGATTGGCGAACGTGTGCTGCGTCCCGCGCTTGTCGGCGTCTCCAAGGGCGGCCCGAAGGCGCCTCCCAGGCAGGACGCGACCGTTGCCGGTCCTGAAACCGACGAAGCCGGCGAGTAGGCGCGCGCCGCGCCGGGTGCTGCAAGCTTTGTCGGCGTCGTGATAATGGTGCTAGACAGGGTTTCCGCGCGAAGCCGGGTTTGGCCATGACATTCTTGCAGTTTCTCGATCTAGCCGGCGTCGCTGTGTTCGCGGCCACGGGAGCGCTTGCTGCCTCGCGCAAGCAGCTCGACATCATCGGCTTCATGTTCCTTGCCGGCCTGACCGGCATCGGCGGCGGCACCGTCCGCGATCTCGTGCTCGGCATCGATCCGGTATTCTGGGTGGAGAGCAGCACCTATATCGGCGTGTGCGCGGCGACCGCGCTGGCCGTCTATCTTGCCGCCCCCTATGTCGAGTACCGCTATCGTCTGCTGCTGTGGCTCGACGCCATCGGTCTGTCCGCCTATTGCGTGATGGGCGCCCAAAGGGGGATTGAAGCCGGCGCTGCACCGCTGGTCGCCGTCGTGACAGGCATATTGACCGCCACGTTCGGCGGCGTGTTGCGCGACGTCGTCAGCGGTGAGCCGTCCGTGCTTCTGCGCCGGGAAATATACATTACCGCGGCGCTGGCGGGCGCGGGGCTGTTCGTGGCGCTGGAGCGCGCCGGGGTGGACGTCGCGATCGCCGCCGGGACCGCGACGCTCGGTGCGTTGGTCGTGCGCGGCGGCGCGCTTGCCTTTGGCTGGACCTTGCCGGGCTATCGCGGCCGGCCGGGCCGGCCTGCCGACGAATTCTGAGCGCACCGGCCATGTGCGGTCACGCAGATTTGGAGCCTTGCAATACCTGGCCCGGCAAGAGTAGACCGGCGCAACCAAGGGCTTCGGGTGCCCTGGCCGATCGGATGGATGCATGACGGCGCATGACACCAGCCTTGGCGCAACGTTGATCGATGCTTCGGCGATTCGCGGCCAGCTGACGGAATTGACCTCCGCCAGCCATGACGGTTCGTCGTCCGGAATTCGCGCCGAGGTCCTCAAGATACTCAAGGCCGCCTCGGAGGCGGGCAGGGCGGAGGCGCGCCGGCTGCTGGAAGCCGACAGCAACGGTACGCGTTGCGCCCGGCGCATTTCCGACCTTCAGGATGAGATCATCCGGATCATCTACGATTTCGCCGTTACCCACGTCTACCGGGTGAAGAACCCGACCATGGGCGAGCGCATGGCCATCGTTGCAGTGGGCGGTTACGGCCGCGGCACGCTGGCGCCCGGCTCAGACATCGACCTGCTCTTCGTGCTTCCCTACAAGCAGACCGCCTGGGGCGAGGCCGTGGTCGAGTACATCCTCTACATGCTCTGGGACATGGGCTTCAAGGTCGGCCACGCGACCCGCAATGTCGACGAATCGATCCGACAGGCCAAGGCCGACATGACGATCCGCACCTCGATCCTGGAGGCGCGCTTCATCTGGGGGGCGGAAGAACTCCATGACGAATTGGTGCGGCGCTTCAGCGAGGAGGTTGTCGCGGGAACCAGCACCGAGTTCATCGCGGCAAAACTTTCAGAGCGCAACCGTCGCCACCGCCGCGCCGGCGAATCGCGCTATCTGGTCGAGCCCAACGTCAAGGACGGCAAGGGCGGCCTGCGCGACCTGCACACGCTGTTCTGGATCGGCAAATATGTCTACCAGGTCGATCAGGCCTCGCAACTGGTCGAGGCCGGCCTGTTCACACGCGCCGAATACCGCCGTTTCCGCCGCGCCGAGGATTTTTTGTGGACGGTGCGCTGCCACATGCATTTCTACACCGGCAAGGCCGAGGAGCGCCTGTCCTTCGACATCCAGCGCGAGATCGCGGCAAGGCTGCGCTACATCAGCCATGCCGGCCTGCTCGATGTCGAGCGCTTCATGAAGCATTACTTCCTGATGGCCAAGGAGGTCGGCGACCTGACCATGATCGTCTGCGCCGAACTCGAGGAGCAGGAAGCCAAGGCCGTGACCGGCGTTGTCGGCGGCCTCATACGCTCGATCCGCCATCGCAGGAAAAAGGTTGCCGGCACGCTCGATTTCATCGAGGAGCGCGGCCGCATCAACATTGCCAACGACGAGGTGTTCAGGCGCGATCCCGTCAACATGATCCGCATGTTCAAGCTCGCCGACGACAACGACCTCGATTTCCACCCCGACGCGCTTCATCTCGTCTCGAAATCGCTGAAGCTCGTCGACAAGGACTTGCGCGCCAATGAGGAGGCCAACCGGCTGTTCCTCGACATCCTCACCTCGCGCAAGCGGCCGGAACAATTGCTGCGCAAGATGAACGAATCGGGCCTCCTCGGCCGTTTCATCCCGCCCTTCGGCAAGGTCGTGGCGATGATGCAGTTCAACATGTACCACCACTACACGGTGGACGAGCACCTTCTGCGCACCATCGGCATCCTGGCCGGCATCGAGAACGGCACCCTGGTCGAGGATCACCCGCTTTCGGCCGAGATCCTG
Organism: Nitratireductor sp.; assembly: GCA_020441855.1. Classification (GTDB taxonomy): domain Bacteria; phylum Pseudomonadota; class Alphaproteobacteria; order Rhizobiales; family Rhizobiaceae; genus BOKV01. The sequence goes on from JAGRLL010000080.1 coordinate 18,226, forward strand.
CCTTTCATCAAGGATCGGCAGGTGCTCTACGTGGCGTTGCTGCTGCACGACATCGCCAAGGGGCGCGAGGAGGACCATTCGGTCGCCGGCGAGCGGATCGCCCGTCAGATCTGCCCGCGCTTCGGCATGAGCGAGAGCCAGACCGAATTCGTTGCATGGCTGGTGCGCGATCATCTCGTCATGTCCATGGTGGCCCAGTCGCGCGACCTGTCCGACCCCAGAACGATCAAGGATTTCGCCGCCACCGTGCAGACCCTGGAGCGCATGCGCTTCCTGCTGGTGCTCACCGTTTGCGATATCCGCGCGGTCGGACCGGGGGTGTGGAACGGCTGGAAGGGGCAATTGCTGCGCACCTTGTACTACGAAACCGAGCCGGCGCTGACCGGCGGTTTCTCGCAGGCGGAACGCCGCCCGCGCGTGCGCGCCGCCCGCGCAACGCTCTCCGAGGCGCTCACCGGGTGGAGCGAAAAGGACCGCGCGCATTATGTCGGCCTGCCCTATTCGGCCTACTTCCTGTCCACCGATCTGGAGACCCAGCGCGCGCACATGGAATTCCTGCGCGCCTCGGATGCTGCCGGCAAGCAATTGGCGACCGACATACGCTGCCGCCGCTTCGAGGCGATTACCGAGATCACCGTGCTCGCTCCGGACCATCCGCGCCTGTTGTCGATCATCGCGGGCGCCTGCGCGGCGGCTGGCGCCAACATCGCCGACGCGAAGATTCACACGACCTCGGACGGCCGCGCCCTCGATACGATCTTCATCAACCGCGAGTTCGATATCGAGGAAGACGAGGTGCGCCGCGCCGCCAAGATCGGCAAGATGATCGAGCAGGTGCTCGCGGGCCAGGCCCGCCTGCCGGAAATCATCGCGAGCCACACCAAGCCGCGCCGCGCCACCGGCGCTTTTTCGGTCAAGCCGTCCGTCGTCATCGACAACGACCTTTCCGACGGCTCGACCATTGTGGAGATCACCTGTCTGGACCGTCCCGGCCTGCTTTCGGATGTCACCCGGCTGCTCGCGGACCTGAACCTCAACATCGATTCCGCCCATATCGCCACTTTTGGCGAAAAGGTGATCGACGTCTTCTATGTCACCGACCTCGTCGGCCACAAGATAACCGGCGCAAACCGTCAGCAACGCATTGTCGACGAGGTAATGGGCGTCCTCGCGCCGGCCAGGCCTGCGCAGGCCAAACAGATTCCCGCCAAACAGGCCCCACCCAAGCAGGTCGCACCCAAGAAGTCGGAAACGGGCAAGGGTTCGTCCAAAAAAGCAGCCGCGGAAACGCGGCCGCGCAAATCCGCCTGAGACGCCCATGAGCCTGGTCGGCAAATTCTCGACCGTCGGATCAGCGACCCTGGCAAGCCGGGTGCTCGGCTTTGTTCGCGAATCGATGATTGCGGCGATGCTCGGCAACGGGCCGGTCGCCGACGCTTTCTACGCCGCTTTCCGTTTTCCCAACCTGTTTCGAAGGCTGTTCGCCGAGGGCGCTTTCAACTCGGCATTCGTGCCGCTTTTCGCCAAGGAACTGGAAGGCGGCGGACGGGATGCGGCGCGGCGCTTCGCCGAACAGGTGCTGAGTGTCCTGCTGTTCATCCTGACCGCGCTGACCGCGCTGGCCATGATCTTCATGCCGTTCCTGGTCGATACGATCATCGCATCGAGTTTCGAAGCCGGTTCCGAAAAGTTTCAGGCGACCGTCCTGTATGGCCGCATCATGTTCCCCTACCTCGCAGCGATGTCGCTGGTGGCGATGCTCTCCGGCGTCCTCAATTCCTTCCGGCGCTATTTCCTGGCAGCGCTCGCGCCCGTCCTGCTCAACCTCGTACTGATCTCCGCGCTCGCGCTGGGCCTGTTCGCGCAATTGCCGCCCGCCGATGTCGGGCTCTACCTGTCATGGTCGGTCGTGTTTTCCGGCCTGCTCCAGTTCGCTCTGCTGCTATACGGTATGCACCGGGAGGGGTTCGGCCTGTCGCTCAGGCTGCCTTCCTTCACACCGTCCGTGCGCCGGCTTTTGTGGCTCGCGCTACCTGCGGCGATCACCGGCGGCATCACGCAGATCAATCTGCTGGTCGGCCAGAACATCGCCTCGGCCCAGGCCGGCGCGATCTCGATCATCAATTATGCAGACCGCATCAACCAGTTGCCGCTGGGCGTCATCGGCATCGCCATCGGCGTCGTGCTCCTTCCAGAACTGTCGCGCTCGCTCAAGGCGGGAGATTTCGAGGATGCGGCGCATTTGCAGAACCGAAGCCTCGAATTCGGCCTCGGCCTGACCTTGCCTGCCGCGATCGGTTTCGCCCTGCTGCCGGAGGCGCTCGTCGCGCTCGTTTTCGAACGTGGCGCATTCACCCGCGAAACGACGCTCGTGACCGCCGAGGTGCTGCGCGCCTTTGCCATCGGCCTGCCGGCCTTCACGCTGATCTCGATCTTCCGTCCCGGTTTTTATGCGCGCGAGGACATGCGCACCCCGATGTGGTTCGCGGCCGCCAATGCCGTGACCAATATCGTGGGCAGCCTGGTTCTCTTTCCGCTGGTTGGCGTCGCCGGCATCGCGATCGCGACCTCGCTCGCCGGCTGGGTCAATGCCGTCCTGCTCGCCGTCACGCTGTGGCGGCGCGAACTCTTCCGGCCCTCGGCGGTTACCCTGCGCCGGCTCGCCATGATCGCGCTCGCCAATCTGGCGATGGCGGCACTGCTCGTCGCCGCCAATCGCTACATGGGCGAGGCGATGCTGGACGCCGCCTTCCTCGTCCGCGCGGGAACCGTGCTGGCGGTCATTGCCGCCGCCGCGCTGGTCTATTTCGCCATCGTGATCGCAACGGGCGCGGTGGAGCGGGATCGCCTGCTGGCGCTCGTGTCGCGCAAGGCGAAGACAAGCGGGCCCCGATGAGGCGCCTGGGGAATTCTTGCGCCCCTGCCGCTTGCGCTTGCCGTCTGCCTCGGCCATAACCCGCGCGAATTTTCCCTTCGTTTCGCAAATACAGGCATCTTCGCCATGAGCCAGCCGACCAACCGCGTCTTTTCGGGCGTTCAGCCCACGGGCAATCTGCATCTCGGCAATTATCTGGGCGCCATACGCAAGTTCGTGGCGCTGCAGGAAAGCCACGAATGCATCTATTGCGTCGTCGACCTGCACGCCGTTACCCAGCCGTTTACGGTGTGGGGCGGCCCGGCCGAACTCGCCAACAACACGCGCGAGGTCACGGCCGCCTTCATCGCATCGGGCATCGATCCGCAAAAGCACATCGTCTTCAACCAGAGCCAGGTCAACGAGCACGCCGAGCTTGCCTGGATCTTCAACTGCGTCGCGCGCATGGGCTGGCTCAACCGCATGA
>JAGRLL010000081.1 GCA_020441855.1 Nitratireductor sp.
GCGCCGACGTCGACAACATCCTGCGCTTCGAGAAGGACTTTCCCGGCGCGAAGGTCATCCGGCTTGAACGCAATTACCGCTCCAAGGCGCATATCCTCGCCGCCGCCTCGCACCTGATCGCCCATAACGAGGGCCGCCTCGGCAAGACCCTGCACACCGAGGACGAGGACGGCGAGAAGGTCAACGTCGCCTGTGCATGGGACTCGGAAGAAGAGGCCCGGCTGATCGGCGACGAGATCGAGCGGCTGCAAAGGAATGGCGAGAGCCTCGACGAGATCGCCATCCTCGTGCGCGCCTCCTTCCAGATGCGCGAGTTCGAAGATCGTTTCGTCACGCTGGGCCTGCCCTACCGCGTCATTGGCGGTCCTCGGTTTTACGAGCGCGCCGAAATTCGCGATGCGCTGGCCTACTTCCGCGTCGTCGTGCAGCCGGCGGACGATCTTGCCTTCGAACGCATCGTCAACACACCGCGCCGAGGCCTTGGCGATGCGACGCTGAAAATCCTGCACGCCTATGCGCGCGCGCATTCGGTGCCGCTGACGCAGGCCGCCGCCGTGCTGATCGAAACCGAGGAAATCAAGCCGAAGCCGCGCGGCGCGTTGCGTGAGGTGCTGGACATGTTCGAGCGCTGGCGCAGCGAACTCGACACCACCGCGCACACCGAGCTTGCGCCGATCATCTTGGATGAATCCGGCTATACGCAGATGTGGCTCGACGACAAATCGCCCGATGCGCCGGGCCGGCTTGAAAACCTGAAGGAACTCGTCCGCTCCATGGAGCCGTATGAGTCCATGACCGGCTTCCTTGAGCATGTCTCGCTGGTTATGGATACCGAGACCGGCGAGCAGGAAGAAAAAGTGTCGCTGATGACGCTTCACTCCGCCAAGGGGCTGGAGTTCGACACCGTGTTCCTGCCCGGCTGGGAGGAAGGATTGTTCCCGCATCAGCGCGCGCTCGACGAAAGCGGCAAGGCGGGGCTGGAGGAAGAACGCCGTCTCGCCTATGTCGGCATTACGCGGGCCAAGCAGCGCGCACGCATCTACTTCGCCTCCAACCGCCGCATCCACGGGCTCTGGCAGTCCTCCATCCCCTCGCGCTTCCTCGACGAACTGCCGGCGTCTTCGGTCGATGTAATCGAGACCGGCTCGGTTTCCGGCAACTGGGGCTATGGCGCCAGCCGCTTCGACAAGCGCGAGACCTTCTCAAGCCCCTACGACACGCCCGGCTGGCAGCGCGCCCAGAACCGCAAGGCATCGGGCCAGCAGCGCACATCCTCCCCGCGCCTGATCGAAGGCGAGGTCATCGCACGTTCATCCGGCACGGCTTCAGCCTTTGCAAAGGGCGAACGCGTCTTCCACCAGAAGTTCGGATACGGCAAGGTGACCTCGATCGACGGCAACAAGCTGACCGTCGATTTCGAAATGTCCGGTCCCAAGCGCGTTATCGATTCCTTCCTCGAGAAGCACTGAAAGAACCTCGCATGTACGTTGCCCGCGTGCCCATCGCCGAGAGCGAGGCCGATACAGTAACCGACGCCATTCTCGGCGCGATCTGGCCCGAGACAAGCGCCGCCGCGGCGCTTGAGATCGAGAACAAATGGCGGCTGGAAGCCTATTACACCGAAGCGCCCGATAAGGCCGACATCGCACGCATCGTGTCGCGGGCGCTGGGCCGCGACATTCCGGCGGACAGCGTCTCCATCGAACAGATCGCCGATCAGGACTGGGTGCGCTCCAGCCTTGAATCCCTGCCGCCGGTGACGGCAGGCCGCTTCATCGTTCATGGCCATCATGACCGCGACCGCGTGAGATCCAATCAGATCGGCATCGAGATTGAAGCAGGCCTTGCCTTCGGCACCGGCCATCACGGCACCACCAAGGGCTGCCTTGTCGCCATCAACGATGTGCTGAAACGCTTCAAGCCACACAATGCGCTCGACATCGGAACCGGTACCGGCGTTCTGGCAATAGCGCTCGCCCGCGCAACGCATATTCCGGTTCTGGCCACCGACATCGACAAGGACGCGGTCGAAGTGTCACAGGAAAACGTGCGCGCCAACGCCGCGCAAGCCGAAGTGCGCGTTGTCCTCGCCGACGGCGTGCGCACGGCCTCGGTGACGGACGCAGGCCCTTACGATCTGATCGTCGCCAACATCCTCGCCAACCCGCTCGTGGCAATGGCGACCGGCATATCGCGCCTCGCGGTGCCGGGCGCGGCCCTGATCCTGTCAGGCCTGCTGACCTGGCAGGGGCGGCAGGTCATCGCCGCCTACCGCAACCGCGGCTTTGTGCTGGTGCGCCGACATGCCATCGACGGCTGGCTGACACTCGTCATGGAAAAGGCCTGAGCGGAAGGTTCAAATCAAAAAAGCCCGGGACGGGCGCCCGGGCTTTTCTGAATGGTCGGTTCAGGCTTGGGAGGTAAGCCATCTCAAGCAGCTCCAGGAAAAACGTAAGCGGTTTTTCGTCCGGAATTGCGTTGAATAAAGGTGTCAGCCCTGCTCGTGCCAGCGGCCGCTCTTGATCCATGCCTCACGGACATGATCGGGAGCATTCATAAGGCGCGCATAGAAGGGGTCGAAGCGCATGATCTGCTTGCGGGCTTCCGCTTCGCGGGCGCTGATGAGACGCTCGAAGAAACGCGCGAGAAACGGACGCTTCCCGGCATCGGCTTTGGCCTCAGCGGTGGCGCCGGCAATGGTGCCAAAAGTAGTCGTAGCCATGGGATTTCTCCTGTTTCAGCTCAGCGTTTGCTGCTTTGCACAATCGCTTTGATCGATCAATTCGATCACGAAAATGAAGATATGCCTGCGATTCAGCATGGAGAACCCTCGAAAACGCATGACTCCTACGATCTTTTTGCATGTGCGAACAGATTCATGACGCAATGCACAATTCCGTGGCATACCAGTGGGTGGATTGCGGGTTTTTGCACAAACAGGCATCAATGCCTCTAACAGGATTTAAGGACTTTCGCGGAGTGTTGCGGCATGTTTCAGACGTTTGATGTGAAGACCGACCCGGCGAACGGGCCAAAACGCCTGAAACAGCTGCGCGAAGAGCTGTCCCGGCGCGGTCTGGACGGTTTCATCGTGCCGCGCGCCGATTCGCATCAGGGCGAATATGTCGCCGCCCGCGATGACCGCCTTGCATGGCTGACCGGTTTCACCGGCTCCGCGGGATTTGCCGCAACGCTTGGGATCAAGGCCGCCGTCTTCGTCGACGGACGCTACACGCTACAGGCAAAAGAGCAGGTCGACGGATCGGCTTTCGAAAACTTGGGCTATTCCGACCCGGGCCTTACCGGCTGGCTGGAGGAACATCTGGGCCAGGGCCAGCTTCTGGGATACGACCCGTGGCTGCACACGCTTGCCGAGCGCCGCAGGCTGGAGAAGGTCTGCGCACGCGCCGGCGCGGAGCTGGAGCCGGTCGAGACCAACCCGATCGATGCGATCTGGGACGACCAGCCACCGCCACCCGCCGAACCGGTCGAAATCCATCCGATCGAACTCGCCGGGCGTAGGCCGGAAGACAAGCTGACCGATATCTCCGCCGCGCTGAAAAAGCAGGGCGCCGACGCCTGCGTGCTGACAGAACCGGAAGCCATCGCCTGGACCTTCAACATACGTGGCCACGACCTGCCGCATCTGCCGGTGGCGCTGTCCTTCGCTATCCTGTATCGCGGCGGCAAGGCCGATCTCTTCATCGATGCCGCCAAGCTCTCCAATGAGGTCACAGCGCATCTGGAGCCGCATACGGAGATTCACGCCCCTGACCGGCTCCAGGCGAAGCTGCATGCGCTGGGTGCGGCGGGAAAATCCGTCCTGCTCAATCCCTCGCGGGCAGCCAGCGCCATCGCCCATCTGATTACCGCCGGCGGCGGAAAGCTGATCGAGGGTTCCGACCCGACCGAACGCCTGAAGGCGGTGAAGAACGAGGCCGAGCAGCAGGGCGCGCGCGCCGCCCACCGCCGCGATGGCGTCGCCATGATCCGTTTCCTCGCCTGGCTCGACCGCGAAGCCCTGTCCGGCGGCAATGACGAAATATCGGCAGCAAAGAAGCTGGAAGAGCTGCGCATCGAGACCGGCGGACTGCGCGACATTTCCTTCGACACGATTTCAGGCTTCGGCGAGCACGCCGCCTTGCCCCACTACCGCGTCACAACGCAGTCGAACCTCAAGTTCGCGCCGGACCATATCTATCTGGTGGACTCAGGCGCACAGTACCGCGACGGCACCACCGACATCACCCGCACCATCGTGCTCGGCGAAGCTTCGGACGAGATGCGACGCCACTACACGCTGGTGCTTAAAGGGCACATCGCCATCGATACGGTAAAGTTCCCGAAAGGCACCTCGGGGGCGCAGCTCGACACGCTGGCGCGCTATCACCTGTGGCAGGCCGGCCTCGACTTCGATCACGGCACAGGTCACGGCATCGGCAGCTACCTCTCCGTCCACGAAGGCCCGCAGCGCATTTCCAAGCTGGGCACCGTTGCGCTGGAGCCCGGCATGATCCTGTCGAACGAACCCGGCTACTACCGCGAAGGCGCATACGGTATCCGGCTTGAGAATCTTGTCCTCGTTCGCGAGGCCGATCCCGTCGCCGGCGGCGAACGCACGCTTTACGGTTTCGAGACCCTGAGCTTCACGCCCTTCGACCGCAGGCTGATCGACAAGAACTTGCTGACGGCCGATGAAATCGCCTGGCTCGATGCTTATCACGCGAAAACATGCGGGATGTTCGCGGGCGAACTGGACGGCGCCGATCGTGAATGGCTGGAGGCGGCGACGGCGCGGCTATGAAGCCGCAAGCTGCTCCTTACGAAGATTGACACAGGCAATTCCGTCGATGGGTCTTGCCGGTAAAATGTTCCCGTTTTATTCTCATTCCGGAATCAGGGGAAATTTATGTCCGTCATCAGCCACATCACTCTGGGAACCAACGATCCGGACCGCGCGGGCGGTTTTTACGATGAGGTTCTGGGGGCTCTCGGCTTTTCGCGTTTGCCAAAGCCGCCGGGCAAGCCGCCCGCCTACGAGAAAGGCGGAATGCCCACGATCTATCTCTACACGCCCGAGGACGGCCGCCCCGCCACATGGGGCAACGGCACGCATGTGGCGTTCGTTGCCGAGACGAAAGACGCCGTTCACCGCTTCCACGACGCTGCCCTGCGGCTGGGCGGAAGCTGCGAGGGCAAGCCGGGCCCGCGCCCGCACTATGGCGACAACTACTATGCGGCTTATGTCCGCGATCCCGACGGCAACAAGCTCCAGGCCGTGTGTTACGTCGAAGGCGACTGATCAGATACGCAGCTTCGGTGCGGGTTCGCGGTCCGCGTCGCCGGAGTTCGGCTCGCCCTTGGGCTCGATCAGCAGAACCTTCACCTCATTTGCTGCGCGCGGCCTGTGCACGACGCCCTTCGGGACGATGAACATCTCGCCGGCTTTCACCGTACGCGAGGGCTCGCCCTCAATATCCATCTCCATTTCGCCTTCCAGAACCAGGAAGAAGTCGTCGGTGGCGTCGTGCTTGTGGAACGGGAATTCGCCCTTGAATTTGACCACCATGACGTCGTTGTCGTTGTAGTCCGCGACGACATGCGGATCCCAGTGCGTGGCAAATTGCCCGAGCTTTTCTGTAAGGTTGATCGTCTTCATGTTCGAGATCTCCTTCGGAACCACGGCCTGAAATATCGCGGCTCACTGCCCCGTGCGCCTGAACCACTCGTCCTCGTCGATGACCTCGATACCGAGTTCGGTCGCCTTCTTCAGCTTCGAGCCCGCGCCGGGACCGGCGACGACGAGATCGGTCTTCTTCGACACCGAGCCCGACGCCTTGGCGCCGAGCCGTTCGGCCATCTCCTTGGCCTCGTCGCGGGACATACGTTCAAGCGACCCTGTGAAGACAATGGTCTTGCCGGAGAAGGCGGTATCGGCGGCCGGGCGTTCCGCCTCTTCGATGGTCAGTTCGGCAGCCAGCGTCTCGACGAGATCGCGGTTGTGCGGTTCGGAGAAATAGGCGGCGACGGAATCGATGACCGCCCCGCCGATATCCTCAAGCGCATCCATTTCCTCGCGCGTGTCCTCATCGCCATCCGCCACCTTCAACGCCGCCTGCTCGAAGGCGTCCCAGGTGCCGTAGGCGCGCGCCAGCGTCTTGGCGGTCGCCTCGCCGACATGGCGGATACCGAGCGCATAGATCATCCGTTCGAGCGGAATCGTGCGCCGCTCCTCAATGGCCTCGAACAGCTTGTTCGCCGAGACCTCGCCATAGCCCTCGCGGTTCTTCAGCTTCTGCAGCGGGTTCGCCGCGTCGCGTTTGGCCAGCGTGAAGATGTCCGCCGGAGTCCTGATCGGCAGCATCTCGTCATCGAAGAAGAACTCGACCTGCTTTTCGCCCAGGCCCTCGATGTCGAAGGCGCGGCGCGAGACGAAATGCTTCAGGTGCTCCTTGCGCTGATAGGGACAGGCGAACTCGCCCGAGCACCGGCGCACAACGCTTTCCGCCCCGCTGACATTGGCCTCACGCACAATGGGCGTCTGCAACGGACAAGGACAGGTCGCCGGAAATTCATACGGCTGCGCATCGTCCGGGCGCTTCTCCGGCACGAAGCCGAGGATCTGCGGAATGACATCGCCGGCGCGCTGCACGGTCACGGTATCGCCGATCCGCACGCCGAGCCGCTCGATCTCCTCGGCATTGTGCAGGGTCGCGTTTTCCACCACGACGCCGCCGACGGTGACCGGTTCAAGCCGCGCAACCGGCGTGATTGCCCCTGTGCGTCCGACCTGAATGTCGATGGCATTCAGCGTCGTCATCGCCTTCTCGGCGGGGAACTTGTGCGCGATCGCCCAGCGCGGGCTGCGCGAGACGTATCCGAGCCGCTCCTGATAGGAGAGGTCATCGACCTTGTAGACGACACCGTCGATGTCATAGGCAAGCGCGCCGCGCTCGGTCTCGATGTGGTGATAATGCTCCAGCAGCGTTTCCACGCTATCGAACACGCCCATCAGCGGGTTGGTCTGGAAACCGTAGGCCTTCAACGCCGCGACCATGCCCATCTGCGTGTCAGACGGCAGGGCTGATACCTCGCCCCAGGCATAGGCGAAGAACTTCAGCGGGCGCTCCGCCGTAACCGATGCATCGAGTTGGCGCAGCGAGCCCGCCGCCGTGTTGCGCGGATTGACGTAGGTCTGCTTGCCGGCGGCTTCCTGGCGTTCATTCAGCTCGGCGAAGTCCTCCTTGGTCATATAGACCTCGCCGCGCACCTCGAAGACCTCGGGCGGGCTACCTTTGAGCTTCACCGGTATGTCGCCGATGGTTTTCGCGTTCGCCGTGACGTTCTCGCCCGTCGTGCCGTCGCCGCGCGTCACAGCGTGGACCAGTTCGCCGCTCTCGTATCGCAGCGACAGCGACAGCCCGTCGATCTTCGGTTCGGCCGTGATTGCGAGTTCCGCCACGGGGTCGAGCCGCAGGAAGCGGCGCACGCGCGCAACGAAGTCGACCACATCCTCGTCGGAGAACGCGTTGTCGAGCGACAGCATCGGGATACGATGGCGTATCTTGGCGAATTTCGACGCCGGCACGTAGCCGACCCGCTTCGACGGCGAATCCTCCCGCACGAGATCGGGAAAATGCTGCTCGATGGACAGGTTGCGCCTTCTCAGCGCATCGTATTCGGCGTCTGTGATTTCCGGCGCGTCATTGCCGTAATAAAGCGCGTCGTGACGGGCGATCTCCGCCGCCAGCGCGACAAGTTCGTCACCCGCCTCTTGTGGCGAGAGCTTGTCGACAGGCTTGGTCCTCGGATGGGTCTTGTCAGTCATGCTTCGGCCGGAATGCTGGAACGCGTTGGCCGAAATCTAGTGCGGTTTGCACGCAATTGAAATTGCGCCGGCGTCTTTCCACACCTGCCTATCTCGACTGCAGCAGCGACGTCTGCAGCCGGCTGATCTTGCTGGCCTTCCTGTCTTCAAGGCGGTCGAAGGCCGCCTGCTCCTCCTTGAGCCGGGCCGAGAGCGCCTTCATGCGGATTTGCGTCCAGTTGCCAAAGTCGTTGCAGCCGAAAGCGACAGTCCCGGACATGCGCTTCATCTCCCTTTCGACACGGGAAGCGTACTTTCTGGCAATGCGGCCATGCGTCTGCTCATGGCGCTTCAGTTCGGCATAGAAGGCGCGCCAGGCGCGGCGGAGAGGTGCGCTGCCGCTGCCCTCGTTGCCCCATTTGGGATAGTGATAGGTGATGGTCAGCTTGACCGTCAGGTCCTTGACGACGCAGCGCCCCTTCTCGGTGACGAATTTGGGGTCGAGGAAATCGAAGCGTGTTGCCGTCGCCGCGATGGCGTGGCGCATGTGGATGGCCCGCGGGCCGCCGGCGATCATCGCCTTGCCGAGTTCAACGCCCGTCCTGCCAGAGATCGGGTAATAGCTGATCTTTTCCTGGACCACGATCCGGGCATTGGCGGCCGGGACCGCCTGAGCCGCAAGGAAGGCGGCCAGTCCGCCAACAGCGGCAAGTCGCAATGCGTTCGCCATGGCTCTCCAATCACCGGCGCGGATTCTTCGCGGCGAGATTGGCACGTCCGGCGGCCATCATGAACTGAAAAAAGCAGGCCCAAACGACAAACGGGGCGCTGGTGGGCGCCCCGTCCGGAAATGGCGAAAATGGATGCCGCTCTGTCAGGCGGCTTCAGCTTCCTGCGTTTCGCCGCGGCGGGCCGCCGTCAGCGTCTGCAGCCACCAGTTGAACTGCGCAAGCATGTCGTCGGCGCCCTTGTTGAGATGCTCGATCTCGGCAAGCTGCTTTTCACCCTGCATGACTGCCATGAAGTCCGGCAGCAGGATGTGGACGGCGGTACGGATCGGCGCCATCTGCAACTCGATTGAAATCAGGCGCAATTGCTCGACGGCGCGCGCGCCTCCCACACCGCCGTAACCGACGAAGGCAACCGGCTTGCGGTTCCATTCGTTGTAGGCGTAGTCGAGCGCGTTCTTCAGCGCTCCGGTCGGACCACGATTGTATTCCGCCGCGAGCACGATGAATCCGTCGAGACTGTCGATCTTGGCCTGCCATGCCCGTGCCGCCTCGCTCTGCGAGGGTCCCCATGCCGGCGACATCTTTTCCTCGAACAGCGGCAGATCGAAATCGCGCAGGTCGAGCACTTCGACATCGAACGCGTCGGCTGCCCTGGCGCGCTCTGCGATCCACTGCGCCGGCTTGTCGGCGAAGCGGCCGGGCCGCGTCGAACCGATGATGATGCCGACCTTGGGCTTGGAAGACTGGGACATGCGGGAAACTCCTTGTGTGAACTGAGCGCTTGTTTGCGTGTCTTGGGATGACGACGTTCGGTGTCCCCGCAATATCGGTGCGCGCCGATGCCTCACACAAGGCAACGATCGGTTGACAGTCAGTAACCCGATACTGACCGATCAAGGAAAATCATGAATTACAACGGGTTGGAGGTTCAGCCTGTCGCGCCGACGATCAGTTTCTCGGCCGCCGCCCGTGCTTCCTCGGTAATCGAGGCCCCGGCCAGCATGCGCGCGATCTCCTCGCGGCGGTGCTCTCCGGCAAGCGCCTCGACGGCCGTCGCGACGCGCCCCTCCCCGGCATCGGCGTCAATCGCGGTCTTGGAGATCAGATAATGCTCGTCGGCGCGCGCCGCGACCTGTGGCGCATGGGTTACCGAAAGCACCTGCACCCGCCCCGCCAGCCGCTTCAGGCGCTGGCCGATCGCATCGGATACCGCGCCGCCGACCCCTGAATCGATTTCGTCGAAGACCAGCGTCGGCGCCGACCCCTTGTCCGCAAGCGACACCTTGAGCGCCAGCAGAAAACGCGAGAGTTCGCCGCCCGAGGCAACCTTCATCAGCGGGCCGGCGCGCGTGCCCGGATTGGTCTGCACCCAGAACTCGACGCGGTCGATGCCCGAAGGACCCGCCTGCGCCGCATCGCTGTCCAGCTTGACGATGAATTTCGCCCGTTCGAGCTTGAGCGAAGGCAATTCCTCGCCGACCACGCTCTCCAGGGCTTCTGCGGCCAGGCCGCGCTTGCGCGACAATGCGCCGGCGAGTTGGCCGTATTCTTCCGCCAGAATATTCGTACGCTTCTCCAGTTCGCGCAGGCGGTCGCCACCCGAATCGTAAAGCGACAATTCGTCCGCCATGCGCACGGTCAGGTCCGGCAGGTCGGAGACCGGAACGGAGAACTTGCGCGATGCCGCGCGCAACGCGAACAGCCTTTCCTCGGCGCGCTCCAGTTCGCCCGGGTCGAACTCGGTCTCGTGCACCGCACGCTCCAGTTCGGCCTGCGCATCGAGAAGGCCGCTCAGGCCCGCATCGAGATGCCGGATCGCCTCGTCCAGCAGGCCAGGCACCTCCGCGCCCTTGCGTTCGAGACGCCGAAGCAGATTGGACAGCGTGGGAACCGGCGATGCACCGCCACCCAGCACCTCGACCGCATCGTTGAGGTCGGTCGCGATCTTTTCGACCTTCATCATCCGGGTGCGCTTTTCCGCGAGCACGTCTTCCTCGCCCGGCTCCGGCGCCAGCCGCGTCAGTTCCTCCACAGAGGCGCGCAGGTAATCGGCCTCGCGCGCGCCCCTCTCCAGTTCCTCGCGCAGCTTTTCGAGATCGCGTCGCGCCTTCTGCCAGCGCTCCCACACCCCGGCTACATCTCCGGCCTCCGCCTCCAGGCCGCCATAGGCATCGAGCAGGCCGCGATGGCCATGCGTGTCGATCAGCGCCCGGTCGTCGTGCTGGCCGTGGATCTCGACCAGAGTACGGCCGATCTGCTGCATCAGCGAAACCGATACCGGTGCGTCGTTGATGAAGGCGCGGCTGCGACCGTCCGACCCCTGCACGCGGCGCAGGATCACCGCGCCGTCTGCGTCGATGGCGTTCTCGGCAAGGATGTCACGCACCCTGTGGTCGTCTCCGGGCTCGAAGACAGCCGTCACCTGACCCTGGGCCGCACCCGTGCGCACCAGTGCGCCGTCACCGCGCGCGCCAAGAGCCATCGAGAGCGAATCGAGGAGGATGGATTTGCCCGCGCCCGTTTCGCCGGTCAAAACCGACAGGCCCGACGAGAAATCGATGTCGAGGCGCTCGATCAGAACGATATCGCGGATTGAAAGCTGGACCAGCATGCCAGCGCCGATATTAACCGGCTGGCGGAGAGTTGAAAGACTGCGAAATCCAGGAGCCGGAATTTTCCTGTGGCGCCACGCCATTGGCCTTCAGCAGCGCCAGTGAATCCTTGTACCACTGGCTCTCCGGGAAGTTGTGCCCGAGCACCGCCGCCGCCGTCTGGGCTTCCGAAACGATACCCATCGCCAGGTAGGATTCGGTCAGGCGCGCAAGGGCCTCCTCGATGTGACGCGTCTTCTGGAAACGCTGAACGACACTTCGAAAACGGTTGATCGCCGCCAGATATTCGCGGCGCTCCAGATAATAGCGGCCGGTCAGCATCTCCTTGCCGGCAAGCTGGTCGAGCGCGATGCGCATCTTCGTCTTGGCATCCTCGATATATTCGCTATCGGGATAACGCTCCACGAGTTCGTTCATGGCGTTGTAGGCGCGTCCCGTCACCGTCTGGTCGCGGCCGATATCCGGTATCTGACGATAATACGACATGCCCACAAGGTATTGCGCATAGGCGGCATCCTTGTCGCCGGGATAGAGCGAGACATAGCGCTTGCCGGTATTGATGGCGTCGTCATATTCCCTGCGGCGATAATGGATGAAGGTCTGAAGCACCATCGCCCGGCGCGAATATTCCGAATAGGGATGCTGCTGGTCGATCTGCTTCAGCGTCTTGGAGGCATTCTTCATGTCGCCACCGTCGAGGTCGGTGAGCGCCTGATTGTAGAGACGGTCGGCCGGCTGGATATCGTCGAGGAATCCGCTGGAACTGGTCTCGGAGGAATTGCAGGCCGCCAAGGTGAGCAGACCGGCCAGCAACCCGGCAAGGCCGGCCGCGCGCAGCGCGCGGTGGCCCGCATTCGTGGCATGACGAATGGCCCTGCGGCCGGAATGCATCATCTCAGTCAACTCCCCCGCATCGCGGGTACCCCGGTAAGGCCGCCATCTTTAATTAAAAACGCGGCGTTTCGCCATAGCGATCTGCCGCCTGTCCCACACGGGCTTTCCCACAAGAAAGTGGCGAGATTCGTTCACGATCCAGGCGCGGTTACGCTCCTGTACCGGCTGTGCTGGCCCGCCAGGTACAGCCTTAGCTGTGAATGGGAGCGTATGCCGGAGCGCTGACCGCCACCAGTTCGCCGTGGCGCACGCGCGGACGCAGTGCCGAGGCACCGACGAACTCGAATGCGCTGCGGTCCGACAGCAGTGCCTTGAGCACCAGCGAGTTCAGCTTGTGCCCGCCGCGGTAGGAACGGAAGCAGCCGATCAGCGGTGCCCCGGCCAGCGCCAGATCACCGATCGCATCGAGCGTCTTGTGACGCACGAACTCGTCTTCGTAGCGCAGGCCTTCCGGGTTGATCACCCGGTTGTCGTTGCCAATGACGACGGAATTTTCCAGAGACGAACCGAGCGCGAAGCCCGCCGCCCACAAACGCTCGACATCCTTCATGAAGCCGAAGGTGCGCGCACGGCTGATCTCGCGGGTGAAGCTCTCGGCGGTGATGTCGCCCTTGAAGAGCTGGCGGCCGATCGCCTTGCTGTCGAAATCGATCTCGATCTCGAAACGCGTGCCCTCATAAGGAATGAGCTCGCCCCAGGACGAGCCCATGTCCACGCGAACCGGCTTAAGAACCTTGAGATAGCAGCGCGGCTCGCCCAGTTCCACGATGCCGACCGCGTTGATCGCTTCGATGAATTCGTGCGAGGAGCCGTCCATCACCGGCGTCTCGGCGCTGTCGATCTCGACAATGACGTTGTCGATGTTGAGCGCCACGAGTGCGGCCATGAGATGTTCGGTGGTGGCGATGTACACGCCGGCGGGATCGCCGAGCACGGTGCACAGATCGGTTGCGCCGATGGAATTGACAGTGGCGGGGATTTCGCGGGTTTCACCGGTCTTCGGACAGGTGACGCTGAACAGGATGCCTGTATTGGCTTCTGCCGGCAAAAGCGACATGGAAACCGGTTGCCCGGAATGAACGCCTACGCCTGAAAACTCTACGCGATCAAGCAGTGTTGTCTGGAAGCCCAGCACATTCATCCCCATATTGCCCGCCCTGGCCTGTTGTGTCCTATGGTTCTCCCACCGCGGCGCCTGAGGCGCTTCTGAATTTCGGTGTGAACCCGGTTTGTCGGTCGTCTTTTTGTCAGTACTGAGGGCGGCTTTTCCGCCCGACCGATAGGCAAGATAGAACAGGGCGCCGGCCGAGGCCAAATCACGCTTTCTTACGCAATGTTACCGGGGGCGGTAACAGGTAACAATTATTTCCCCTTATATTTCATAATCTTACCGAAGCCGCCCATTCGCGGCTTCGGTAATTGTTACACAGGATTTCACTGCCCGTTACAGGCTTAGCTGCTCTGTCGGCGAAGGAAGGCCGGAATTTCGAGGTTGTCGTCCTCATCGATCGGCCGCGAGGCAGGACTGATTCGCCCGTTCTGGTCGAGCGAGGGCCGTTTGGGCGCGAAAGGATTGTCGTCCACACGGCCGCCTGCAGCGCCCATATGGCCGCCAGCCTGACTACCCGCCTGACCTCCCGGATGGCCACCAGCATGCCCCGCCGGATAACCCTGATGCGGTTCGACCGCCGGGCGCGGTTGCGCCGCAACGCGCTGCGGCGGTGCATGATGCTGGGCGGATTGCTGAAGGTTCTGGGGAGCAGGCCTTGCGGCACGCTGCGGCGGCGCGGCGGGAGCTTCCGTCTCACGCGCGCCAAGTCCCGTGGTCAGCTTTTTCAAAAGCCCCATGGGCCCGCGATGCGGTTCGGCGGCCGGTTCCACGGGCGCCTTGCGGCTCTCGATCTCGGCGCGCACCATCGGCGGGAAGTCCTCGATTTCCGGCATGCGCACCGGAGCCATCGATGCCGGCGTCTCGACCGCTTCGGGAATGAAGTCCTCGGACCGAGGCATCAACTCGCCTTCAAGCTCGCCTTCGAGCGCGTTCTTGAACTCTTCCTCCATGTCGGAGTTGGAGAACAGCGACGGCCGCTGCAACGGCTCGATCGACACACCGTCCTTCTCGACCTTCGCGGCGGGACGGAACGGCGTCTGCGGGCGGGCGAGCGCCTCGGCAACCCTGGCGACCCGCTCCTCGTTCGAGGCCATCGCCGGCCTTGGCATTTCGGGACGGCTCGCCGGGGCTTCCGGCGTTGCGACCGGACGCGAAGGCGCGCGTGACGCAATCGCCGCTGCCGGCCTGCGCACTTCATTGTCGACACCCGCCTGCACGGCGCGATCGATGCCGGTGGCAACGACCGAAACGCGGATGACGCCTTCAAGCGCCTCGTCGAAGGTCGCGCCGAGAATGATGTTGGCTTCCGCGTCGACTTCCTCGCGGATGCGGGTCGCGGCTTCGTCGACCTCGAACAGGGTAAGATCGCGACCGCCGGTGATCGAGATCAGCAGG
>JAGRLL010000415.1 GCA_020441855.1 Nitratireductor sp.
TCTTGCGGATGCGCCGCCAGCAGGGCGTGTGCGACAGCCCGACTTCCTCTCCGATCTCGTTGATGGCGCGATCGGGTTCGCGCTGCAGGATGCGCAGGATCTTCAGATCGGTTTCGTCGGGCTGGAACTTCTTTATGCTCACGGCCGTATCTTCGCTTCGCCCAATTGCCTCAATCGGGTGTTTGAAATTCTTGCGGCACAGGAATAGGTATGCGCCGATCCAGAGAGAAAGCCATGCAACCTATCACCGTCACCGCGCTCTACAAATTCGTTTCGCTGCCCGATTTTCGCGAGTTGCAGCCGCGCATCCTCGCCGTCTGCAAGGCGAACGATGTCCATGGAACGCTGTTGCTGGCGCAAGAGGGCATCAACGGCACCATCGCCGGACCCGACGACGGCATTCGAACCGTGCTCGCCTTTTTGAAATCCGATCACAGATTGGCCGATCTTGAGCACAAGGAAAGCCATGCCGGGGAAAATCCCTTCCATCGCATGAAGGTGCGGCTCAAGAGGGAGATCGTCACCATGGGCGTGCCGGGCATCGACCCGACGCGGGAGGTCGGGTCCTATGTCGCGCCGCAAGACTGGAACGAGCTGATTTCCGACCCGGACACGGTGCTGATCGACACCCGCAACGACTACGAAGTCGCCATCGGCACCTTCAAGGGCGCGATCGATCCGCATACGGTCAATTTCCGCGAGTTCCCGGCCTGGTTCGCCGAGAACAAGGATCGCTTCCACAACAAGCCGAAGATCGCGATGTTCTGCACCGGCGGCATTCGCTGCGAGAAGGCGACGGCGCTGGTCAAGGCCGAAGGCTTCGAGGATGTCTTTCACCTCAAGGGCGGGATATTGAAGTATCTGGAGGAAGTCCCGGAAGACCAAAGCCTGTGGGAGGGCGAGTGCTTCGTCTTCGACAATCGTGTTTCGGTCGGGCACGGCCTGAAGCCCGGCCCCTACGACCTTTGCCATGCCTGCCGGCACCCGATCTCGGCCGAAGACAAGGCTTCGCCGTTCTACGAACCCGGCATTTCCTGCCCGCATTGCCATGACAAGATGAGCGCCGAACAGAAGGCGCGTTTCGCCGAACGGCAAAAGCAGATCGAACTCGCGAAGGCGCGCGGAGAGGCGCACGTCGCGATGGATATGGACCGGGCCAAGGCGCGCAAGAAGACGGAGCGCGAGGCGCATGCGGAAAAGAGCGCGGCGGTCGCGGACTAGCCTCCCACCAACTCCCCGATCTCGCCGTTAAGCACCAGCGCGGCGTATTCGTCGAGGTCGGTCGCTTCGCGGTTTACGATCGCGAGCTTCGCACCCTTGCGCAGCGCCTGGACCGGAAGCCCCGCAGCGGGATGGACCGCCAGCGATGTGCCCATGGTCAGGAACAGGTCGCAGTTTTCGGCGAGTTCGATGGCGCGCGCGAAGGTCTTTTCGGGCATCGCCTCGCCGAACATGATCACGGCCGATTTGACGACCGATCCGCAATCGCGGCAGACCGGCGCCTTGCCGGTCTTCTCCAGCATGGTCCGGCATTCGGCAATCTCGTGGCGGGCGCCACAGAAGGTGCAGCGGGCATAGCGCGCCGTGCCATGCACCTCGATCACCTTTGCGTCGGGCACGCCCGCCGCCTGGTGCAGGCCATCGATGTTCTGGGTGATGATTGCGGGGCATTTGCCCGAGGCCACGAGCCCGGCGAGCATGGTGTGGCCGCGATTGGGTTTCACCTCGCCGATCTGGACCTCCATGTCGAAGCGGCGGCGCCAGTCTTCCAGACGCGCCCTCTCTGAAGCCATGAACTCGGAATATTCGACGATACGGTATTTCGACCAGATGCCGCCCGGGCTTCTGAAGTCGGGGATGCCGGATTCGGTCGAGATGCCGGC
>JAGRLL010000082.1 GCA_020441855.1 Nitratireductor sp.
GGGCGCGGCGGAGAATTCACCTATCACGGTCCCGGCCAGCGCGTCGCCTATGTCATGCTGGACCTGAAGCAGCGCCGTCAGGACGTGCGCGCCTTCGTTGCTGCCCTGGAAGACTGGATCATCGCAACGCTGGCCGATTTCAACGTCATCGGCGAAAGACGCGAGGATCGGGTCGGCGTATGGGTTCGCCGGCCGGAAAAGCCGCCCCTGCCCGACGGCTCGATGCGCGAGGACAAGATCGCCGCAATCGGCATACGCGTGCGCCGCTGGGTGACGTTTCACGGCATATCGCTGAACGTGGAGCCCGACCTGACGCATTTCGAGGGCATCGTGCCGTGCGGTGTGCGAGGCCACGGCGTCACCAGCCTAGTCGATCTCGGCCTGCCGGTGACGATGGATGACCTCGACATCGCGCTCAAGCGCAATTTCGAGATCGTATTCGGTCCGACGCAGCCGTCCTAGACTGCCCGAGCCTCAGGCGACCTTGTCGAGCCAGGGCTTGAGCCTGGGATGGATATCCGGGCTTTCGTCGCGAATGAAACGCAGCAACGCCTTTTCGTTGGCGTGGATCAGCCCGTCATTGCTGAGCCGGTCAATCAGCCAATCCGCCTCGCCGTCTTCGATGCGCTCGGCTTCGGCCTCGGCGGCGGCGACGCGGCGGTTACGCTCCGCCCATGCTTTTTCCATTTGTTCGTGCGCGCTCGTGACCTCGTCGAAGAATACGCCGGCGAAAAGCTGGCCAAACCCGCTGAAAACTCCCCTGAC
This sequence comes from Nitratireductor sp., assembly GCA_020441855.1. Taxonomy (GTDB): domain Bacteria; phylum Pseudomonadota; class Alphaproteobacteria; order Rhizobiales; family Rhizobiaceae; genus BOKV01. The sequence continues at coordinate 766 of JAGRLL010000082.1, forward strand.
GGTCGAAGCGAGATCGGCATCGGAATCCTCCAGCCAGTCCTCGCGGGCCAGTGCAACGACGCGCGAGGGCGCGCGGTAGCTTGCAGCCGCCATCAGATAGTTGGCGATGGCCTTGACGAACAGCTCCTGCCAGGCCGGATGATTTTCGGCTTCCACGGTGCGGTCGTTGAGTTCGAACAGCACCTCGGCCTCGGGGCGCGAGATCGAAATGCCGGCCTCGCCGCCAAAGGCATAGAGCACGGCGCGGATGATCTCGACCTCAGCCTCGTCGATCACGCCCTTCTTCAATTGCCGGCCACGCGCCAGCGGCCCCTCGGCCTCGATTGCCGCACGCGCGATTTCGCCAATCGTGAAGCGGATCAGCGTGTCGGGCGAGGATTGCGCCTTGCTCATCACCTTGATCAGCAATTCCAGCTCGCTCAGCGTATCGAGATGACCGTCATGGCTCACGCGGTCGATCAGCCATTCGGCGTTGGAGAGGCTGACATAGCCGCGCGGCTCCGCCTGGTCGACGATGAAATCGGTCAGTGCCTCGACGAAGAAGACATGCCATTCGGCGCATTTTTCCGGAACGGCGCCGTCAAGGGAAAAGACCGCCTCGGCCTCGGCATGCGACACCAGACCGTCACGGAAGACCTCGCGTCGGAAATGACGCACATCCTCTTCGCCGATGCGATCCGAGTGCTTCAGCAGCTTGTTCATCTCCAGCATTGATGCGGAAAGCGGCGAGCGGTCCATCTGTCGTCCCTCCATGGCCCCGGCCATCTGCCGGCGCGTCCATCCCTGTTTGGCTGGCGCGGACAATAACCGAGCGGTTTTGAAAAAAGGCGAAGGAACAGGGTTAAGGGCGCCTTAAGCCGACAAGCCTTGTCGCGACCGATAACACCCCGCACACCGGCTTAGTCGATATGCAATTCGGCAAGCTCGATCGCACGCTGCGAGCCCTTGACGTCGTGTGCGCCGATCGCTTCGGCATGCATGCCTTCGGGTATCACCATGCGTTCGAGAAGCTCGGCGGAAACGAGCAGTGGGCGGTTCAGTTCCTTGGTCTTGGCCTCGATACGCGAAGCGATGTTCATCACGTCGCCGAGATAGGTGATCTGGCGCTTGGAATCGCCGGTTTCGCCGACGACGATGTCGCCGCCATGGATGGCGACGCGCACCCCGGGCCGCGCACCGAACAGCGTCTCGACATGATCCGCCTCGGCCTTGCAAATTTCGACCACTTCCCTGACGGCAGCCAGCACGCGCGCATTGGCGCTCTTGTCGTCGCGCAGCGGCCATACCGCGATCAGCGCATCGCCGACATAGGAATGGACCACGCCGCCATTGCGCGTCACCGGCCGGTCGAACAGGACGAACAGCTGGTTGAGATAGCGGTGAAAGGCCACATCGCCGATTTTCTGCGCCGTCTTGGTGGTGCCCGGAATATCGAAGATCGCGAAGATATGCCCCTCGACATGTGGCCGCGCATACCGCCCGATCACCACGTCGAGCAACGTCGGATTGCCGATATAGATGCGCATCTGCATGTAGAAGACGATCGCTGCGCTCACCACCAGCGAAAAGGAAACGTCGGTCAGATGGTTGATTAGCCCCTGTGTGGTGAGTTCGAAGATTTCGGTGCCGTTGATCCGGTCGTAACCGATCTGGCACAACGCAATGATCGACGAGATCAGCGCGAAGTGAACACCAACGCGCACCAGCAGGGCGGGCACGAAGGAAAGCCTGCGGATCACCGAATACGGATGGGTCACGAAGAACAGTTCGAAAGCAGCTATCGATGATCCGATCAGCAGCCCGATCACCAGTCCGAGCAAGGAGCTGCCCTGTCCGGTGGCATCCTGCGGGTAGACCAGCGCCACATACGCCAGGCCGACCAGCCCCCCGGCGATCGACATCGACAGCCAGAGATAGAACTTCTGGCGGTCGAGCCAGACGGATCTGAATTGCATTGCGTGCCCCAGCATCGTTGGCCAGCATCGTTGGACCGGCGTCGTCGGTCCGGCGCGCGCGCCGGCCTTCCCGTCTTCAGCCGAGCCGCGCGAAAATGTCCGCTGCCGCCTTCATTTCCTCCCAGCGCTGCGCCCGCCGCGCCGCCGCCTCCGCATCCTCGCCCCAAAGCGAGACGTTCCAGTCCTCGTCAACATGGGCGGCCGCCCATGCCGCTTCCGCGTCGAGTTGCCCCTCGGCGATGGCAAGCGCCAGCATCGCCGATCCGGTGAGCGTGGTGAAGGTGTGCAGGCAGGCGACCTTCAGGGTGCCGCTGTCTCCCTTTGCGCCATGCATGCGCAGCCTTGCGCCGAAGGCGGCCACCGCCTCGCGCGGCTGCGCGACATGCATCACGCCTTCGCCGAGCACGAAATTGGCGCCCACAATATCTCGCAGCCAGTCGATGACCGGGTCCCATAGGGCGTTCTGGCGTTCGACCAGGCCCTGCGGCGAACCTGCCCGGTAACACAGCAGATCGGAAGAGACATATCTCAGCATATCCTCGATGACGGCCTGCGGATCCTCCGCCACGCCGTCGAGCGCCGTATTGACCAGCCGGGTCGCTGGCATCGTCGCGGGATCGATCACCTTGTCCTGTGCTTGCCACTCCGCGGCGACGAGCTGGGCGACAGCCTCGCTTTCGAACTCCAGGGGCTTGCGCGCCGGGGTCCTGACCGACCGCCCGTCCAGCTGCACCGCGTAACCGCCTTCGACCGGCGCGACGGCAGCCTGCTTGTAGAAGCGCTTGGGCAATTGCGGCAGCATGGCTTCGCGCACCGCGCCCACCGGCCTCTGCCTGCCGTCTCCCTCGTCCATGTCTCCAAGAATGTCAGGCATGTCACCTACCCCGCATTTGCGGCCATCGCTGCAGGCGCCAGGAAGCCTGCAAGCTCGTCCACCGTTTGCGCAACGCATGTCGCGCCGGCATCGAGCAACGCCTGCGCATCATGATAGCCCCAGCCAACACCGATTGCACCCGCACCGGCGGCGAGCGCCATCGTCACGTCGAAATCGGTATCGCCGACGACAATCGCGTCACCCGGGCTGACGCCGGTCTCGCTGCAGCATTCGAGCACCATCGCCGGGTGCGGCTTCGACGGACAATCGTCTGCCGTCCGCCGTGTCTGGAAATGACGCTGCAGGCCATGCGTCTCGATGAGATGGTCGACGCCTCGCCGGGACTTGCCGGTGACTATGCCAAGCAGCAGGTCGTCGCGGGCCGCAAGCAGGTCGATCAGTTCGCGCATCCCGGCGAAGAAACGTGCGGCAAGTTCGGGTCTCGACTGAACGGCGATCCAGTTGTCCTTGTAAAACGCCGTCATCGCCGCGACGTCGCCGGGCTGGCCGCCGAGCAGGCGGGCAATCGCATGATCGAGGCTGAGCCCGATAATGCCCCTGACCGCACCCGCATCGGGGACAAGACGGCCATGCGCCTCGAAAGTCAGCTGCATGCATTCGACGATCGCCGCCTGGCTGTCGACCAGCGTGCCATCGACATCGAAGAGTACGAGCCGCATCATTCCCCCTCTTCCGCCGTCGTCTCGTCGAGGCCAAGCAGGTTGAACGTCTGCACCATGTGCGGCGGCAGCGGCGCGGTGACGTCGATCCGGCCGCCGTCGGGATGGGGAATGATGATCCGCCTGGCATGCAGGTGCAGCCGGTTCTGTATCCCGCCGGGCAATTCCCAGTTCTCGATGTTGAAATATTTCGGATCGCCAATGATCGGATGGCCGATATGGGCCGTGTGCACGCGCAATTGGTGGGTGCGCCCGGTCACGGGCTTCAGTTCCAGCCAGCTCAAATTCTGCCCGGCCGTATCGATGACGCGGTAATGGCTCTCGGCGTGGTCGGAGTCCGGCTCGCCATGGCGTGCCACGCGCATGCGGTCGCCGTCCTCGCCGCGCTCGCGCAGCAAATGGGTCGAAATGCGTCCCGTGCGCTTTCTCGGTACGCCGGCGCAGATCGCCCAGTAGACCTTTTCCGTATCGCGTTCGCGGAAGGACTTCGTGAGCGCCACCGCCGCACCGCGCGTACGCGCCACGACGAGCACGCCGGAGGTCTCGCGGTCGAGCCTGTGAACGAGACGCGGTTTCTCGCCCTTCTTGTTGCGGAAGGAATCCAGCATCTTGTCGACATGGCGCGAAACACCGGAACCGCCCTGCACGGCAAGCC
>JAGRLL010000083.1:0-969 GCA_020441855.1 Nitratireductor sp.
CTTCCAGGCGCGCCATCATCTGGTGAGAGGTCAGGCCTTCGGGAAACGTGATCTTGTGCAGGACACCGCGGCCCGTGCGGATCGTCTCCATCACGTCGTACATGCTCATGCCTGGCGCAAACGCGTATTCGCCGGCCTTCAACGCACCGGAGGCGCGGTGGGCGCGCACGCCGAGACGGAAGATGAACTCGTTGTCGATGATGCCGTTGAGCTGAAGCTGGTCGGCAATGCGCGCCAGCCCCGAACCCTCGCGGACGACCAGGGTCCGCGTCGTCTGCAGCGGTCCCGGCTCCTCGAACCGCATCTTGCCGAAATAGACAAGACCGCTCGCCAGAATGGCCATAAACACCATGACCGAGAAAATGGCGTTGAAGACGACGACAACGCCATGCCGGGCCTGACGGGAGCGCTTGGGCGGAGGCGGCACCTGGCGGGGGCCGAGCGCCTCGTTGGCGGAACGCGGCGCCACGCGCCCGAATTGCCTTGAGGTTCCGGGCTCGGCGTTATCGTAATCGTCGGCGTTCACTTGGCAAACCCTGGCAGTGTCAAAAGGTCGGAAAGCACGTCGGCGGCATGGATCGTCAACCCTATCGGCGAATATGGCAATTTGCCGGACTCCGCAAACAATCGCCGACAGGTGAGCCTCATCGGATCAAACCGCCCGGAAGACCAGAGAGGCATTGGTGCCGCCGAAACCGAACGAGTTCGACAGCGCAATGTTCACGTCCATTTTCCTGGCCTTGTGCGGCACGAGATCGATTGGCGTTTCACGCTCGGGATTGTCGAGGTTGAGCGTCGGCGGGACCATTCCGTCGCGGATGGCGAGGATCGAGAAGATCGCCTCCACCGCACCGGCGGCGCCAAGCAGATGCCCGACGGCCGACTTGGTAGAGGACATGGCCGTGCCCGATGCCGAATTGCCGAGCAGGCGCTCGACGGCGCCGAGTTCGATCGTGTCGGCCATGGTCG
>JAGRLL010000083.1:975-21619 GCA_020441855.1 Nitratireductor sp.
GTCGAGGTGCCGTGGGCATTGACGTAATCGATCTCGGATACGTCGATGCCGGCCCGTTTTACCGCCGCGCGCATGCAGCGCAGCGCACCGTCGCCATCCTCGGCGGGCGCGGTGATGTGGAAGGCGTCGCCCGAAAGGCCGTAGCCCACGACTTCGCCGTAGATCTTCGCGCCGCGCGCCTTGGCGTGCTCGAGTTCCTCGAGAACGACGATGCCGGCGCCCTCGCCCATCACAAACCCGTCGCGATCGACGTCATAGGGGCGCGACGCCTTCTGCGGGTCGTCGTTGAAGTCGGTGGAAAGCGCCTTGCACGCCGCAAAGCCTGCGAGCGAAATGCGCGAAATCGGCGATTCCGTTCCGCCGGCAACCATGACATCGGCATCGCCGAGCATGATCAGCCGAGCGGCATCGCCGATGGCGTGCGCGCCAGTCGAGCAGGCGGTGACGACGGAATGGTTGGGGCCCTTCAGGCCATGGCGGATGGAGACCTGGCCCGATGCCAGATTGATCAGACGCCCGGGAATGAAGAACGGACTGACGCGACGCGGGCCGCGTTCCTGCAAGGTGAGCGCGGTATCGGCGATGCCGGCGATGCCGCCGATGCCCGAACCTATCAGCGTGCCCGTGGCGCATTGGTCTTCATAAGTCTCGGGATGCCAGCCGGCATCGTCGAGCGCCTGGGTCGAGGCCGCCATCGCATAGACGATGAAGGGATCGACCTTGCGCTGTTCCTTGGGTTCCATCCAGTCGTCGGGATTGAAGGTCCCGTCCGTTCCGTCGCCGCGCGGAATCTGGCAGGCGATCCTGGCGGGAATGTCCTCGACTTCGAACTCGGTGATGCGCGCGGCGGCATTGCGCCCTTCCAGCAGTCGCGACCAGGTTACCTCCACCCCGCAGCCGAGCGGGGAAACCATGCCCAGTCCGGTGACGACAACTCTTCTCATGCCTTATCCCGTCATGTTCTCGTTATGCGTCTGTCGATGCCGAATCCCGTAACCGGGATCGGTCCGGCTAGCTGTTCTAGAACAAAGCCAATCGCGTTTGAACAGACCATGCGGTGGAAAACGCCATTGCGTGCCCGCCATGGTCGTCGCGGCGCAGGGCTTGCGATGACCGCAGAAACACCAACAGGCGGCCTGGGCCGCCTGTCGAAATGCTCATCAGATACGGTTCGGACGGATCGCGCCGTCTCAAGCCGGCAGGCGAAACCGCGACAATTCAGCCTGCGGTGGCCTTTTCGACGAACTTCACCGCGTCGCCAACCGTCTGAATGGTTTCGGCGGCATCGTCCGGGATTTCAACGCCGAACTCTTCCTCGAAAGCCATGACCAGTTCCACGTTGTCGAGCGAATCTGCGCCAAGATCGTCGATGAAGCTGGCGTTTTCGGTCACCTTTTCGGCGTCGACGTCGAGATGTTCGACAACGATTTTCTTGATGCGTTCGGCGATATCGCTCATGTGGCGGTCCTCGACTTCATGTTGCGTCGTTCGGGTTTGTCGTTGCCGGTTGATAACCGGCGCGACAGCTCAAATCAAGACAGGCCCGTCGGACAGGCGATGCGGGTCGTGCGCAAAGTCCGTCCAAGGGCGGTTTTCGGAAGTTCCGGTCCGACCCAGCAACCACCATGCCGGCTAAAAAGCCTGGCATTTCGAGCTCCCAAAGGGCCGGAAATCCCGGAAAGCGCGGGTCGATTAACATACTTCACCGGAAGTTACCAGAGCTTGTGAAACGCCGCGCACAGGCTCCGCCCGGCCCTCCCGGCGGACCGTCCGCAACGCCTGAAGCAGAGGAAACTAGCCGGGGCCGACGCCACCCAGTGAAGGGGCGGCGCGCAGCATGCGCCGGGTAAGGAGGGCAAGTCCCGCCGACGCGACCAGAGCAGCGACGGCGATCCACGAGGCAAGCGCCAGATCGCCCATCCGCTCGAACAGGATGCCCGCGACAACCGGTCCGATCATTTGTCCAAGTCCGAAGGAAGCCGTCATCAGCGCAATGGTCCCTGCGGGGTTTTCCGGCGTCATGAGGCGGGCACGCGCCAGTCCGAGCGAGGTGGCGGCGATAAAGGTTCCACCGAGCAGCGCGGCCGAAACAAGGAGAATGACCGGAGACAGGATGGTGACGCTGAGCGCCACTCCGACGGCTTCCACGGCGCAGGCGAGCGCATATGCCCCGATGACGCCAAGCCGTGCGGTCGTCATGTTCCAGAACCATATGGACGGGATACCGGCAAGCCCGAGCATGACCCAGACATAGGGTTCGACACCGGCGAGCGCGGGTTCCGACTTCGCCATGGCGTTGATGAAGGTGGCGGTGATGACATAGCCGAACCCGAAGAAACCGTAGCTGACGATGAAGACGGCAAGCGGCAGGCGCGATGCCGATCCGGTTCCCTTCACGCGCCGCACGGGCACGGTTTCACGCTCGGTGGCAGGCAGCAGCAACGCGACAAGTGCGAACGCAACAAATGCCGCAAGACCGGCGGCAAACCACAGTTCGCGCCAAGGCGCACCATGGGCGACCATCAGCGAAACGAGCACGGCGGAGCCGGCAATTCCAGCGCCAACGCCGCCAAAATGCAGCGCTATCAACGGCTCGCGGCGTTCGGCTGCAAGTTTGGCCAGCACGATCGCGGTGATGAAGATGAAGGCAAAGGCGCTGAGCACGCCCGATAGGAAGCGCAGTACGATGAATGCGGCCAAGCCGCCCGAAAGCGCCATGGCCGCGGTGGTCGCCGCACTGCCGCCAAGGGCAAGAAAAAGCCAGGTCCGGCGCCGCGGCGCAAAAAAACCGGCCGAAGCCGTGAGCGCGCCCAACAGATAACCGAGAAAATTGGCGCCGGCGACCAGACCGGCCTCGGAAGCATCCAGCGCACCACTGTCGATCATCGACGGCAGGATGGGCGTATAGACGAACCGGCCAATGCCCATGGCCGTCGCCAGGGAGAGCATGCCGGCAAAAGCAGCGAGCAACGCGGAATCGGAAAGGCGTCGTCTCACATCCGTCGGCCTCGCCGCCTCGACCACTCACCTCCGCAGCGTCCGCTCCCCGGCCAATCGGGCCGCGCGGAGCACGACGGAGAAGACATAACTCGCCGGGCCGCGGTGACCCGGATCAGATCATCGCCATGCCGCCATTGACGTGGATCGTCTGACCGGTGACGTAATTTGCGGCATCGCTCGCCAGATACAACACAGCGGCGGCAATATCGGTGCCCGCGCCCATCCTTTTCATCGGAATGGCGCCCATGATGGCGTCTTTCTGCTTGTCGTTGAGCTTTTCCGTCATGGCCGAGGCGATGAAACCCGGAGCAATGCAATTGACCGTCACGCCGCGGCTGGCGATTTCCTGCGCGAGCGACTTGGTCATGCCAATCATGCCGGCCTTGGACGCGCAATAATTGGCCTGGCCGGGATTGCCGGTGACGCCGACGATGGAGGTGATGTTGATGATGCGGCCAGCCTTGCGGCGCATCATCGGATAGGCGAGTTCGCGGGTCAGGCGGAAAACCGATGTCAGGTTGACCTCGATAACGTCGTCCCAGTCCTTGTCGGACATGCGCACAAAGAGACCGTCGCGGGTGATGCCGGCATTGTTGACCAGGATATCCAGCCCTTCCATCTCCGCCTCGACCTTTTCGCCCAAGGCCTTGACGGCGTCGCGGTCGCCGAGATTGGCGGGAAACACCATCACGCGATTGCCCTGTCCGGCGCCCAGTTCGGCGGCAAGCTCCTTAAGCTTCTCCTCGCGCGTGCCGTGAAGGCCGACAATCGCGCCGGCGGCATGCAGCGCGCGGGCTATTTCCTCGCCGAGGCCGCCGGTCGCGCCGGTTACGAGTGCCTTCTTGCCGGTCAGGTCGAACATCGTCATCTCCGAATCCAGTTTTTTTGTTCAGGCAATCGCCGCGATGGCCGCGCCGACCTCTTCGGGCGTGCCGACGGCGATGCCGGCGATATCGCGGGCGATACGGCGGGCAAGCCCCGTCAGCACCTTGCCGGAGCCGACTTCGACCGCCTGGGTGACGCCGTTGGCAGCCATCCATTCAACGCTTTCGCGCCAACGTACACGCCCGGTCACCTGCTCGACCAGCAGATTGCGGAGGTGATCGGGATCGGACACGGGCGCTGCGAGCACGTTGGCAACGACCGGCACCGCAGGCGCCTTGAACTCGACCTTGGCAAGCGCCTCGGCCATGACATCGGCGGCTGGCGCCATCAGCGCGCTGTGGAAAGGTGCCGAGACGGGGAGCAGAATGGCGCGCTTGGCGCCCCTTTCGCTCGCGGCCGCGCAAGCCGACTCGACTTCGGCCTTCGAGCCGGAAATCACGAGCTGGCCGCCGCCATTGTCGTTGGCGATCTGGCAGATGCCCTTGCCTTGCGCATTTGCGCCGGCGGCCTCGGCGCACACGGCTTCGAGCGCATCGGCTTCCAGGCCAATGATCGCGGCCATGGCGCCCTGCCCGACCGGCACCGCTGCCTGCATGGCGTTGCCGCGGATGCGCAACAGTCGGGCGGTGTCGGCAAGCGACAGGCTGCCCGCGGCGCAAAGTGCGGAATATTCCCCGAGCGAGTGGCCGGCGACGCATTTTGCCTTCGACACCGAGAAGCCGCGCCCCTCCAGCGCCCGCAGCGCGGCGATGGAGACCGCCATCAGCGCCGGCTGGGCATTGGCGGTAAGCGTCAGCGTCTCTTCGGGGCCTTCCCACATGATGGCCGAGAGCTTCTCGCCGAGTGCCTCATCGACCTCGTCGAAGACCGCTTTCGCTTCGGGAAGGGAATCGGCGAGCGCCTTGCCCATGCCGACCGCCTGGCTGCCCTGTCCGGGAAAAGTAAGCGCTAGTGCCATTTGTTATCCAAGTGTCCTGAACATGCGCAACGGCGCGCAAGGCCGCTTGCGCGTGAAAACGCCGGCGTTACTGCGTGTTTGACAAGCTCAAGTCAAGTGGAGCCGCTGGTTTTGCCCGTCTCGCAGGCAGGATCGACCCGGCCATGCTGCCGATCTTTCAGGAAGTGCAATGCCGGCGAAACGTAAAGTGCCGGCGGCTGTGAAGGCAGCCGCCGGCAATTCTCCCAGGCACGGAATTGGACCTAGCTGTTGACGTCCACGACCGGACGGTGATGCATGCCGGGCCAGTTCTTCGCCGCCTTCTTGAGCGTGCCTTCCTTGTCTTCCTGGTATTTGGCGAACGCCACGGCGTTGAGGAAGACGTAGAGCTTGCCGTCGACGATGTCGGCGTAACGCGCGGTGGCGTCCAGTTTCTTGCCGATGGCAACGCCGAAGGCGCAAAACCCGCCATATTGAGGGAGGTAGGCTTCCGGATCGGCGGCAAAGGTGGCCATCGATTCAGCGCTGGCAAAATAGTATGCAACACCGTCATGGACGTGGGTAAAGGCGGCCGATCCGTCGACCTCGCCAAGGCCGAGTGCCAGGGCGACCGTGTCGTTGCCGCGCAGGCCGACGGGTTCGCCCGCCAGCGTGGTGCCGGTCGAGACATTGTATTCGTCCGCCGCGAAGGCCATCGGGGCAACCAGCGTGGCGCCGATGATGGTGGAAACGGCAATGAAGTTCCTGATCGTATTCATGGTTCTGGTCCTTTCGTTTGTCCGTCCCCTCCTGGGCAGACGGACCCTTGGTTGAACCTTCCGCGACATGCGGGAGGCAGCCGCCGGGGTTCGGCGGTTTTCTGTGGTCGCGGCGAATTGTCCGCCGCACCTGTTCGGGAAAGAGCGTTGTCAGCCGGAAAGCGCGGCCATCCGGCCGACGGCCTCCCGGGTCGTCCACACGGCGTTGGCGATCATCCGGAAATTGATGAGTGCGGAGAGATAGCCGTCACCCTCGGGCACCTTGGCGCCGGCGGTCGCGTCGCGGACGACTGCAACCTCGAAGCCCTGCTCGATGAACTCCCGCATGTGGCTTTCGACGCAAAGATTGGCGGACATGCCGGCGAGGACGATCTGGTCGACCCTGAGCTTGCGCAATTGCAGGCCGGCATCGTTCTGCTCGGGACCGTAGAGCTTGTGCGGCGAGGCGATGATCGTCTTGCCGTCGAAGATCAAGTCCTTGTAGGCGGGCATGAAATCGGCGCCTGAGCCATCGAGGCCCGCAACATCGAGCGGACCGGGACGGTCGAACATGCCGATCGAATGCATGACCTTTTCGAGCGCGCCCTCGAACTTCCAGCCGTGATCGTGCGGATAATAGTAGTGCGGCGAGATCACGACCGGCATGCTGGCGGCCTTGGCGGCACGCATCAGCCGGGCGAGGTTGTCGACCACGCCATGCTCGCGCACGCTTTCGCCGACGACACCCCAGGCGACCCCGTCCGGGCTCAGGAAGTCGATCTGGGGGTCGACCACCAGCAGCGCGGCGCGGCCCTTTTCAAGCGCCATGTCCGATTGCGGCAGGGCCGGCTCAGCCGGATCGGCATAAGCCGGGTTGTCGCTTGCCTTCGCCGAGGTGCCGACGAGGCCGAAAGCGGCGGCGGTGGCCAGTCCGCCCATGCCCGCACCCAGAAAGCGGCGGCGGTTCACTTCTTCGACGGCGGTTTCGTGACAATGGCTCCCGCAATTCCTTGCGGGTTTCCCGAATTTCTTCATGGTTCGATCTCCTGTTCGTGCGGGCAAGCCGCTGTTTTGCGTCATGGGTGCCATCGCGACCTGACTGACGGGCGGATGGCGGCTTACCGGGTGTTCCGGCCGATTGGCGCCGTTTACAGCCCAAGTTCCGACAGGCCCGGGTGGTTCTGCGGCCGCGGGCCAAGCGGCCAACGGAAAAGACGTTCGGATTCGGCAATCGGCAGGTCGTTGATCGACGCGCGGCGCACGGCCATCAGCCCTTCGGGCGTGAACTCCCAGTTCTCGTTGCCATAGGCGCGGAACCAGTTTCCGGCAGCGTCATGGGCTTCGTAGGCGAAGCGCACGGCAATGCGATTATCGCTGAACGCCCACAATTCCTTGATCAGCCGGTAGTCGAGTTCGTCCCGCCACTTGCCGGCCAGGAAGGCTTCGACCTCGGCGCGGCCAGCAAGAAACTGCGCGCGGTTCCGCCAATCCGTGTCCGGTGTGTAGGCCAGCGCGACGCGGCCGGGATCGCGGGTGTTCCAGGCATCTTCGGCGGCGCGCACCTTTGCGGCGGCCGACACGGCGGTGAAGGGTGGGAGCGGTGGGCGGCTCATTTCGTCTCTCCAAAGTGAACTGATCTGTACGTTTTGATGATCGTTTAATGAACCGATCTGTTCACTTTGGCAACCGCAAAATTGGAAAAAATTGTGACAAGGCAGATTTCTTCCGTTTTAGTGTCTGTTTTTGTTAACTTATTTTTTTCTCGTAATTCACCGGAATGAGGTTTAAATACTGACCGTTCAGTTCTGTTTGGAGACGAAATGAGACCGAGCAAACGCGGCGAACTGGTCCAGGAGGCGCTGAGAATCTTCTATCGCGACGGGTTTCACGCCACGGGCATGGACCTGCTGTCGGCGGAGACCGGCATCTCGAAGACCACGATGTTCAAGCATTTCCGCAGCAAGGAGGACCTCATCCTCGCGGTCTTGCGGCTAAGGGACGAGCAGTTCCGAAACTGGCTGTTCAGGCGGATGGAACAGGCAGGGCCGCCGCGCGCCCAGCTTTTCGCGATGTTCGACGCGCTCGGCGAGTGGTTCGGCTCGCCCGATTTCCGCTCCTGCATGTTCATCAAGGCGTCGTCGGAATATCCCGATCCGGCGCATCCCATCCATGCCCAGTCGGCCGAACACAAGCGGCTGCTATTCACGCAGGTGGAGAAGCTCGCGGCGCAAGCCGGCGCAAAGGATCCGGCGCAACTGGCCCGTGGCCTCCTGCTGCTCAAGGAAGGCGCAATTGTCACCGCGCATCTCGGTCACGAAGCGGACCCGGCAGGCGATGCCAAAATGGTTGCCGGCACCCTGATGGCAGACCTCCCGGCGTAATCGTCGCGCCTGTGGCACGCCCCGCCCCGGCCCCGCTCCCCGGGCGAGCGGTCCGGCGGCAGGGCATGAGGCATCAATGCGTTTCGATTGCACCGAACAGGCGTTCGATCTCCCCGCTTCGGCGCCCCCTGGCGCAGGCGACGGCGAGCGGGATGTCGAAAAAGGGCCTTTGCGGCAGCGCGAAACGGCCGGGAAACAATTCTTCGCATCGATGCTTGCCGGCATCGAAGTTGAGCGCCGCCGCGCTTGCCTCTCCATCGATCACACGCTGGAGCGCATCGCGGTAATCACGCGCCGCAATGATGCCCAGATGCGGCCAGCGCTCGGCGACGACCCGCACAAGCGGTCCGTTCGCGGGCGTGGCAATATTGGCCGTTGCGATGTCGGGGTCGAAAGGCCCTGCCCCGATCGAACCCGGCGCAAACCATGCCGCGCCGGTCCCGAGAAAGGGTTGCGAGAGTTCGAAACGCGCCAGACGCTGCGGTGTCACTGCCAGAACGGCAATGAGATCGATCTTGCCATCGGCGAGGAACGCCTCCTGATCGGGCAAGGCAACCGGGACGAAACGGCATTGCAATCGGGCCTGCTCGCATGCAGAGCGAAGCCGCCGAACCGCCCTGCCATCGGCCCTGCCGCTATCGCCGGCAAAGCTGATCGGTGCGAATTCGGGGTCGTAGCCGATGGTCAGCATGGTTTACTGCCCGCTCCTGCCAATTTGCCGCTGCCTGCGTGTGGCGAGACTAGGAGCGCTGGCCTGCGAATGCTACAGCGGACCGACACCGGAAAAGCCGACACCGGAAGGGCCAGAACCGGGAGAGAAAGCGTGCACACATCGAGACTTTCGGAAAAATTCCTGGCGGAAGTGCGCGCGCGACGCGGCGCGGCGGGGTTTCCCCTTGTCCCGGGCGAAACCGCCCTGGCGGTCATCGACATGCAGAATGTCTTCGTCGCTCCGGGAGCGCCCATGGAGGTGGCGGCGGCGCGCGGCATCGTTCCAAACATCAACCGGCTCGCGCAAGCGCTTCGTCAGGCCGGCGGCAAGGTCATCTGGGTCTATACGACGCTTGCGCAGGCCGGCAGCGAACGCGACTGGGTCTATCTCAGCGACTTCGTGCGCCCCGAACGGCGCGAAACGATCCGCGCCTCGCTCAGACCCGGCCATGAGATGCATGCGCTCTGGTCGGAACTCGACATCGGGGAAAACGATCTGACATGCGAGAAGGACCGCTTTTCGCCCTTCTCGCCCGGCGCAAGCAATCTCGATGAGACCTTGCGGCGGGCAGGCATCTCGCATCTCGTCGTCGCGGGCACGCTTACAGATGTGTGCTGCGAATGCACCGTGCGTGACGCGATGATGCTGAATTACCACGTCACGGCAGTGGAAGACGCCAACGCCGCAGGCAGCGACGAAGACCATTTGCGCGGGCTGACAACAATTGCCCGGCTGTTTGCGGATATCACGACGACCGACACTCTGATTGGCGGGTTGCGTCGTCAGGACGCATGATTTTCAACTGTTATCCACAGACACGACCTTGAAAGTGCGCATCTTGTCGTCGTGCTCGAGGATCGAAACGTATTCCCCGACAACGAACTTTTCGTGGCCGAAGCGGTAGCCGGTCTCGTCGTCGCTCTCATCACCGAAGACATCGTAGTGAAACGCCCACTTGCCGCCGGGCTTGCGCACGAGGTGACCAAGTTCCGGCTTCTGGCCTTCCCAGAAACGCGTCACGCTGCAAGCGTGCCGGGCCTGGCGCCATTCGTCGGGATCCATGCGGCCGGTGACATCGAGCGGGGCAACGAATTCATAGCCGCAATTGCGGTTTCCCTCGGGAAAATCATGGTCGCGCGCCAGTTCGATACGAATTTGTTTCAAGGGCATGTCTACCTCCGAATGTTGCCTGCCGCCGACGATAAAGCGCCGCGCTGGCATACCTTTTTGAACCTGATCCCGCCTTGCCGCAAGGCCGCGTCCTGCCCGGCAACGACCCGGTGCCGAATTCGGATAAAGCAATTGCAGAACAATTCGCCCGGGGCAACCGCCACGACGGTTTCGGCAGCGCTTTAGCAGACCGGCCGGTCGGTGAGAACAGGCTTGCGGGAAACGCAATCACCATTTTCTTGGTGATTGTCCGGCTCTCACGAAGGTAGCGACCCTTCGACCCACTCCGAAACCAGAGGGATGGGTCAATGATCGTATATATCGACGGCACGAACCGCCATGCGCACCGCCAGACAATTCTCGAATATCACCGTCTGCGCAAGAAGGTGTTCTGCGACACGCTGGGGTGGGTCCCGCCAAGCGACGGCGGCATCGAAAGAGATGTGTTCGACGATCACTACAATGTCGTCATCGTCAACATCGACGAGACATCCGGCAAGGTCAGCGGCGGCGTTCGGCTGATGCCGACGCTCGGGCCGACGCTGATGCACTCGGTGTGGGGCGACATGCTGCCGGAGCCGAAGGCCTATCGCTCGGCCAATATCTGGGAGGCGACACGCTTCTGCGTCGACGACAGCGCAAATCGTTCGCGCAAGAACAGTTTCGTAAATCGCGCAACACTGGCGCTGTCCCTGGCGGTACTGGAATTCTGCGACGCCAACGACATCGATCAGGTGATCGGCGTGTGCGAACGCAAGTTCTTCGACATGCAGCGCGCCTACGGAACCGAAGCCACGATCCTGGCGACGAAGACCGACGAAAACGGCACCGAAATCGGATGCGGCATCTGGGAAACCGGTCCGCAGGCACGCGCCGGACTGGCCTGGGCCAAAGTCTTCATGGGCGGCGCCGAACCGGTGCAATTGCCGAAGGTCGCCTGACCGCCGGACCGCGCCCTATTGCGCGGCAATCCAGTTGAGCGTGTCGCGCCAGTCGATCATCCTGACCGGCGCGCCATGCTTGCCTGTGTTGAAGCCGACGAAACGCACGGGATAATCCGGCTCCTTCGCCCTGATCTTGCGGTAGAATTCCTCAAGGGTCTTGTAGTCGTAATAGGGGTCGATGGTCCCGTGCGCCATCAGGAGCGGCACATGATGGCGCTTCGACTTGATGACGGGCGATGTGAGGAAGCGCTCGTCGGGGAAACCGGCGAGGACGACGAGACCCGATATCTTCGACGCGATCGCGGTATCCTGGGCGATGTTCCAGCACACCGTGTTGCCGAGCGAGCCGCACGCGACGACGAGCGGGCCGTCGGTGAGCCTGGCGAACTTGTTGATAAGCGCCTTGATGTCGGCAAAGCCCGTCTCCTCGAAATCGGTGAAATCGGGGCTGACATAGGCTCCGCCGGCCTTGTGCATGAGATTCTTGAGCCGGTTGAAATTGCCGCCGAAGCGCTCGTCGTCGAATCCCCAGTCGCGGCTTCCGCCGCGCCCGTGAACATAGATCACGGTAATCTTCGAGCCGCCATCCAGCTTTCCAACCGCGCGATACAGAAGCTTGCGCCCGCCCGCCTCGTATTCGCCCTCGACCTCCGCGCCCTTGGGCAGCTTGAGTACCCACCAGGAGCGAACCTTGCGGACGGGCTGCACATCGCGCTTGTTGATGTCGACCAGTTCGTCATAGGGCGCCAGCATGAAGCGGCCGCCGTCCGAGACCTCGAGCGGCTTGCGGTAGCGGAAGGCCTGCTCCTTGAACGGCGCCAGCAATCCGCCGTGCGGCCCGGGCCATTCGGCGGCGTTCTTCGATTCGGCGCGCACGCTCTCGAGCGTCCCCTGGCAACCGGCAGCAAGCATGAGGATGACCGAGCAGGCGGCAAGAATGGCAATCTTGAAGGCTGACAATGGTTCGAAGGTCCCGTCCGTGGCTCTCTCGCGCGGTCTCACTAGCAGTTTGGGGCGCAGGTTTCATCCCCTGCCAATCATGCCCTTGCCGGTGGTTCAGGCACCAATTCCGGGCCAGGGTGCGGCATGCGGTCTTAACCGAACCAGCCATTAGACTGTTGCCAAACGAATATTTCATGGCAGATATCAGGAATCAGGCCGGATTCCGACTAGCATGGCCCGGCAATACCAGACCGCACCAACGCCCGGCGTGCCATACAGCACATAGCCTCGCGAAACCGAAGGACAAGAGACAGCGCATGATCGTCACGAAGCAAAGCCAGTTGGACGACTGGTTCGCAAAGACGGCGAACAATCCAAACACGCGGCGGTGGCTTTCGCCCAAAACCCACATGACCCCGCCAACCGTCGACGAGAACACGTGGTCGGTGCTCCATTTCATGGTCGGCGACGCCCTGGTGACACTCAGGCTCGACCGCGCGCTCATGGAAGCGCAGATCGTGATGTACAATTCCGGCACGGTGGCCGATGGCGCGCTTGCGCTCGACGAAGCCTACAAGATCGGCTTCAAGTCCGGTCCGTGGCGGGCACTCAGGTCGGCCTGCTGCGTCACCAACGAGCGCTCGATGAAGCTGAACAAGAAGATTTTCGGCGAGCCTTGGGGGATTTCTGCAAAATCGGCCTGGGATGCCGGGCTCGGACAATGGGTGGACGAGGCGCACTACCGGCGCCTGCGCGAAACCATCGAGCAAGCGCCCGACATGCCGTGATCGATCCGGCCGGCGGCGGTTCGGCATGCAGGGGCGATGTTGCGATGCCGCAAAGCTTGCAAACATGCGCCAGTTCTGTATAACCGCCGCCGTTCAAGGTTCGGGCAGTTCCGCCGGTGGCTGAACGGAGGGTCGCAACACGCTAACCGGCGTGACGCGAAGGATCCACAACAGGATCCGGCCTCCCGTGTCTCCGCTCTCGACCGTTCCATTTCGCCTTTCCTGCCGTCGGCACCATCAAGCCCGGTCAAGAAAAGCGGCCTGGAGGCTTAGCGCGGAAACGCCCGGATAAAGGAAAGGAAAAGGCTTAATGGCCCTATACGAGCACGTGTTCCTCGCTCGCCAGGATATTTCCGGGCAGCAGGCTGAAGCCCTTGTCGAGCATTTCAAGGGCGTTCTGGAAGGCAATGGCGGCAAGGTCGGAAAGATCGAGAATTGGGGCCTGCGCTCCACCGCCTACCGCATCAACAAGAACCGCAAGGCACATTACGTGCTGATGAATGTCGAAGCGCCTGCTTCGGCGGTCGCGGAAATGGAGCGCCAGATGCGCATCCATGACGATGTCATCCGCTACATGACGATCCGTGTCGAAACCCACGAAGACGGTCCCTCCGCAATGATGAAGAAGGGCGACCGTGACGACCGCGGCGGCCGGCGCGACGGACGCGGCGGTTTCGATCGCGGTCCGCGTGGTGACCGCGGCGATCGTGGTGACCGCGGGGATCGTGGCGAACGCAGTGATCGCGGAGACCGTGGCGACCGTGGTGAACGTAGCAGGGATGGAGAATAATCATGGCTGATGCATCCTCGGGCGCCCGCCGCCCCTTCCACCGCCGCCGCAAGTCCTGCCCGTTCTCCGGTCCCAACGCACCGGTGATCGACTACAAGGACATTCGTCTGCTGCAGCGCTACATTTCCGAGCGCGGCAAGATCGTGCCCTCGCGCATCACCGCAGTGAGCCAGAAAAAGCAGCGTGAACTTGCCCGTGCGGTCAAGCGCGCCCGCTTCCTCGGCCTGATCCCCTACGTGATCGGCTGACGACATGACTTTACGGAGCGCTTCGTCAACGAAGCGCTCCGCTCGCCGCCACCGGCGGCTGCGCTCCTGGCGTGAGCGCGAAATAACGAAACCAAGTTGGGCGGCCGGCTCCATCGGCGCCCTAACTGTCGAATGACAGGACAGCGCATGACGAAACAGGCCAGCACCTGGATCATTGCCCTTCTTGCCGGCGTCGCCGGCGGGCTGATGGCGCTTGCCGGTTTCAATGCCGGCAACATGGCCGTATTCCTGCTGTTCACCGCGCCCACCGCCGTCTACATCGCAGCGCTTGGCTGGGGACCGATGGCCGGCCTTGTCGCAGCGCTCGTCGCCACGGGTGTCAGCTATTACGACAGCTCGATCGCGGGCCCGGCAGCAAGCGGCGCGCTGCTCTTCCTGCCGGCGGCGTGGGCGGGACACCTCGCCAATCTGGCGCGTCGCGACGCGATCTCCCCCAATGGCGGCGAGACGACGGTCTGGTTTCCGCTGTCTGGCATCCTGCTGCGCCTGATGCTGGCGCTGACGGCGGGTTTCATCGTGACCGGCTGGGCCATGGGCTATTCAGGCGCGCGCGTCGCCGCGGCGTTTTCAGAGATCATGGGCGAGGCGTTCGAGGCCAATCCCGAACTGGGTGTTCCCACGAGCGAATTGCTCGAACGCCGGGCCGCCACCTACGCCACACTCATCCCGCTCGTCATTCCCGCCATCTGGCTGATGATGCAGGTTCTCGTCATGCACGTTTCGGCCGTGATCGTGCGCCAGTCCGGCCGGCTGGCGCGACCGGCCGAAGACATCGCGGCAACCGTAAACCTGCCGCTCGAGGCGCTGACGCTGCCGCTCGCCGGCATCGCCGGCATGACCGTGCTTTCGGGGCCGGCCTTCGACATCGCCGCCGTCGCGACCGGCATCGGCATCGCGGGCTTCGGCCTGGTTGGCCTCGCAGAACTTCATTTCGTCAGCCGTGGCCGGCCGGGCCGCGGCGTCATGCTGTTCATCTCCTATCTCGTCCTCGTCCTGTTCTCCTTCCCGCTTCTCGTCTTTGCCGGCATCGGCGTGCGGCGGGCCTTCAGACGCAGGAACACCACACCTCCGGGGCCGCCCGCTCAAAGGCCGGGCAACCCTACAAGCCTTCACTAAACATCAACCGACATACAAACACCGCCAGAAAGGAACAAACCAATGGAAGTCATCCTGCTCGAACGCATTCCGCGCCTCGGCCAGATGGGCGACGTCGTCCGCGTCAAAGACGGGTTCGCCCGCAATTTCCTGCTGCCGCAGGGCAAGGCGCTGCGCGCAAACGACGCCAACAAGGCAAAGTTCGATACCCAGCGTGTGGAACTGGAAGCACGCAATCTGGAGCGCAAGAACGAAGCATCCGCGGTCAGCGACAAGCTGGACGGCACCACCTATGTGCTGGTGCGCGCGGCAGGCGAAACCGGCCAACTCTACGGTTCGGTGGCAGCCCGCGACATCGCCGCAGTGCTCGACGACAACGGCTTCAAGATCGGCCGCAGCCAGGTCAACCTCAACACGCCGATCAAGGTCATCGGCCTGCACCAGGTCAGCATCGTGCTGCATCCGGAAGTCGAATCGACCGTCACGATCAACGTGGCGCGCTCCGAGGACGAAGCCGAGCGTCAGGCGAAGGGCGAGGATCTGAGCTCGCGCGCCGCGATGGAGGCCTTTGAGGACGAGCAGGACGCCGATCTGGCGGAACTGTTCGACAATCCCGAAGAAGCCGCCGAGGCGCTGACCTCCGAAGCCGGCGAAGGCGAGGAAGAGGCCGGTTCGGAAGAAGAAGACAAGGCCTGACCGGCTTTCCACGCGCCACGCCGGCGTGTCTGACATCGATCCGGGCGCGGCACCTGCCGCGCCCGTTTATTTTGCGGCTAGCACGATTGGCGCATGCCAAAATGGCGCATGCGAATCAGCTCATTCGCGTGGCGCCCAATTGGCGAGGCTTGTCCATTCTTTTCGATGTTCGCCGGGAGAATTCTCGTCATCGCTGTGGATTGGTGTTGATTGTGTGGCAAGGCTGGGCTTGATGCCGGATTGGTGTGGCGGCAGATCGCAAAGCGGGTAGTTCTCGATCTTAAAGATTCGTTAACCGCGATCGCCTCCCAATCATCCGGCTTATAACCGGCAGGTGCGGACGTAACGCGCAGGGACCCGAAAAAGAAAAATGGCAGAAGCAGTCCAACGCCTGGTGCCTCAGGAGACCCCCTATCGCCTGGCACCGCACAATATCGAGGCCGAACAGGCGTTGCTGGGTGCCATTCTGGTCAACAACGACGCCTATTACCGAGTCTCGGACTTTCTGAAACCCGAGCACTTTCAGGAACCGCTGCACCGCCAGATCTTCAAGGTCGCATCCGACATGATCCGGGCGGCCAAGCATGCCAGCCCGGTAACGATCAAGACCTTCCTGCCCGCCGAGGAGAAGATCGGCGGCGACATGACCGTGGCGCAATATCTGGCGCGGCTTGCGGCGGAAGCGACCACCATCATCAATGCGGGCGATTATGGGCGCTCGATCTACGATCTGTTCATCCGCCGCCAGTTGATCACAATCGGCGAGGACATGGTCAACATCGNNATGACGCGCCGGTCGACATGCCGCCTGCGGGCCAGATCGAGGACGCCGAGCGGCGCCTGTTCGAACTGGCCGAGACGGGCCAGTACGATGGCGGCTTCCACGATTTCAGTAGCGCCATCAACACCGCCCTCGACATGGCGAGCGCGGCCTATCAACGTGAGGGCGGGCTATCGGGCATCGCCACCGGCATCCATGCGCTCGACAGCCGCATGGGCGGATTGCAGCCTTCCGACCTTATCATCCTCGCGGGCCGTCCCGGCATGGGCAAGACGTCGCTTGCCACCAACATCGCATTCAACATCGCGCACCATCACGTTCCCGACACGGCAGCCGATGGCTCTCCGATCTCCGCCGATGGCGGCGTCGTGGGTTTCTTCTCGCTCGAAATGAGCGCCGAACAGCTTGCCACCCGCATCATTTCCGAACAGTCGGAGGTCTCGTCCTCGAAGATCAGGCGAGGCGAAATCACCGAGGCCGATTTCGAGAAGCTGGCGTTCTGCGCCCAGGAAATGACCCGCATTCCGCTGTTCATCGACGAGACCGGCGGCATATCGATCGCCCAGCTGGCCGCGCGCGCACGCCGGCTGAAGCGCCAGCGCGGCCTCGACGTGCTCGTGATCGACTATATCCAGCTGATGACGGCCTCCAAGCGCGCCGGCGACAGCCGCGTGCAGGAGGTGACCGAGATCACCACCGGTTTGAAGGCGCTGGCCAAGGAATTGCAGATTCCGATCATCGCGCTGTCCCAGCTTTCGCGTCAGGTGGAATCGCGCGACGACAAGCGGCCGCAACTTTCGGACCTTCGCGAATCCGGTTCGATCGAGCAGGACGCCGACGTGGTGCTGTTCGTCTATCGCGAGGAATATTACCTCAAGAACCGCGAGCCCAAAGAAGGCACCGAAGAATGGTTCAAGTGGGAGATGGAAATGCGTGAGGCCGAAGGCAAGGCCGAGGTCATCATCGCCAAGCAGCGCCATGGCCCGACAGGCACCGCCAAGCTCGGCTTCCAGGCCATGTTCACCCGATTTACCGACCTGGCGGACGAAGGCTATCTGCCCGAACGGCATGAGTAGTGCGTTTCGGTTCGGTCCTGTATTGAAATGCGCAGTCTCCGGCCGGGGGCGCATGTCGATACTTTGTGTTCCTGCCAAATCCTGAAACGCATCAGACACCCCTCGCATGGATCAACGTTTCGCCACCTCCCGTATGACCGTTGATCTGGACGCGCTGGCGCGCAACTGGAAACTGCTCCGCAGTTTCGCGCCCGGTGCCGTGGTCGCCGCCGCAGTGAAAGCCGACGGTTACGGGCTTGGCGCCGAACAGGTGGTCACGGCGCTCCACAAGGCCGGTTGCCGGCATTACTTCGCCGCCAATGCCGGCGAGGCCATAGCGATTCGAGACCATGCGCCCGGTGCCGAAATATTTATGCTTGCCGGGCTGAACGCACAAAATGCCCCTCTTGTCGACCAGACCGGTTTGGTGCCGGTGCTCAATTGCGACGAGGAGATTGCCATCTGGGCGGAACATGGCCGCGCCATCGGTCGTCAGCCCCCTTGCGCGCTCCATGTCGACACTGGATTGAACCGACTTGGCATGCGAGTGGAGGACGCCATCGCTTTCGCCGGGGATGATGCGCGCCGGCAATCGGTATCGCTCGTGCTGGTGATGAGCCATCTGGCCTGCGCCGACAATCCTCAGCACCCGATGAACGCCATGCAGAAAGCGCGCTTCGACGATATCCGCCACCATTTCCCGGGGGTTCGCGCGTCGCTCGCCAATTCTGCTGCGATCCTTTCGGATGCAGCCTATGCCTACGACATGGCACGGCCCGGTGTCGCGCTTTATGGCGGCGAGGCAGTGACCGGTACGGTGGGGCCGATGGCGAACGTCGTCTCCCTGGAAGCACGCATCCTGCAGGTGAAACATGCGGGCAAAGGTGAAACAGTCGGCTACGGCGCGACGGCAATTCTCCAACGCGACAGCCGGATCGCGATCGCCGGCGCGGGCTATGCCGACGGCTATTTCCGTTCAGGCTCGGGTTCCGGCGTGCCTGCAAGGCAGATCGCGCCCGGCGCCAAAGGCGCCATCGACGGCCATGTCGTACCGGTCCTGGGCCGCATCTCGATGGATCTGACCGCGTTCGACGTTACCGACGTGCCGCCGCAAGTCCTCGAAAGAGCCGAGTGGATCGAGCTGTTCGGCAAAACCATCGCGCTGGACGATTACGCAATTACCACCGGCACGATCGGCTACGAGGTGCTGACACGAACGGGGCCTCGGTCGGAACGGGTCTATCTGGGTGGGTGAAGGCAGGCGGACAGCGCAAGTTTGCGCGCCTGGCGGATCATTCCTTGTGATCCTTCCTGCATTCCTTCAATGCATGTTCCAGTTCGGCGATGCGTGTTTGAAGCAGGGCGATACTTGGGTCCAGTTCTTCAGGCGTGAAGCGGGGCGTGATGTGCTGGGGACAATTCCAGCTGTAACCTTCGACGGCCACGAGGAAAACACGCTCGATCCTCGCACCATACTCCGGCTCCGCGAACATTTTTCCAAGTTCCGGCTCGTTCTTGAGCGACACTGCCCGCATGTGCCCGAGAAGCTTCAGCCGGGTCCGATTGGGATAATCCATGAAAAACAGGGAAACGCGGTCGTCGCACGAGGCGTTGCCGAGACTGATCAGCTGGCGATTGCCCCGATAGTCGGGAAAGGCGAGCGTTCGGGTGTCGGGAAACCTTACGAACCCTTTCGGGCCGCCGCGGTGCTGGAGATAGGGCCAGCCCGTTTCGGTCACGGTCGCCATGTAGAAGCTGTCGCGCGCGGCGATGAATTTCATTTCCTCGGGCCGCAAAGGGTCCGGACCTTCCGAACCTTCCATGCGCGCATAGGCGGCCCGGCTGCCATCGGCTTCCTGTGCCGCCTTGACCGCCGGGGTAAACAACAGGTCGAAGTAACGGCTCATTTCAGCAATTCCCTTGGAAGTTCCAGAAGCATGTTGCGAAAGGGCGTCTGCGTGCCGAGCCCACGCGAGAGCACGAGACTGCCCTGAAGCATGGTTGCGGCCCGTTCGGCGCTCCGCCCGGCGCGCTCGGCGGGCTGCCCCGCATCGGCCGCAAGCTTCGCAAACGCCGCGATCAACGCATTCAGAGCGTCCTTGATGCGTAGGGTGAAAGGCCCCTCATCCGCGCCGAATACGTTCAGCAGGCACGCACGCGCACCGCCGGCATAAAAGCCGTCGATGCCGAGCAGCGCCTCGAATAGCCGTTCGCGCGGATCGCCTTCCCGCTCGAGCGGTCGAAGGACGTTTTCGGCGAACCAGTCGAGCGCCGTGTCGAGAACCTGCCCTGCCATCTGCTGCTTGCCGCCCGGAAAGCGGTGATACAGGCTAGCCTTCTGCAGACCTGCGGCGTCGGCCAGCATGCCAAGCGACGCGCCGGTATAGCCGACCTCCCGGAAAACAAGGGAAAGCCGCTCGATCAGCATGTCGTCATCCAGGGATTGAGGCCTTGCCATAATTATTACCGAACGTTCGTTTATTTATTATTCGCACGAACGGAACCCGCGCGCAAGGCGCAGCCGTTCCATTCGAACTATGGTACCCCTTCAGCGCTTCGCATCCGCGCGAATGGCAACGGGCGCCAGCCTTCACGAAGCCTTTCCATCCCCGCGCGACTATCGGCCCGGACACTTTTCAGCCCGCATGCTTTCCTGCCAGCACTCTTTCCGGCCCTGTCCCGCCTTGCGCGATGCAACAACATCCACTAGAACACATCGTGAACATATTGACATTGCCGGAATTCCCGTCTTGGCCAAAACCCGTTCCCAGTTCATCTGCCAGAATTGCGGCGCCGTCGCCACGCGCTGGGCGGGCAGGTGCGATTCCTGCGGCGAGTGGAACACGCTGGTCGAGGAGAGTGCCGCCTCCGGCATCGGCGCAGCGCCAGCGGCGCGGTCGCTGAAAAAGGGCACGCCGATTCAGCTCGTGCCGCTTTCCGGCGAGATCGAGGAAGCGCCGCGCGTCGCGACCGGCATTTCCGAACTCGACCGGGTGACCGGCGGCGGCTTCGTACGCGGCTCTGCGGTGCTGCTCGGCGGCGATCCGGGTATCGGAAAATCGACGCTGCTGATGCAGGCGGCTGCGGCGCTCGCCAAGGCCGGCCATCCCGTCATCTATGTCTCGGGCGAAGAGGCGGTTGCGCAGATCCGGCTGCGCGCACGCCGTCTTGATGCGGTCGAGCCGCAGGTCGGGCTCGCCGCCGAGACGAGCGTCGAGAACATCATCGCGACGCTCGAAAGCGGCCCTCCCCCGGCACTCGTCATCGTCGACTCGATCCAGACCATGTGGACCGATGTCGCCGAATCGGCACCCGGCACTGTGACGCAGGTGCGCGCCTCGGCGCAGGCGCTGATCCGCTACGCCAAGAAGAGCGGAGCAAGCGTCGTGCTTGTCGGCCATGTCACCAAGGAAGGCCAGATTGCCGGGCCGCGCGTCGTCGAGCACATGGTCGATGCCGTGC
>JAGRLL010000084.1 GCA_020441855.1 Nitratireductor sp.
TGGCGCCGATCTCATCGACATCAACATGGGCTGCCCTGCAAGAAAGGTCACCACCGGCTATTCCGGGTCTGCGCTGATGCGCAATCCCGATCATGCGCTTTCGCTGATCGAAGCGGTGGTGAATGCGGTCGACTTGCCCGTCTCCCTCAAGATGCGGCTTGGCTGGGACGACAACCATCTGAACGCGCCGGAAATCGCCGCACGCGCCGAAAATGCCGGCATTACGATGATCACCGTGCATGGGCGTACACGTTGCCAGTTCTACAAGGGAGCGGCGGACTGGAAAGCGGTTCGCGCGGTGCGTGAGGCGACCGGCGTGCCGCTCGTGGTCAACGGCGACATTACCGACAGGCAAACGGCGCGGGAGGCGTTGGCGCTTTCCGGCGCCGATGCCGCGATGGTCGGACGCGCCAGCTATGGCGCGCCGTGGCTGGCGGGAGACATTGCCGGAGCCGCATCGGACGGCGATGCCATCGACGACCTTTGCGGCGCCATTCAGGCCCATTACGAAGACATGCTGTCCCATTACGGCGTCGAGGCGGGCCTGCGCCAGGCGCGCAAGCATCTGGGCTGGTATCTCGACCGATACGCTCCCGCTACGCCGGCGACGCTGAAACGCCAGATGATGACCACGACCGTTCCAGACGAAGTGTTGCAAGCCATCGCACTGGCCTTCCAACCATCCGACCCGGTCAGGAGGGCGGCATGAACCATCCGGTGACGGATCAGGGCGAGATGGCGTCGAGCGGGCCATCCGACACCACGCGCCAGGTGCTGGATTCGCTTCCGCATCCCGTGTTGATGGTCGATGTCGAGAATCGCGTTGCCTATGCCAATCTGGCGGCGGAATCCTTCTTCCGGTCTTCCGCGGCGTTCCTGACACGTTACGATCTCGACCATTTCGTACCGTTCGGCAGCCCGGTGCTGACGCTGGTCGAACAGGTCCGCGTCGCCGATTCCTCGATCAACGAATACAAGGTCGACATCTCTTCGCCCCGGATCGGCAAGGACAGGGTGGTGGATGTCTACGCCTCGCCGGTCGCAGACCAGTCCGGTGCGGTCGTGCTGATGTTCCAGCCGCGCACCATGGCCGACAAGATCGACCGTCAGCTTACCCATCGCGGGGCGGCACGCACGGTGATGGGGCTAGCCGCCATGCTGGCGCACGAGATCAAGAACCCGCTTTCGGGCATCCGCGGCGCGGCGCAATTGCTCGAAATGTCGGCCAGCGACGAAGATCGTGCGTTGACCCGGCTCATCACCGACGAGGCGGACCGGATCGTCAAGATCGTCGACCGCATGGAGGTATTCTCCGACGAGCGGCCGATCGAGCGCGCGCCGGTCAACATCCATTCGGTGCTCGAACACGTAAAACGGCTGTCGAAATCGGGGTTCGCGCGCTCGATCAAGATGTCGGAAGAGTACGATCCGTCTCTGCCGCCGGTTTACGGCAACCGCGATCAACTCATCCAGATCTTCCTGAACCTGGCGAAAAACGCTTCCGAGGCGCTTTCCGACACGCCGGACGCGGAGATCGTGTTTTCAACCGCCTTCCGGCCCGGCATTCACCTGTCGGTGCCGGGTTCCAGCGAAAAGGTGTCGCTGCCACTCGAATTTTGTGTGCGTGACAACGGACCCGGCGTGCCCGACGAAATCCGGTCCTACATTTTCGATCCTTTCGTCACGACCAAGACCAATGGATCGGGCCTAGGACTGGCGCTCGTCGCCAAGATCGTCGGAGACCATGGCGGCGTGATCGAGTGCGATTCCGAACCGAGAAAAACCGTGTTCCGCATCCTGCTGCCGGCCTGGCGTGGCGAGGTGAGCGATTTCGACGATGCGGGGGAAGAAACAACAAAGGCAACCGGGCCTGAGGAACGCGAATGAGCAAGGGACTGGTACTCGTCGCCGACGATGATGCGGCCATCCGCACGGTGGTCAACCAGGCGCTGTCGCGCGCCGGCTACGAGGTGCGTGTAACCTCGAACATCGCGACGCTGTGGCGCTGGGTGTCGGCCGGCGACGGCGATCTCGTGATCAGCGACGTCATCATGCCCGACGGCGACGCCTTCGAATTGCTGCCGCGCATCAAGCGGCTGCGACCGGAACTGCCGGTGGTGGTGATGAGCGCGCAGAACACGTTCATGACTGCGATCAAGGCGTCGGAGAAGGGGGCCTACGAATACCTGCCCAAGCCGTTCGACCTGCAGGAAATGATTGCAATCGCCGGAAGGGCCGTCTCCGAGCCTAGGCGCAGCCCGCGCGAGCGCGAATCCAGCGAAGGCGGCGACCGCATGCCGCTGGTTGGCCGTTCCCAGGCGATGCAGGAAATCTACCGCGTGCTGGCGCGGCTGATGCAGACCGATCTGACGTTGATGATCACGGGCGAATCGGGAACCGGCAAGGAATTGGTGGCGCGCGCCCTGCACGATTACGGCAAACGGCGTAACGGGCCTTTCGTCGCCATCAACATGGCCGCCATTCC
>JAGRLL010000085.1 GCA_020441855.1 Nitratireductor sp.
TCGACATCGTGCTCGCCAAGGTGAAATCGTTCAACACGGGTGAAGGCCGCGATACCGTTTCCAAGATGGTGCGCGTCGCCGACATGACGCGTTCCGCCTTCATGAACGGCGACATCTCCACCGTGATGAGCCCGAGAACCGTCATCACCTGGGCGGAGAATACCGAAATCTTCGGCGACAAGGGTTTCGCCTTCGAGGTGACCTTCCTCAACAAGTGCGACGAACTCGAACGCGCTTCCGTCTCCGAGTTCTATCAGCGCGCCTTCGGTGAGGAGATCGCCTCTTCCGCCGCCAATCTGGTCGTCGCCTGAGGCACGGGAAATCGCAGCGTTGAGATCATGAGCACGCCAGGGCGATGAGCACACAGGGGAGCAATTCTCGCAGCCGGGGCCAGCCGCTGGTGGACTATGAGCCGCTCAAGCGGGCGATCTCCAATTGCGTGCGCGCCATTGCCGGCGACGGCGCCCTCGAGGTTACCTTTTCGGGCGACCGGCCCGGAATGTCCGGCGACGAGGTGCGGCTTCCCGACATGGGCAAGCGCCTGACGCGCGAACAATTGTCGGTCACACGCGGCGCCGGCGATTCGCTGGCGCTGAGGAAAGCCTGCCACGACAACGCTCTTCATGCGCGCCTTTCGCCTGTCGGCCAGAATGCGCGGGCGATCTTCGACGCCGTCGAGCAGGCCCGCGTCGAGGCCATCGGCGCGCGCGAGATGCAGGGCGTGGCCTCCAACCTTTCCTCCATGCTGGAGGACCGCTACTCGAAGGCAAACTATTCGAACGCGCTCGACCGTGGCGATGTCCCGCTGGAAGAGGCCGTGGCCCTCATCGTGCGCGAAAAGCTTACGGGGCAGGCCCCGCCCAGGAGCGCCCAGGCCTTTGTGGACCTGTGGCGCGAGCACATCGAATCCAAGGCCGGCGATACCATCTCCGCGCTCGACGGCAAATTGCAGGACCAGACGGCTTTCGCCCGCTCGATCCGCGATCTGATCTCCGATCTCGACATGGGCGACGAACTCGGCGACGACAATTCCGACGAGACCGAGGACGCAGAAGAGGACGACGAGCAGAACGACAATTCCGACCAGTCGCAACGCGAAAACGAGGAATCGACCGGCGACGACGACGGCGAGCCGCAGGAGACCGATTCCACCTCCGAAGAGGAAACCGAAGGCGAGATGGAGGCCGCACAGGCCAATGCCGACGATTTCGCCGAGGACGACAACGAGAACGCGGAAACGCCTGGTGAGCCGCAGCGCCCCGAACTGCCCTTCTCCGGCTTGCCGCCGCACAGCGATTACAAGGTCTTCACCCTCGAATACGACGAGCAGGTCGACGCCGCCGATCTGTGCGACGAAGCCGAACTCGACCGGCTGCGCGCGTTTCTCGACAAGCAGCTTGCCCACCTGCAGGGCGTCGTCGGCCGTCTCGCCAACCGTCTTCAGCGCAAATTGATGGCACAGCAGGATCGCGGCTGGGATTTCGACCTCGAGGAAGGTTACCTCGACACCGCGCGTCTGACCCGCATTATCATCGATCCGATGACGCCGCTCTCCTTCAAGATGGAGCGCGAGACCGTTTTCCGCGACACCGTGGTCACCCTGCTTCTCGACAATTCCGGTTCGATGCGCGGCCGCCCTATCACGGTTGCGGCCACCTGCGCCGACATCCTGGCGCGCACGCTGGAACGCTGCGGCGTCAAGGTCGAGATCCTCGGCTTCACCACCAAGGCGTGGAAAGGCGGCCAGTCGCGCGAGAAATGGCTGCGCGCCAACAAGCCCACCTCGCCCGGCCGTCTCAACGATCTGCGCCACATCATCTACAAGAGCGCCGACGCGCCCTGGCGGCGCTCGCGCCGCAATCTCGGATTGATGATGCGCGAGGGCCTCCTGAAGGAAAACATCGACGGCGAGGCGCTGATCTGGGCCCATTCGCGCCTGATGGCGCGGCCGGAACAGCGCCGCATCCTGATGATGATCTCCGATGGCGCCCCGGTCGACGATTCGACGTTGTCGGTCAATCCGGGCAATTATCTCGAACGCCATCTGCGTCACGTCATCGAGGACATCGAGACCTATTCGCCCATCGAGCTGCTCGCCATCGGCATCGGCCACGACGTCACGCGCTACTACAAGCGCGCGGTCACCATCGTCGACGCCGAGGAACTGGCCGGCGCGATGACCGAGCAGCTTGCCGACCTGTTCGACGAGCATCGCCCCGGCGGGTCCGGCCAGCCGCGCCGCAAGAAGATGCGGGCGGCAGGATGATCGCGCGCCTGGCAGGACGGTTCACGTTCCTGCGGGCGGTTTTTCACGCGCTCCCTCTTCGCTCGTCAGCTATCCTTGCATTGACCGGCTTCACGACCCTGGCAACCGCGATGGCCGGCCTCCCGGCACTGGCGCAGGAGACGCGGAAGCGTCCGGTTGAGGTCCTCGCTTCCCCCATCCTGGGCTTTCGCGTCGCCGACAACGAGACGCGCTTCGGTGCCTTGCGCTTCGTCGGCGGGCTGAAGCTTGAATCCGGCGACAAGGAATTCGGCGGCTTCTCCGGGATCAGGCTGCTGCCCGACCGGGCTCGCTTCGTCGCCGTTACCGACGCCGGCCAGTGGCTGGCCGGCACGATCGACCGCGACGCGGCGGGACTGCCCAGAGGTTTGACCGCGACGATGATGGGTCCGCTGGTGCCGGGCGACGCCAGTTTCATCGAACGAAAGCGCAACGCCGACTGCGAAGGCATCGACATCGACGGCGACCTTGCCATCCTGTCCTACGAGCGCAATGACCGCATCGAGACGTGGACGCTTGCCGACGGCGTGCCGGTGGCAGGTTCGGCGCGGGTCCTCGCCGACATGAAACGCATGCGCCTGGCGACCAACAAGGGCATCGAGGCGGTCGTGCGCTTTCCCACGGCTTCGCCCCATGCCGGCAAGCTGCTGGCAATCTCGGAGGAGAGCCTCAACCGTCAGCGCAACATTCGCGCCTTCATGCTCGACGGTCAGACGACCGCCGAACTCGCCTTCGTAAAGGACGGTGACTTTGCCATCACCGATGCCGACTTCCTCCCCAACGGCGATCTTCTGGTGCTGGAGCGCGCCTATTCCATGCGCAAGGGTCAGGCCATGCGGCTGCGCCTGGTGCCCGCAGCCGAACTTGCCGAAGGCTCGATCGCGACCGGCTCGATCCTGCTCGCTGCCGACAAGACCTACTGGATCGACAACATGGAAGGCATGGATGTCTCCTCCGACGAGGATGGCCGCGTCCATGTCACGCTGATATCCGATGACAATTTCTCGGCCTTGCAGCGCACGCTGCTGCTCGAATTCGTGCTGGAATGACTTGCCGGAAGGTGCTGCCGGTCGTCAGGCCGACCTTGCCTCCTGCATGTTGCGGACGGTCTTGAGAACGTAGCGCTTGGGCAGGAAACGCGCGACCCACATCATGATCTTGCGCTGGCGGGTCACGCCAGCAAACACATCGAGATCGCCACGCAGCATGGCCTCGTAGCCGATGCGTGCGACTTCCTCGGCCGACGTGGTGCGATTGAACAAGGATGTCTGGTCCATGCCGGACGTCTGCGCGAACTCGCTCGCCGTCGCGCCGGGCAGCAAGGTGGTGACGGTCACCCTGCTATCGCGAACTTCCTCCGCGATCGCATTGCCGAAAGACTGCACGAACGCCTTGGATGCGAAGTAGACCGCCTGAAGCGGCCCCGGCGTCAGCGCCGCCGTCGATGCGACATTGAGAATGCGGCCCGAATTGCGGGCGACGAAACCGGGCAGGAATGCCCGTGTGAGCGCGGCGGGCGCGACCACATTCACCTGGATCATGGCGCGATTGGGCGTCCAGTCCAGTTCGTGGAATTTGCCCCGCAACGCAAAACCCGCATTGTTGACCAGAAATGAGAGTTCGATGCCTTCCGCCTCGACCTTTTCGAAGATGCGCTGTGGCGCCTCTTCCTCGTTAAGATCCTCGGCGATCACGACAACGCGCGTGCCATGCCGGGCCTCGATCTCCTGCTTTAGGGCGTTCAGCCGGTCGAGCCGGCGCGCGACCAGGACCAGATCGCCACCCCTTTCCGCATGAAGACGCGCCAGGGCCATTCCAATCCCGCTGGAAGCGCCCGTGATCAACGCAGCATCCTTCATGTCACTCTCCTTGCCAAAACATAATATTCATTCGGTTTTGACACGGGAGCGATTCCTTGTCAATAAAACCGAATAGATATTCAGTTTTAAGGCTGCGCATGACCGACAATCGCTGGATTTCAGATCTTCACTGGCGCCGCGTAGGCCAGCAGACACGCAGCGAACGCACGCAATCCGCCCTGCTGGATGCGGCTGAGGAACTGATTCTGGAAAAGGGCACCGAGGCGACGTCAATCGCCGACATCGCTGCACGCGCCGGGTTTTCCGTCGGCGCCGTCTACCATCATTTCAAGGACAAGAAGGCGCTCTTCTTTGCCCTCTTCCAGCGTATGACCGATGCCTACAAGGCGCTGAACGCCAGTGCCTCCGACCCCGCATTATGGCAAGAGGCATCCATTCGCGACCTCTTTCGCGGCTACATGGAAATCACGCTGAACGCGGCAGGGGAAACGATTGCGGCCAAGGCGGCCGTTTCCGCCGTCGTCGCCGACTATCCCGAATTGGCGGCCCATTATGCGGAGATACAGGGCGACACGCGCAAGAAATTGCTCGGCCTGGTGCTCGCCCGGCGCAACGAGATCGGCCATTCCTCGCCCGACCACGCCGCCGCCTTCGCCATCGACCAGCTTGCGGCGATGCTGCGCGCGCGCATCGACCCCGCTCAGCGCGCGGCGGCACTTCAGTCGAGCGACGAGAAAACCTTCATCGCCGACGCGCTGGAGATGATTGCGACCTACCTCGATCTGGAAGCGCCGGAATAGCGGCGGCGCGTCCCGGGCTACCGACGCCTCCGCCGGGGAAGAACGTCCCTGTCAACGCCACGCCGACTTCCGGAGACAATTGCCCGCTCCGCAACATGCCCTGCTGGCGAAAGGCCCGCTGGTGGCGACCGACGCCAGTTTCTCGGCCTCGCAGCGCACGCTGCTGCTCGAATTCGTGTTGGGGAAAAAACCGGCGCGGATCGTGGCGACGCCGCTTCCTGGCCAGTCAATGAGGCCCGGTTGTCGGGCGATGCTGGCGGAATCGTAATAATCCCTGCCTTCGACGACCTTCCCGTCCCTGACGCGCATGACACTGCATTAACGCACTTCCATGGATCGCCCGCTGGGCGGGAACTCCCCGAGCGAGGACTGAAGCGGTCCGGTCTGCGTCCCGCGATTGGTGAATTCGACCACGGCCCAATCATCCTGCACGATCACTTTGGTGATCTCAAGCGAACCGTCGGGAAATGCCGTTCTCCAGCGAATGTAGTCCTGCCTGCAAGCCTCCGGGCCACTGAGCAATTCCCCGCGCACCACATCCTCGAAATGGCAGTCATCCGCTATGATTGCTGCACCCCTGTCGGGATCCCGCATATCCCATGACTCGTGAAATTTGCGAACGATCGGTTCGACTTCATTCATGATGGCTACCTTTCACCATCGGATCGCAGGGTTCAACTGCGAACGGGACCGCTGCCGCATCTGGGTATGGGGCGGCCACGGTCGGCATAAGCAAGGATCATGACGATTTCTTCCGGAAGCGGGGCATCGGGAACGGTAATGGTCATGGTGTCGAAATGGTCGAAGGACCAAGGATTGTCCTTGTGTCCGAGAGGCAGGTCGATGGACCCGCCAACCGGACCGAGTTTCACATTGGAGGAAATGACCGCCTCGCCACCATTCGCGACGGCACGCATCGGCGCTCCCAGCCTGGGATGAATGACGGCACCGCCATGTTCCATGTCGCCGGCACTGCCGACGATGGCCGCCTTGCCGTAGGAGACAGGCGGCTTGGCCAATTGCTCGACGGCCTGTTCGGCCAATTGCGAACCAAGCTCGGCGCCAATATCGAAGAGAGGTGAAAGATCCGCCGAAAACCGTCCGGCCATCGGATTACGGAACACGGCGACGGCGGCAATTCGCGTCACCGGTTCGCAGGGAGTGCCGTATGAATCGGAGTGGATCACTTCCCGAACGAAAACGATCTTTCGCGTCTGCACCATTGCAATCTCCTCACCATACGGAGATCACAATGATCCGACTTCGCCAAAGCGTCCATTGATTTGGTGAATCACGGCAGCCGATCTCGCAAAAGACCGGCTTCCGTACCGGCCTGGTTCACACCGTCTCCCGGCGCGGCGCGAGCCACGCCATCAGCGCGCCATAGGGCGCCAGCATGACGAGGCCGACCAGCAGCTTGACGCAGAAATCGCCCAGCGCCAGCGACACCCACAACGGCGTCTCGCCGCCAAAAAAGGGCACCGCGAAGGCAAGCGAACCGTCCTCCTGTCCTGTCAGGGCATCGAGAAAGGCGAAACGCGCCGAAAAGGCGAGGCCGAAGAACAGCACTGTGTCGAGCACGGA
>JAGRLL010000416.1 GCA_020441855.1 Nitratireductor sp.
CTCCGATCTGGAACTTTTCGGCGGCTTCGAAAAGGAACGTGAACTCAAGGGCGGCGACAAGAAACATGTCATGACCGGGCAGGCCGAGCTCGAATTCGAAATACCGATCTTCGACAGCGGCGAAGCCAGGCTCCGCAAGGCCGAGTTGAAATACATGAAAGAGGCCAATCTTCTGGCCGAAAACGCGGTCGGCATTCGTTCCGAGGCGCGCGCCGCCGTGAAGTCGGTCACCGCCAACCACCAGATCGCACGACACTATCGCAATTCGGTGCTGCCGCTGCGCGCGCTGATCGCCGAGGAGGCGCTGCTTACCTACAACGGCATGATCACCAACACCTTCGAACTGCTGGAAGACACGCGGGCCAGAACCGAGGCTGTTCTGCTCTCCGTTGACGCCAAGCGGGACTTTTGGCTGGCCGCGACCGGTCTCAAGGCAGCGATCTACGGCGGTAGCAGCGGCGTCGCGATTGCCGCGCGCGACATGCCCGCGTCGGACGGCGGCAGCGGCCGCGGACACTGAGGGATGAAAAAGATGCTCAACAGACGACAATTGCTCGGCGCCGGCGGCGTAATGGTCTCCAGCGCAGCGTTCGCGCAGACCTCCAACATGTCGCTGCCAGAAGCGGCAGATATGGAAGAGGCGACCACTCAACCTCCCCTGCAACCGTCATCCGGCCCGGATTACAACCCGGTCGTCACGCTGAACGGCTGGACCGCGCCATTCCGCATGAACAATGGTGTCAAGGAGTTCCATCTGGTCGCCGAACCGGTCGAACGCGAAATGGCGGTCGGGATGACCGCCAATCTGTGGGGCTACAATGGCCAGTCGCCCGGACCGACCATCGAGGCCGTCGAGGGCGAACGCGTCCGCATCTTCGTCACCAACAAGCTGCCGGAACACACTTCCGTTCACTGGCACGGTCTCATCCTGCCTTCGGGAATGGACGGCGTATCGGGCCTGTCCCATCCGGGCATCCCGCCTGGCAAGACCTTCGTCTACGAGTTCGACCTGACGAAGAGCGGCACCTTCATGTATCACCCGCACGCCGACGAGATGGTCCAGATGGCGATGGGCATGATGGGGCTGTTCATCGTCCATCCCAGGGACCCGGCATTCATGCCGGTCGACCGCGATTTCTGCTTCCTGCTGAATGCGTTCGACATTGAACCCGGCACCTATGTCCCGAAGGTCATGACCATGACCGATTTCAACATGTGGTGCTGGAACAGCCGTATCTTTCCCGACATCGATCCGCTTGTCGCCGCAAAGGGCGACCGCGTGCGCATAAGGGTCGGCAATCTGACCATGACCAACCACCCGATCCACCTGCACGGCCACGATTTCGAGGTGACCTGCACCGATGGCGGCTGGGTGCGCAAGGAGGCGCGCTGGCCGGAAGTCTCGATCGATGTCGCGGTCGGTCAGATGCGCGCCTTCGAGTTCAATGCCATTCCAGGCGACTGGGCGATCCATTGCCACAAGTCGCATCACACCATGAACGCCATGG
>JAGRLL010000086.1:0-1917 GCA_020441855.1 Nitratireductor sp.
CAGATGGTCAAGCTGATCAATTCCTATCTGCGCAAGGCATCTCGCGGCGAGGATCACATGGTCGTCGCGCGCAAGAACGTCAGCAACAGTTTCGCCGTTGCCGAACTTCCCAAAAAAGGGCCTGAACCGGTCTTCCGCATGGCCGCGCTCGATCCCACCACGCAGCGCATCGCCGCCGCCCATACGGTTTCGGCGGACGCAACCGGTTTCAACGTCGCGGCAATCGAGAAACGCCTGCGCCAGCTCGCCAGTCACGATTTGCCGGTACCGAGCCCCTCGCCCAGTGCCGGCACGGATTCGGTCGCAACTGCCACCGTTCGCCCGATGACACCGGTCGCCTTCGCGGCCGAACCTGAAGAAAGGCCAGCGCCGGCCGTCGAGGCCATCGCCCGCAACCAGTCGGGATGGCAGATTCAGATCGCCGCGGTGCCGTCGAAGGAAGCAGCAATCGACCTGCTCGACAAAGCGCGCGACATGGCGCCGAGAGCGCTGTCGAAGGTCCGCGACTACACCGAGATCGTCGAGAAGAACGACGTCACGCTCTACCGCGCGCGCTTCACCGGCTTCGCGTCGAAATCCGCAGCCTGGGATGCATGCGGCGAATTGAAGAAGAAGAAACTCGCATGTCTGGCCATCTACAATTGAGCCGGGCTGCAAACGGGGATCGTCGCTAGTTGATACGGCAACCTTTTGTACGGGGTAAGGAAACCATGTCAGTCGAGAAGAATGTCCTTGGCTTCGTTGATCTTGGCGGCGAGGAACGTCGAACCGCCACTATCCGGGTGGACTCGCTTCATAAGCCGCCGGTGGGCTTCGCGGATATCCTTCGCACCCGCTCCGGGGCCAAGACCAAGAACCTGATAAGCCTCCTCCTTGGTCATGGGGCCAGAGCCAGACGCGCCTCCCTTCCTCGGACCCGCATCCGCCTGAGCGTCCTCACGCCAGCCGGGCATCCTGCGGTCAAGATAGGCTTCAAGTAATTGGGCGCTTTCGGCGTCCGACACCGCCTCGGCGTAAAGCGCATGCAATTCGCCGGGCGACAATTGCGATAGCCGTTGGCCCTCCAGCCTGCCGGTCAGCACGATGCCGTCGAGATCGCCGCTGTCGTGATCGAGTTCCATCTCGAACCAGGCCGAACGCACGGTCGACGTCGCTCCGCTCTTCGCACCCCCGCCCAGACTTCCCATTCTTCTGGCGCGCGCCAGCCAGGTAAATCCTAGAACGGCGAGCGGCAGGCCGAGCGCGCCCCGGCCGACGGCCATCAGCACCCCGCCCGCGCCAATCATCAGGACCGGCAGGGCGATGCGCACCATGCCGGCGATCCGGGCCGGCGGAAAGGTCATCAGCACCGCGATCGCACTGGTGACGATGGCCGCGATCAGAAAAAAGCCGAACATGTAAGTCATGAGCCGGTTCAGCCCCTTCCCTTGCCGCCATACATCTGCTCGAGAAGCAAATTCGAGCCGCGATTGCCGCGCGCCTCGAGCGCCACCCGCCCACCGGAAGCATAGACGGCGATCGCCGCGAGCAATTCCGAAAGCTCGCGCGCCGAATCCGGTCCGAGCCGGAACCAGGCACCGCCGCTCAACCTGGCGATTTCACGGAAAGTCTGTTCGGCAAGGCTGTCGTGGCCTTCCTGGAACGTGAAGACACGCGTGCCCTTCAGGCCCAGTTCGCCTGCAAGCTGGCACAGCCTGTCGGGATTTTCCTCCATCGCATCGCCGATATAGACGAGCGCGTCGATCTTTTTAGCACCGTTCTCCTTGACGGCATGCGAAAGCACCTTGGCGATCTGCGTCTGTCCGCCACGGCAGTCGATCCCCGTCATCAGGTCGCGCAGCGCCTTCGAATTCATCACCCATTTCGACGCCCGGCATTCCCCGAACCCACGGAAATAGACCAGTTGAACGCTCAGCC
>JAGRLL010000086.1:2091-10027 GCA_020441855.1 Nitratireductor sp.
AACGATGCGATCTCGGCCGTGCTGGAAGATTTCTCGGCGACGCTGCCGCCCGGTTTCTTGGAGGGAACCTTGTCTTGAGTCATGGCTCATATTTGGCGAGCCGAAACCGCGAAGCAAGTGGCGACGGAACAAGCAATCGCCCTTGTGCCCGTTCAGGCAGGTTTCATTCCGCCAGAACGTCGAGACTGTCGATCGGTTGCGCGACGTTTTCGAGCCACATCCGCCGTGCCTGCGCCCTGCGTTTGCCGAGGTCGTCGATCGGCAGCTTGAGCGCCGAAAGGAGCGAGCGGATTTCCTGACGCGCCGACAGGTGTGACAGCGTCGGGCCGGTTCCCAGCGTTTCGGCCGACAATTCGTCCAGCGCCGTCATGCCGATCGGGAAAAGTTCGCGGAAGATGACGCGCTCCGAAATGCCCTCCGCCAGGCGGCAGCCAAGCCGCATGCACAAATCGTGCAGGCTGTCGCTGAGGCTTTTGTTGTTGCGGGAGACGAGTGACGACAGTCGATTGCGCACCACCACCCAGTCGAGCAGGCCATTGTCCACGGCGCGGCGGTGTCGGCGCGCCTCGCGCACCATGGTCGCATAATGCGAGATCCCGGTGATCTCGCCCGTCTCCGGGTCGATGCGGCCCAGCACGTCGAAATCGATGAAGGAATCGTTGATCGGCGTCACCAGCGTGTCCGCCATCGAATGGGCGAGCCGCATCGCGTAACCGTCATGGCCGGGCGTGTCGATGACGATGAAATCATGCGTATTCTCGACGCGCTGCAAAATGTCCTGGAACCGGGCGAGTTCGACATTCTCGTTCTGCGAAACGCTGTCGCCCAGCGCGCGCTCCACCCGTGAATGATCCGGTACCGGCACGCGCAATCCGCGCCGGCGGCTCCATGCCTGACGATTCTCGACGTAACGCGAGAGACTCATCTGCCGGCTGTCGAGATCGATGCTCGCGACCTTGTGGCCGGCATTGAGCAACGCGACGATGAGATGCATGGCGATGGTGGTTTTGCCCGAACCGCCCTTTTCGTTTCCGCAAACGATGACATAAGCCTGCCGAGGCATGACTTCTTCTGGATCGAAGATGTTCATCTGCGTCCTACCCACCACTAGTAATGCGCCCTTATAGAAAGTCTCTCCTAAAAAAGGATCAACTTCAACATTTCACGGGCTGGTGAGACGATAATATTTGGCGGCGGTTAAGTTGCGGACCCGAAATCGGCCCGCGCGAGCGCAGATAATGCTCGGCGCGGACATGCCGATACGCGCTAAAGCAATCCGAGTTCTGCCAGTTCCAGGCGCAGTTCCGGCGGCAGCGCAGCGGCACCCTCGTCCGAGCCGAGATCGGCCGGAGCCTCCTCGGGCTTGAGATAGCGCCAGCCCTGAAAGGCACGGCGTGGCTGCCATTGTGTCGGCACCAGCCTGGGCTCCAGCACGAGGTCGCAGCGATGGATGCCTTCCTTGTCGGTAAAGGGCCGGATCGCGATCAGCCGCTGGCGCACCTGCACATTGCCCTTGATCACCCAGTAGAGCGATCCGCCGTCGAGCAATTCGCCGACGCGCTTGGGCACCATTCTTGTCGTATGCTTGCTTTCCGGCGCTTCGCCCAGACGAAGCTTCTCGGCCAGGCGGTAATTGACCCAGTCCTGCAATTCCTCGATCGTCGATACACCCACGCAGAGCTTGACCAGATGCAGTGTCATTCCCTGTTCATAGGCAACGGCGCGCACGCTTTCAATTTGCGCGCTTCAAAGCGTGGCTTCTGTCCACAGCCCGCGCCGGCTCAATCGGCCGGCCAGACCGACCCGTCCTTGTCGACGATTGCCGCCCCGTTCTCCTTCAGCGCGCCAAAACCGCCGTCGACATGGGCGATGTTTTCAAAACCCATGTCTTCGAGCGCCTTGGCGGCCAGCGCAGAACGCCAGCCGGCCGCGCAGAACAATACATAGGTCGTGTCCGAATTGCCGAAGACCTCGCGGTAATACGGGCTGGAGGGGTCGAACCAGAATTCGAGCATGCCGCGCGGTGCGTGCACCGCGTCCTTCACCCTGCCGCCACGTTCCAGTTCGCGAATGTCGCGGATATCGACAAGCACAGCCTTGCCGTCGGCCTGCTGTTCGAGCGCCCTCTCGGGATGCCACAGATCGACCTGCGCATTTGCGCGCTCGACCAGTTCCTTGACCGACGTGATCGCCATTTGTGTTCTCCCTTGCCTGCCCGCATGCTCCACCCCTGCGTGGGGCGGCAGGCATGGGCCGCCAAACGCGAATTACCGGCCGGCAAGATGCTGCCGGCCGGTCAAAGCGTCAATAGTGCAGCGATTTGCATCCGCTGCCGGATGGTTTTCCTGGGAGGAATTTCGGTACTGGTATTGACCGGCTCAGCCGGTAACAGCGGCGATCTCGGGCGAACCGAACATGCCGATGACAAGCACTACCGCAACGAACACGGCGACCGCGATAGCCGCGACGCCCCAAACAGAACCCTGGGTCCTGTTGCCCCTTACGATTTCGTCCATTGGACTTGATACCCTGTTGCAATTGCCGGATTGATCACCGGTCTCGTACAAACGGATCGCTATATAGAATTGGCGCCCGCTTCTCGCAAGCGCAAAAATGGCAAACGCGTGACACTTGGCCGCGCGGCGTGTGGCCGGAATGGCTTTTAATATATATTTTTCAGATAGTTGTGCGAGCCATGAAATATTAACACATAGTTAATGTGTCAGATGCATGGCCGCTGATGCTGCATCGCAGCATAACGTTGGGAACGCTGCCGATTCGGCCTCTTCGCACGCCGGGCGCCGGTTCAGGCCGGGTCCCATTCGGGCGAGAAATCGAAATCGCAGATGCGCTGGCCGCGCCCGGCAAGGCCCGAAATCGCGGCCATCTCCACCTCGCTCAACACGAAGTCGAAGACGTCCAGATTTTCGCTCAGGCGTTCCGGCCGCGAGGTACGCGGGATGGCGCCCACGCCGTCCTGCTGCATGTGCCATCGCAACACGATCTGCGCCGGCGCGCGATCATGCGCCTGTGCCGCCGCACGCACCGCACGCTCGTCGAACAGCGCGCCGCCACGGCCCAGCGGGCAATAGGAGATCAGCGCCATGCCATGTTCGCGACACGCGGCAAGCACCTTGGCCTGATCGAGATAGGGGTGATACTCGACCTGGTTGCAGGCGAGCTTCCTCTCTGACAGCGAAACGGCCTGCGCCAATTGCCCAGTCGGGAAATTGGCAACCCCGATATGCCGGGTCATGCCTTCGCCCGCCGCCTTGTTGAGCGCACGGATCGTTTCGGCAAGCGGCACTGTCTTCGACGGCCAGTGGATGAGCAGCAGATCGACGCGGTCGAGCCCCAGCCGTTTCAACGAAGTCTCGGCCGAACGCTGGAAAGCAGCCTCTGAAAGCTCGGTCGGCCAGACCTTGGTCGTGACGAACAAGTCGCCGCGGGAAACGCCGCTCGCGCGGATCGCCTCGCCCACTTCCATTTCGTTTTCGTACATCGCCGCCGTATCGATGTGGCGATAGCCGCAATCGATCGCCGCCGAAACCAGGTCGACGCATTGCGCCCCCTTCAGCGTCCATGTGCCGAGACCGATCGCCGGCATGTTCGCGCCGTTGGCCTGAAGTGTGTGCATTCGTCGAACTCCGGTTTGCCGCAACCTTGCGCCGTGCTACAGCCCACTCATGGCTAGGTCAAATACTGGCGGCGACGAAAGGGCCGGCAAACGTATCGCGCTCATCGATCTGGCGCGCGGTCTCGCCCTCGTCGCCATGACCGCCTTTCATTTCTGCTGGGACCTTGAAATGTTCGCGATCCTGCCGCGCGGCTTCATGGGCTCGGCTGGCATGATCTGGGCGGCACGCATCATCGCCGGCAGTTTCCTGTTTCTGGTGGGCTTCAGCCTGTTTCTCGCCCATGGGCCGGACATCGCCAGGGGAATGGGCATACGCTGGCGCCCGTTCCTGATCCGCCTCGGCCAGATCGTGGCCGCCGCCGCACTCATCACGGTCGCGACCTGGTTCGCCGAACCCAATGCGTTGGTGTTCTTCGGCATCCTGCATTCGATCGCGCTTGGATCGGTACTGGCGCTCACTTTCCTGCGCGCGCCCTGGTGGCTGACGGCGGCAGCCGGCCTGGCGGTGCTCACCCTGCGCGATGCGTTGAGGACGGAAGCGCTCGACGCGCCCATATTCTGGTGGAGCGGCTTGTCGCGGATCGTGCCCGTCTCCGTCGACTACGTCCCGGTCTTTCCGTTCTTCGGCATGATCCTGCTCGGCCTGGCGGCCGCAAACCTCGCCACGCCAAGAGACCTGCTGGCCACGCTTGCCGCCCCCCGCCTCGATGGCCCAACGTCCCGCCTGTTGCGGTTCATCGGCCGCCACAGCCTGATCTATTACCTGGCGCACCAGCCGGTCATGCTGGCGATCCTGTATTCGATCCTGTGGCTCGGCGGCAGGGTCTGATCTAGCGCGAATACTTGATGAAGGGCGTCACGCTTGCGACATCGTCGTAAAGCCGCCGCGCCGTCTTGTTGAATTCCTGCGTCAGCCAATAGACCTGCCCCGCGCCATGCGCGTCGGCCTTCTGGTAGACAGCCTCGATCAGCTTGCGGCCGACGCCGTGCCCACGCGCTTCGGGCGCCGTGAACAGGTCGTTGAGGTAACAGCGCGGCTCATGCGACCAGGTCGTCAGGTGATAGAGGTAATGCGCAAGGCCGACCAGCCTGCCATCCTCGCCGACGGCAACCAGCGCATAGGGGCCATCGCCCTTGGCGTTCATCAAACGCTGCCAGAGCGCTTCCTCTCCGGCACGCAGATCGGCTTCGTAAAACGCCTGATAGCCGCGCCACAGCACTTCCCACTGCGCGCGATCGTCCGGCTCGGCAAAGCGGATGTGGATGGACATGACATCGAGCTCCCTGATAATTCTGCCCGCAGAACTTCATCCTGAACCGATACGGTTCGCCGCATCGTTGCGCAAGCCCGCCGCGGGGCGGGCAAATGCATCGCATGGACCGGTACCGGGCGAAAAACCAGATGGGTAACCAGCCATGAACGCACGTGCCGACAGACCGAATGTCTTTCCCTGGCCGCCGGTCATTCTGGCGGCGGCGCTGGTGCTGGGTGTCGCGCTGACGATACTCTACCCCCTGCCATGGCCCGCCGGCATGGCGCGGGACATCCTGCAAGGCGTCGGCATCCTTCTGGCCATGGTCGCGACCGCACTCTATGCCACTGCGCTGCGCGAATTGTGGCGCGCCGGCACCGCGATCCTGCCGCACCACAAGGCGAGGCATCTGGTCACTTCCGGGCCGTTCAAGCTGTCGCGCAATC
The DNA here is from genome assembly GCA_020441855.1 of Nitratireductor sp. GTDB lineage: Bacteria > Pseudomonadota > Alphaproteobacteria > Rhizobiales > Rhizobiaceae > BOKV01. Next base: position 7,428 of record JAGRLL010000086.1, read on the forward strand.
CGATCTATCTCGGCAATGTCGTCCTGCTGTCGGCCTTCGGCCTGATCCTCGGCAGCCTGTGGATGTTCATTGTCGCCGCGATCGCCGCCTTCGCCGAACAGAAACTCGGCATCGAGCGCGAGGAAGCTCACCTCGAACAACGTTTCGGCAATGCCTGGCGCGTCTACAAGAAGAAGGTTCGCCGCTGGATCTGATCAAGAGGCGAAGAGGGCATGGCCCGACCGGGATCAATCAAGAGGCGAGAAGGGCGCAGCCCGACCGGGGTCAATCAACAAGCGCCGCGCCGTTGCAGGCTCGCCCCGGACCTCATGTGTGCCTGTTCACGAACGGAAATAGCCGTTAGGCAATAAATTACCTTCCCACGCCGAGTTCAGCCAGCCGCGCGAGGCTTGCATCCTCGGCCTGATCGAGTTCGCGCAGCGTCTCCTCGATATCACGGCGCTTTTGCTCAAGCTCGGCGCGCTTTTCGCTGACGCGCTGGATCAGCAGCCGCAACTGGCCCTCTTCGCCCGGCGGCTCCTTGTACATGTTGAGGATTTCGCGAATTTCCGCAATCGAGAAGCCAAGCCTCTTGCCGCGCAGGATGAAGGATAACAGCCTGCGGTCGGTCGGCCTGAAAAGCCTCGTGCGCCCGCGCCGCAGCGGCTTGATCAGCCCCTCGTCCTCGTAGAATCGGATGGTCCGGGTCGAAACCCCGAATTCCCGCGTCAGTTCGGTGATGGTGAAGAATTCGCCGAGTTCGGATTTTGCCGCCATGTGCCCCGCCGCCATTTGGCGTTCCAGTAATGGTCAAATCGGCCGGGCGGCCAAGCGCACCGGAAATGTCCATTTGATGTGGACGGTTCTTACGTAAAAGTCAATCAACCGCACCCCTGCCCCGCCAATCCTCATCACCCGTTTGCGCCGGGATCGGCCCACGCGATATGATCTTGCGGGAATCGGCGTTCGTCGCCGCCTTGCCGCAACCATCATCGTCCTGTCCGCCGCTTCCGGAGTTGCCATGTCCTTTCTTCGCGCCATCATCTCGGCCATCCGCAATTACGCGAATTTCTCCGGCCGTTCCAACCGCCGCGAATTCTGGTACTGGCTGGCGTTCGCGATCCTGGTGTGGGGCGTACTGCTTCAGATCGACATCCGCTACTTCGCAACCTATTTCGACTATCTGCCTTTCGAGGAAGGCGCGCCGCGCTATCTTTCCTGGGCGTGGGTGGTCTTCTGCATCCCGCCGACCATCACGCTCATCGTCCGCCGTGTCCACGACCACGACAAGCCCGGCTGGATGGCGCTGACGGTCCTGCCGCTCGTGTGGTGGTTGCTCGCCAAGGGCACCAAGGGGCCGAACCGCTACGGCTGATGCGCCATTGCGGAATTATTGTCCGCGACTTGATCGACATCAGCGCGTCGCCACATTTTCTCCGCTTTACTGTCCCTTAACGTTACGAAACACATAATCGCGTCATCGGGTAAACGCGTAGCCGAAACGGGACACGGCAAAATGGTTCTAAGAAAATTGTTTGGCGCCGCCGCTATGGCGGCTGCTGTATGGGCCTCGGCCAGCGGTGCACAGGCCGCCGGCTATGTGCAATCCAAGACCTATCTGATCAACGGACTCGCAAGCGCGGTGCCATTCATCGGCTACGGCTTCACCAATCTCCAGAAGAAAATTCCGGGCGCGGAGCTGTATTCCTACATCAGCCCGGTCGAGGGTTCGGGTGTAATCCAGCCCAAGATCATGGCCGATATCCGTCGGCTCCATAAGGCAAACCCCGACATCGAGATCAACCTGATCGGCATCTCCTACGGCGCCAACATGATCACATGGATGGTCAAGGAGCTCGACCGGGAAGGCATTCAGGTCAGCTATCTGGGCGTCCTCGACGGCCTGCCGCTTGGCGAGGTCTACCCCAATGTGCGCCGGGTCGACAATTTCATCTGCAACATGCCGGGCTGCCTTCGCGACAAGATCCGTCTGACGCGCGGCAACAACGTCACCATCAAAAACCACTTCGCCTACAATACCTCGCACATCGCACTCGGCAACAATGAGGAGGTGCACACCCGCATCCTCCATCAGATCCAGACGCTGCCGCTCAACGTCGCGGGCCCCAGCCTCGACTACGCCTATACGGCGAGCACGCAATAGGCAGGCGCATCGCGCCCCTTGCCGCTTCTCACAAGCCCGGCCCATGGCCGGGCTTTTCGTTTGTTCCTCGTTCTCAGAAGATCCCGAACCACCAGGCCGCCAGGCCAAGGAAGGCGAAGAAGCCGACGACATCGGTCACCGTCGTCACGAACACGCTGGAGGCCACCGCCGGATCGATATCGAGGCGGTCCAGCGCGATCGGGATCAGGATGCCCGCCAGTGCCGCGCACAGCATGTTGAAGACCATCGCCACCGCGATGATGCCGCCGAGCTGCGGCTCGCCAAACCAGACCGCGGCGACTACGCCGATGATGATCGCAAAGGAAATCCCGTTGAAGAAACCGACGAGGATCTCGCGGCGGATGATGCGCATCGCGTTGTAGGTGTCGATATCGCGTGTCGCGAGCGCGCGCACCGCGACCGTCATGGTCTGCGTGCCGGCATTGCCGCCCATGGA
>JAGRLL010000086.1:10035-63568 GCA_020441855.1 Nitratireductor sp.
ATCAGCACCGCCAGCGCCACCATCTTCTGGATACTGGCGTCGAACAGGCCGATCACCACGGATGCCAGGATCGCAGTCCCCAGATTGATGAAGAGCCACAGAAACCGCGAGCGCGCGATCTCCCATACCGAATCCGACAATTCCTCGTCGCCGACGCCACCCATGCGCAGGATGTCTTCTTCCGCTTCCTGCGCGATGACATCGACGACGTCGTCGATGGTTAGCACGCCGACCAGCCGGTTGCTGTCGTCGACAACCGCGGCGGAAAGCAGGTCGTACTGCTCGAAAAGCCGCGCGGCTTCCTCCTGGTCCATGTCGGCTGGAATGGCGTGGCTCGCCTCATGCATGATTTCCTCGACGCGCGCCTTGCGCCCGGTACGCAGGATCTGGTCGAGCGCCACCGAGCCGATCAGTTCGAACTGCGGCGAAACGACGAAAATCTCGTGAAAGCGGTCGGGAAGATCCTTGTCCTCGCGCATGTAGTCAATCGTCTGGCCAACCGACCAGAACGGCGGCACGGCGATGAACTCGGTCTGCATGCGCCGGCCGGCGCTTTCTTCGGGGTAGTCGAGCGAGCGGCGCAGCCGCAACCGTTCCTCGAAGGGCAGCGCCGACAGGATCTCGTCCTGGTCGGCCTCCTCCAGATCCTCCAGAATGTAGACCGCATCGTCGGAATCGAGTTCCTTGACGGCCTCGGCGATCCTGGCGTTCGGCAGCGCGTCGACGATTTCGAGACGCACCGCTTCGTCGACCTCGGTCAGCGCGGTCAGGTCGAAGGCGTCGCCCGCAAGCCGGACAAGGTGTTGCCGCTCGTCGGTGTCGAGCGCCTCGAGCAGATCGCCCAGTTCGGATTCGTGCAACGGCCCGATCAGCGCCTGCAGCGCCTCGGCGTCCTCGGCCTCCAGGATTTGGTTGACACGTTCGTGGAAGGCGGAGGTGACGTAGCCGTCCTCGTCGTAAAGCTCGGGCAGCGCCGAAACGGCTTCGGCCGCGGCGTCTTCTGCTTCCCGTGTCTTTTCTTCCGTCATCGGATCCATGGAAATTCCGGCGACTCCGTCATCGAAACTGCACTCTAGGTAGCGCAGGCATGCCGCCGGGACAAAGGGAATCGGCCAGGATATTCCCTCAACGGGGCGGCAGGCAGAGCCAAGCGCGGCACACCTGGCTGCTTCCCTCGTGCCGACGGCAGCGCGCGACGCTTGTCACATTGCGGTGTTGCTCATAGGCTAGCGCGTTCTGAGGCGACGTCAGGTGCATGGGGCCGTATACCGGACCCGCAGCTGCTGCGCGTCAAAGCCGAAATCTCAAACCGGAGCGATGCCATGAGATTGCTTCTATCCGTCTCCGCCGCAGCCATGCTGGCCCTGTCAGCAAGCCAGGCGCAAGCCGACTACATCCTCGACATTCTGCACATCAACGACTTCCACAGCCGTATCGAGCCGATCAACAAATACGATTCGACCTGCTCTGCGGCCGACGACGCGGAAGGCAAGTGCTTCGGCGGCGTCGCCAGACTGAAGACTTTCGTCACCGAACGTCGCGACGCACTGAACGCAGACGGCGCCAACGTGCTCACCTTGACGGCAGGCGACGAGTTCCAGGGTTCGCTGTTCTTCACCACCTACAAGGGCGCGGCCGAAGCCGAATTCATGAACGGGATCGGCTTCGACGCCGCCGCCGTGGGCAACCACGAATTCGACATCGGACCGGCACCGCTCAAGACCTTCATCGACGCGGTGAATTTCCCCGTTCTGGGCGGCAATGTCGTGGCCGATTCCGATCCAGATCTCAAAGGCGAGCTCGGCAGCTACATCGTCGTCGAACGCGGCGGCGAGAAGATCGGCATCATCGGCGTCGTGACGACGGAAACCGCCGCCATTTCCTCGCCGGGTCCGAACGTGAGCTTCGCCAATGCAGAGGAATATATCACCAGGGCTGTCGCCGAACTGGAAGCCCAGGGCGTCAACAAGATCGTCGCACTCACCCATGTCGGCCTTGAGGAAGACAAGCTGATTGCCACCATCCCCGGCGTGGATGTCGTCGTCGGCGGTCACAGCCACACCCTGTTGTCGAATACTGACGACAGGGCGGCCGGTCCCTACCCCGTAATCGTGGAGCAGGCGGACGGCACCAGGATTCCGGTCGTTCAGGCAGGCTCCTACGGCAAGTATGTCGGCGAATTGTCGGTCGCTTTCTCCGATGACGGCAAGGTGCTGGGCGCCTCTGGCGTACCCAATCTGATCGATGCCTCCGTCAAGCCTGACGAGGCGGTCGCCAAGCGCGTTGCCGAGCTGGCCGGTCCGATCGAGGAACTCAAGAGCAAGCCGGTCGGCGAGAGCACGGCGGCCATCGAGGGTTCACGCGAGGTCTGCCGCGCCGAGGAATGCTCCATGGGCAACCTCGTCGCCGACGCCATGCTCGAGCGCACCAGGGGCCAGGGCGTGACCATCGCCATCCAGAACGGCGGAGGCCTGCGCGCCTCCATCGACGAGGGCGAGATCACCATGGGCGAAGTGCTGACCGTCCTGCCCTTCCAGAACACGCTCGCCACGTTCGGCCTCAAGGGTTCCGACATCGTCGCCTCGCTTGAGAGCGGCGTATCGGGCCTCGAGGAAGGCAAGGGCCAGTTCCCGCAGGTCGCAGGTCTGCGTTATGCCTTCGACGCCTCCGTGGCGTCTGGCGCCGGCCGCATCAAGCAGGTCCAGGTCATGGAAAACGGCGCATGGGCCGACATCGATCCGGCCAAGGAATATCTGGTCGCGACCAACAACTTCATGCGCGCCGGCGGCGACAATTACGCCCTGTTCCGCGACAACGGCACCAACGCCTACGATTACGGCCCCGGCATGGAAGATGTCGTCGCCGAATATCTGGCCGCCCACAATCCCTACACGCCCTATACGGACGGGCGTATCGTCAAGGGCGACAAGCTGGAAATGGCCATGACCGAAAAGCCGATGGCGAAAGAGGAGATGGCGGAAAAACCGGCGACAGAAACCATGGAAAAGCCAATGGCGACCGGTGATTACGTCATTCAGCGCGGCGACAATCTGTGGAACCTCGCCAAGAAAACCTATGGCGATGGACGCATGTGGAAGAAAATCCGCGATGCAAACGGCGTCAAGCGCGTGCGCCAATTGCAGATTGGCGACACCATCGTCATTCCGCAATAATTCCCGGAATCCGGGAGGGCATGACGAGCCTTTCCAGCGAACAGAAAAGCCCGGCTCCGGCCGGGCTTTTTTTGTGCCGCCCCCTTTGCTCCAGCGCGTGTTTCGCCGCCTTGCGGAGCATTGTAGCTTTCACGCCAAGCATTTGTTCACCAATGCCGCAAACCCGTCTTTAACGCCGATGCGTTAGATAGCGGTGAACAAGGGGCAGGCATGACCGAAAACATAAAAGCCGATCAACCGGCAAACTATGCTCCGCCGCTCAAGGGCGAGATCACGCGCCGGCGTACGCAGGGCTACGTTGTCGACTGCGATGGCGCGCGCGCGGTGATCATGGCGCATGTCGACCAGCATTCCGAACACATGGAAAACTACTGGGCCGTGGGTCAGCTGATCTCGATCCACGAGGGCGACAAGCGCATCGTCGGACAGACCTTTCACGTCGAGAGCGCCGACAATCAATGGGTGGGCTCGGGCGTCAACACGCTGCTCATCCACATCGAACTGGTGGGGGAGATCCGGCCGGGAAAGGATGGTTCCACCACCTTTTCCAGCGGCATCGCCAATTATCCGCGCATGGGCTCCATCGCCCACCGCATCCGCGCCTCCGACCTTGAGACGATGCACCACAACGATGCCGCGTCGACGATCACCGTCGGACATCTGGCGCAGGAAACCTCCATTCCAGCCAAGATCGATCTCGACAAGCTTACCTCCCGCCATTTTGCAATCGTGGGCTCGACCGGCACGGGCAAGTCGACCAGCGTCACCCTCATCCTGCACAAGATCATCGCGCAGCGTCCCGATCTCAGGGTGCTCATTCTCGACCCCCACAACGAATTTTCGACCGCGTTCCTGACCGAGGCCGTCGTCAAGGGCGCAAGTTCGCTGCATCTGCCGTTCTGGCTGTTCACCTTCGACGAATTCCGCGAAATCGTATTCCGCGGCCAGAAGGGGTTCGAGTCCGAGGCGGAATTGCTGCGCGACCTCATCGGCGAAGCCAAGCAGATGTATGACGAAGGCAGCCAACGTCCCGGCTCCTCGCTGGTCCGGCGCGCCGTGAGCGGCGCCGGATATACGGCCGACTCGCCCGTGCCCTATCGCCTGACCGACCTGTTCAAGGCCATCGACGAACGCCTGGGCCAACTCGAAGGCAAGGCCATCAAGCCAACGCTTAAGCAATTGCGCGACCGCCTCTTTACCATCAGCGAGGATTCGCGTTTCGCCTTCTGCTTTTCGCAGCCCAATGCCGGCGGCGACCGCATGAAGGAGATCATCGGAGACCTTTTCCGCGTGCCGATCGACGAAAAGCCGATCAGCGTCATCGACATGTCGGAAATTCCGGGCGAAGTGGTCAATTCCGTCGCCTCCGTATTGTGCCGCATGGCCTTCGACCTGGCCGTTTCGAGCCAGGGAGGCATCCAGACGCTTGTCGTCTGCGAGGAAGCCCACCGCTACATTCCGTCCAATCAGGATGCCGGATTCTGGCCGACCCGGCAGGCCATCGCGCGCATTGCGAAGGAAGGCCGCAAATATGGTGTCTATCTGGGCATCGTCACGCAGCGCCCCTCCGAACTGGATTCCACCATCCTGTCGCAGTGCAACACCATCTTCGCCATGCGTCTTGCCAACCAGAACGACCAGGAAATCATCGGCGACGCCATGACCAATGGCGCGCAGACTTCCATCAATTTCATCTCATCGCTGGCCGACCGCGAATGCATCGCCTTCGGCGAGGCATTGAAGACGCCGATGCGCATGGTCTTCGAGACCATTCCGCCGGAATGCCTGCCGGGAAGCCGCATCAAGGAGATGCAGAAGCTGGCGCGCATGGGTGGCAATGTCGATCTTTCGGCGGTCATCCGCCGCATGCGCGACGCCCACTCCAGGGCACACGCCGAAATGCGCGAGCCAGCGGGCGCGAACCGGCTGGTGCAACGCGAAGTCGAGGTGCACGAGGCCGACGCCGCCATGGCGCGCGACATGGCGCAATTCAAGGCCGATGCTTCCTCCGAGACGGCGGGCATAGCCTCCCCGCCCGGCCCCGAAAACCTGGAGGTCAAGACCGTCCCGCACGCCAATGGCGCCAGGAACTCACATGCTGCGATCGAGCCGATGGGAGCGATACAGGACTGGGCCGGCAAGTCGATGGTCGGCCGGCGGCAGAACGCCCCGAGCGAACAATCCACCAGCACCGGTTCCGGCCGCGGCAATTCGCTGGTTCACGCTTTCCGCTCGCGTCATTAGCATCCCGGACAAGTCCGGATACGCGCACGGGTTTTTTAGCCCGGATGGGTGTTCTGCACTTGTTTAGCCGTCATGCATTTGCTACATGCGCCGGGCTGGTTTTACCGGGTCGGCAGCCTGTCGGCAGTTTCCGGAAACAAAGCTCATTTGCGGTCGTGGCGGAATTGGTAGACGCGCAGCGTTGAGGTCGCTGTCCGGTAACACGGGTGGAAGTTCGAGTCTTCTCGACCGCACCATTGGCTTTCGTGCCTTTCTTTGATTTCAAAGACTTAACCTTGATTGTGTCCCACGCCGAAACGAACGTGGGACACATTGGCTCGTTTCACTGCCACGCCTCGGCCGCTTCGACCATGGCGATTGCCGATCTGGCGAGCCGCCAGCGTTCGACCCGGCGGGTGTAGACTTCCGAGGTTTTTGCCTCGGAATGGCCGAGAATCGCCATGATCGCATATTGGCTGCATCCGAGTTCGGCCAGCAATTCGGCCAGGCCCTTGCGCACGCCATGCGCCGAAAGATGCGCCATCCCGGCGTCGCGGCACCATCTCTTGAACATCGACGACATGCTGTCGCCGCTGGCATAGGGCCGGCCGCCCCGGCCCAGCACATAGGTGTTGCCCTGCACTTTCGGTGCCCGCGTTGCGGCCTTCAACGGCTCCAGCAACGGGATGGCAACCTCGCTCGACCCGCGTTTGAGCGGCGTCCAGCGCAGCGCCTCGATTCCGTCAATCTCGCATTCATAGGCCCGGCCGAGCACGGTCAAATCCTCGATCCGGCACCCGGTCCAAAGCAGCACCGACATCGCCACATGCGCCTTGCTGCCCGGCTTGTGGCGCTTGAAATAGGCGCGCACGTCGGCGGCTTTCCAGGGCGTTGCGCCGCTGCCCTTGGCGTAAATCCTTGCAATGCCACGCGCCGGATTTGTCTGGAGATAACGCCGCTTGATCGCCCAATCGTACATGACGCCGACCGCCTCGACGAAGGCGTCTGCCTGTGCCGGCGTCGCGCCCATTTCGTCCTGCATCTCGATCAGCTTTTCCTGCGGAATCAGCATCTTGCGATCCGGCCGCACCAGCAGCCGGTTCAGCAGGTTACGCTTCTTTTTGAGGGTCTTTGCGCTCGACGTTCCGGCTTTGACGCGGGCCTCCAGATACTCGAAATAGGAGGTCGCCAGCCAGGCGATCGAGCGCGGCTTGGCATGGTCGGATGCCGTCTCCAGCTTCTTTGGCTGCTCGCCGCGCCGCGCGGCAAGGTACTGGCGCATGAAATCGTCATGGTCAGGTCCACAGAAAATGCGGATGCGTTTCTTGCGGTCACCCTCGGGGCGAACCCGGTAGCGCGTGCGCCCGGATGGCAGCGGCTCGACCAGCAGGCCGGGATAGTCGATCTTCATGGCGGGTCTTACCAATCTTCAAGGCCCGCATCTTCCTGATCGTCTTCGACGGCTTCAACGTGGCCGCAATGGATTTCCACCTGTCCACCGCGTATGCACACCCTTTCCACATCAAGGCCGGCTTCCTTCAAGGCCTCCAGCGTGGCGAGGATTGCCGGCTGGCTGGCGCGGCATCGCGTTGGCCGGTCGGGTTTGGGTTCGATCTTCGCGGCGGCGGTCATTTTGCCTTCCCTGTCAGGCCTTCGGCCTTCCTCGCCTCTTGATGCTTCCCCGGCCGGCCGGCCGCCGGCCACGCCTCTTGCTTTTTCCCGGCCGGGCCGCAGGCCGGCTTGATCTTGAGGCTGTCGGGGTGACAATCACCTTCGCGGCCGTCGTCGAACTTCACCCGCACATATTGAGGATCGCCCGTTACCCGCTTCACAATGCCCGGCGCGTCGTCATATTCGGTGAACCGCACCCGCATGCCCGGTTTGAACCGCGTGCCATAGAGGCGCTCGATGAAGTTGTAAGCCATCACGCAATCTCCGGCATGGAATTGTGTTCGATGCCGTCGAGAAGGCGGCCGGAGCGTGATTTGCCGACAATGGCGTAGTGTTGACCATCGATTTGCTTGACGGTGATTTTCTCGGCAGCAAGTTCAGGAAGGCGACGCTCACAGACCGGACGCATTTGCCCCCATTGCTTGAACAGGAACGGCACGCCTTCATTTGTCCCGGTCGCGCTGGCGCGCTCCTCGCCTCTTGCGGCGGCGCACTGGTCGCGCAGGGAACGCGCCCAGGCGGGGTGCATCGGGCGGGCATGCGGCCCGGACTCGCCGCCGGTGATGATCCAGTCGAGCCGCGCGCAAGCCTCGGTTGCGCTGTGCACGCCTTCCGGTGCGTCGTGATATTTGAGGCCGCGCAGCGCGTCGATGAAGTAGTGGCCGGTGCAGATCGCGGTGAAGTCAACCTCGCCGAGCAGCGGCTCGGCCGAGACGAAGCGGATCGCCGCCGGTGTCGCCAGCAGCTCGGGAACGCGCTTGTCGGCTGTCGCCTGATCCTCGATCGACGTGCCCAGCCAGACATTGGGTAGCGGCCATCGATCAAGCGGGACGCGGCGCCCCCTCGGCGCAAGATCGGGGTCAAGCCCCGGCGGCACCAGCACCACGTTCTCCTCGCCCTCGACAGCGATATCGCAAACCAGTTCGTAGACCCTGCGGATCGTCGCCGGGTCGGAAAGGTACGCGCGCGCCCGCTCGGGCCGCTTGGTGAGCACGAAGAAAACATGTCCAAGAGGCGAGGAGCGAAGCGACCGGGAAGGCATGGAGCCGCACAGCGCCATCACCGCGAACACCTTGTCGATCATCTCGTCGGTCACGCCCTCGGCAAACAGGTCGCCATGGGCGCAGACGAAGATCCCGCGCGGCGCGCGCCAGCGCAGCGGCTGGTCGAGCCATTCGGCGTTGAAGCGGACCTCGCCGGTGAACTTGAACTCGCCGGCGGCATTGGCGCGGGCAAGGCCCTTTCGGCTCGGATGGTTCTTCATCCGCGTCGCGGCCAGCCGCGCGGCGTAGCAGTGCCGGCACCCTTCCGAGACGAGCCGGCAACCGGTGATCGGGTTCCACGTCGCGCCCTTGCCCGTAACCGGGTGCCGCGCCCATTCGATCGGTGTGTTATCTGACATTGTTTATTTCCCTGTCAGGCCTTCCGCCTTGGAAATTGCCGCGTCAATCACAGCGATTTGAGGCTCGGCGCTCGCCCAATTCTCCAGCCATCCCTTTGCCTGCTTCAAGGCATCGAGCAATTCCGGGGCGGCGGCGATCAGCTGGGCATTGGCATGATGCTCCCCGGTCTTGCCGCGTATGCGCATGAATTCACCATTGGGCACGGCCGCAACGGCCAGCCCGCCAGATTCCGGCAATATGGTTACATCGCCAAACTCGTCGGTATCTCCGGCCTTCCATGGTCCTGGTGTGTGCATATTTTGGTGCCCTTCTATTCTTCTGGTTCGCGCTCGCGCGTCATGCCCGCCTTCCCCAAACAAACCGCACGGCGAGGAACGCCGCGATGCCGGCGGCGAACCACACCGCCTTCACGCCGAGCGCCGCCCACGCCACGAAGGCGAAGGCGGCGGCCAATCTTCCTATCTGGGCGACAATGCGTGCGCGCTTGCGGGTCGCGGTCATTCCGCCGCCTCCATCGCCGAAGCTTCCGCCGCTTCGCACTTTTCGCGGTGATAGCGCCATTCGCCGGCAGCGTTGCCCCGCGCACCTTTTCCGTACCAGGTGCAGGACTCCCAGCCGCAAGAACAATTGCAGCGAACGCCGTAGGAGAAGCGCGCCTTGTGATTGGGGTTTGTCTTGCTCATTCCGCCGCCTCCATGAACGGAGGAAGTTCGGCTTCCGCCCGGCTCGCCTCTTGATGATCCGGCACGAAGCGCGAGGGCACGATCAGCACGGTCTTGCCGCCGATGCGCGCCGCGATCTCCACCTCGCCCGCCGGCAGCACGATTGTCGGCGCATCCGGCGCGACGCTTTCGAGCGCCACGCCTTCGAACAGATCGGCGAGCGTGCAGCGCAGCACACGGGCGATGGCGACCAGCTTCGACGCCGATATGCGGTTGGCGCCTTTCTCGTATTTCTGAACCTGCTGAAAGGTCAGGCCGAGTTCGGCGCCAAGCGCGCCCTGCGTCATACGTTCGAGCAATCGATGGCGGCGCACATTCGCGCCGACCTGCACGTCGATCTGGTTTGCCTGTCTCATGGTCTACTCCTTACTGGGTTGAACTGGTCAGCGGTCGCTTCGCGCGCCGGCCGCGCCGGCAGGAAGTCGGGCAATTCGATATCGGGATTTGTTTCCCCGGATTCCGCCACCGCCTCGATCCGCGCAATGCGCTGCTCGATCCGTTCGATCGCCGCCCTTGTCGCCTCGTTCTCGTCGGCCATGGCCGCGAGCACGTTGCGGGTGATGGATTCAGGCAGAAGCTGGGCGATCATGTCGCGCAGATGGTCGTTCATCGCGGCGCCTCCGGCAGTGCTTGCCAATGGGTGAACTCGGTCGACAAAGCGCCATGCCAAACCCAGCCGCCGCCATTGTGCCCGGTCCAGTACGCGATCACTGTCGTTGCTTCGCCGGCGTCGACATTTGGCGGCAGGACGCGGCCGAATAGCAGGATGCGTGTTCCGTCCCTCGGCGCGGTGTCGATTGTCTTCCACCCTGCGCGGGACAGAAGAAATGCCTCCGCCTGTTCCCGCTCGCGTGCGATGGCCAGCAGGCCGAGATATTCGAGCAGTGCCCCGAGGACCGTACAGGCGATGTCGATTTGCACGTCATCGTCTTCAGGGTTGTCGCGCGAAAGATATTTCGCCATCGCCTGAAACTGCTGGTCACTGACCACGGCTTGGACGATCTGCCTGAAATTGGGGAACAAGGAATCGGTGTCGTTTGCAGCCATGCGGCGCATCCTTGAAAAAGGCCCCGCCGGTACACCGAACACAGCCGGCGGGGGTTCCTGGGAGGTAACAATGGCGCGGATTTTCTACGTAATGCATAATTATTGTCAATATATTTTATGCGTTACGCATAGGCGTTATTGCGCAATTTTGCCTAAGCGAATAGACAAAGCGTTGAAATTACACCATTCTTTCGCCGTCGGGTTGCATCGTTCTACAAGCAGCGATGGCGGCAACGAAGGGGCAACGGAGGGGGGGCAATGGCGCGAGTGGTAAGGCGAGAAAAGCGGCAGCGCGGCTTTTTCGGCTGGGTTTTCTTGGTTCTGTTCTGGGGTTGGAACGCACTAATGGCGTGGCTGATGGTGCTTGGCGCGGGCGCGCTGAACAGCCTTCCCGAAACCTCCGACAGGGCCGAGCAGGCCGGCCGCGCGCTGGGCGGCGCCTTCTCGATCGGCGCGCTGTTGTTCATGTGGCTTGCCGGCGCGGTAATCTTCGGCCTGTTCGCGCTCTTGACGCGCGGCTCTAAGGTGATCGTCGAGGAAGACTAGCGCCTTATGCGCGCAGCATTTCGCGCGTGCTCAAGATCTTGTGCACCTTGAGGATGGTGGCCTTTGGAAAGGTCACGATCGCGGCCGGGTTGAGCTGTCTGGCAACCACATCGCCGTTTTGAAGCCGCACGAATTGCTTGATGAAGGCGACCGGCTCGCCGTCATTGGCGCTGGCCTGCTGGATCACGACATAATCGCCGGCAACAAACGGCTTGTACGGGTGGACAACGACCAGGTCGCCCTCGCGGAATGCCGGCTCCATCGAGGCGCCCCGCACCCAGCAAGCATAAGCGTCATCGACTCCGACCAGCGCCGGCGGCCGGTCGGCCAGGTCGAGCGGCGTCTCGTGGATGATGTTGAAACCGGTCACGGAACCGGCTACGTAGCCTTTGATCTGAAGCCGGGGCACTGGCGGCCCTTCGCCCTCGCCTGTCAACAGCCACGCCTTCGAGACACGAAGGTCGGCGGCGTAGGTGTCGACCGCCCTGCCAAATCCGCGTGATCCGTTTTCGTGCGCGGCATAGGTCTGGTAGTTCCAGCCGAAAAATTCACACGCTTTCGCAACGGTCTTGAAACCGCGTGCAATCCTTGCCTCGCGCAGGCGTTTGGCGGCATCGGGGCGGGTATCTTCAGCCATGCTTATGCGTTTCGCACAATCTTGATATACGTTTCGCCTTGACCAACATTATGCGTTTCGCATAACGAATCCGTCATGGCATTTGATTCGTCCGATCCCCGCGCCATACGCGAGGCGCTGAAGCTGACACAGGCCGACATGGCTGTGCTGATCGGCATCTCGCAATCGCGCCTGTCGCGGATCGAGGCGAACCCGGAGACGATGCGCGATTGGCAAAGGCGTGAATTTGCCCGGCTCGCAAGGCGCATCAAGCCGCAGGATGCGACGCCCGCCGCCGAGAAGGCAGGCGCGTCATGACCCCCTTCCCCGCATGCTTCGCCGCACACGCCGCACGCGGGGATTGCCGGCGGCCCTCCTGTCTGGTGTTGCCAGGCGGGCGGGCCGCCGGCCTCTATTGTGTCCCGGTCGCGCCTGCGGCGCTCCTCGCCGCTTGTTTGGTCCCGGTCGCTTCGCTCCTCGCCTCTTGTGATTTTGCATCCCGTTGCCGTCGATCCTCCTCCCCGGCGGCGCGGGCCAGCGGGGACGCCTGTAGCGCGCGCGGCCGTCCCCGCGATCATTTCCGCCCGACCAGCCGGCGCTCGGCGCGCAGCCGGAACGCCATCGCCAGCACGGGCGTTTGCGCGCCGGCGGCAATCGCCGCCCTTTCCAGTTCCTCCAGCGGCAATGTTCCCCGCCGGTCCAGTTCCTCGGCCAGCACGGCCAAGAATTCTTCGGTTTGCTTGCTTCCCGGCCGGGCATCCGCCCGGCTCGCCTCTTGTGTGTTCATCGAGTTCCTTTCTGTCGACTCCGGCGCCCCATGTAACAGGGTGTTCGGGTCGAGCGTTCACGGGCTTGCATATTTTGGTCCCGGTCGGGGCTTCGCCCCTCCTCGCCTCTTGCTTGCTTGCCCTGCCACGCAGGGGGGCGTTGCCCCTGCATCTCCGATTTGTTCTGCGTATGGAGAAAACCATGTCGTTTGTTTCGTCCCGGTCGGGCCGCCAGCCCGACTCGCCTCTTGCCCTGAATTTCCGCCGACAGAACGCCACGAATGTCGTGCCCACATCTGGTCAAAAACCTGCCCAGATGTGGTCAAACGGGAGAAAATCCTTCCCTTCGTGGACATGCGAACGGTTCGACCGGTTCTGCCGGGACCGCTTTCCGCGCGCCACCGAACATCACCTTTCCGCACTCGCCGGCATACCCGCCGCCACGGTGCGCAAGCACATGACCGGCGCGGCCAAGCCCGGTGCCGACGCGATGCTTGCCTATGTCTCGGTCTTCGGCCCCGAACTGCTCGCCGCGATGATGCCGGCATGCGACTGGGCGGAAAGGGCCGCCCATGACGAGACGCGGCGGCAAATCCGAAATCAACTGGAGCGCATCGGCGAACGGATTTGATCGCTCGCGGCCGAGCGCGGCTTCGCCGCTGGCCTGCGCGGGCGCGGCCCTGACCGGGCCGGCCGGCTCTTCGCCGTCTGTTTCCGGCAAATACCCCTTCTCTCACGCGCCGAACCCGAACTGGCGCATGGACCCGGCGGGCGTGCGCGGCGATCTCGCGGCCGAGATTTGCACCAGCGAAGTGGAAGGCCAGTGGCACCGCTTTCGCGACTGGCTCGACGCGACCGGCAAACCCTTTCCCTATGGCGAGGTCGCGTGATGAAGGCTGTTTTCCGCGTCGAACTCAATGCGGTGCATCACGATGGCCGGCGCAAGTTCACGGTGTTCGAAACCGATTGCGCCAGCGTCGCCGAGTTTCATCAGCGTCTCCAGGAAGACAAGGTCATTTACGGCCAATCCCTGTTTACACGCCGTGGCGAGGAAAAGGGTGAGTATGAGATCGTCGACCGCAATGAGATGATCCTTGGCCGAGAAGCGATCTGGTCTGTCACGGTGCCTCGCGACCGCTATTTCGAATACAGCGAGGTCGCGTGATGCCGGCGCCGATCCCTACCCTCGGCTATCCCTCGCGCTCGGCGGCCGTCGTGGCGTTGCGCGGCGAGGGAGAGAGCGACCGGCGCATTGCCGAACTCATCGGCATTCCGGTCGAGCGGATCGGCGCGCTCTACGTTTCGGCCACGCGGCAAAGGCCGGCGCGGCCATCCGAACGCGACGCGCGCACGGTCACCTTTCCCAATTCGATCCTCGACAAGGTCGAGCCGGCGGCCAGGGCGCGCGGCATCACCGCCAATGAACTGATCCGGCGACTGGTCGAAACCATCGCCGACGACGACCTTTTCGAAGCCGTGCTCGACGAGCAGGCGGGGGCGAACTGATGGCCGTGCTTCGCAAACCGCTCGCCACGCCGCGCCGCCGCCCGGCGCTCACCATCGCCGACCAGGTGCGCGATCACTGGCTCGCCGAAAAGGCGATCCAGACGCGGTTCGGCACGCGCGGCCTCGAAAGGGATGTTGACCTGATCAACCGCCGCCTGCGCGATCTTTGCGGGGTTCGGCGATGAACGCGGTCCTCGGTCAATGCGCGCAATGCGAACATGTTTGGCCAGTGGCGCACCTGCCGATGCCGGTCGAATCCTTCGTTAAACTCGCCATGCGCGCGGCCTGCCCGAAATGCGCCGGCACGCAAGTCAAGGTCGCCAGCGTCGGCAGGCCGTCGATCGAGGACACGCCGCGACCGGGAGAGATCGAATGCAAGTGATCTCGCCCTCCGCGCTCGCCGAACTTCAAGCGCATCCGCTCGCGAACCTGTTCCCGATGATCCCCGACGTTGAAACCGGGGGCGAGTTCGACGAGCTGGTCCAGTCGGTGGCGCTCAACGGCGTTGCGCAGCCGATCATCCTGCACGACGGCATGATCCTCGACGGCCGCAACCGCCGCGCCGCGGCGCTCGCCGCATTCGAGAAGCATGGCGTCGAGACGCCCGTGCGCGCCCGCGACTGGTCGAGCCTGCCGAAAGCCGAACGCTGCGCCAGCCCGCTCGACTATGTGCTGGTGAACAATCTGTCGCGCCGCCACCTGACCGCCAGTCAGCGCGCCATCGTCGCCGCAAACGTGGTGACGTGGGAACGCGGCATGAACCAGCATTCGGCAAGAGGCGGGGAGCGCGGCGACCAGGACGGATCAAGAGGCGAACCGGGCGCCAGCCCGACCGGGAAGCAAGCAAGAGGCGAGCCGGGCACCAGCCCGGCCGGGACGTCAAAGAACGGGTCTGCACATGTGCAGCCCCAGCCCGAAACCGTGCGCGAAGTCGCCACGCGCTTCTCGATCTCCGAACGCGCATTGCATGCCGCCAAGCGTATCCGCGAACGCGGTGTCGAAGAACTCGACCAGGCCATCCGCGACGGTCGCGTCACGGTGCGCGCCGGCGCGGAACTGCTCAAACTCGACGACCGCGCCATCCGCGACGCGCTGCTGAAACCCGAACGCGAGATCGTCGCCGAGGCGAAGGCGATCCGCACCCGCAACATGGCCTATTCGCGCGAGAAGCGTATCGAGATGGCGAAGCGGGTCGCGGCGAAGGGAACGGTCACGGCCGGCGCGATGCCCAGCTCTGCCTTCCCGATCGTCTATGCCGACCCGCCATGGCAAAACGAAGTGTGGGGCGAGGAAACCGGGCACGACAAAAGCCCGGAAAACCACTACCCGACCATGCCGCTCGCCGACATCTGCGCGCTCTGCGTCGGTGACAGGAGCCCGGCGACGAAGGATGCGCTGCTCTTCCTGTGGCGTACCGGCAACAGGTCCGTGCACGGCGTCGAGGTCGCCCGCGCATGGGGGTTCGAACCCGTCGCCGAACTCGTTTGGGACAAGGTCGACATCGGCCCCGGCAAATGGGTGCGCGATCGCCACGAGGTCTTGATGATCTGCCGGCGCGGCAACGCCCTGCCCCTTTGGGAAAACGCGCCCGATTCCGTTTATCGCGAGAAGAAAGGCCCGCACTCGGTCAAGCCGGTGCATTTCGCGCAGCTCATATCGGACGGCTGGCCCGGCGTGCCGAAGATCGAACTGTTCGGCCGGCGCGACTTCCTCAAGCCCGGCGACCCGCGCCTCGACCCGGCGAACGCTTGGACGCTCTGGGGCTTCGAGGCGGATTCTCCTGATGCTTCACGGGCCGCACCGCCGGCTGCGCCGGCTGGCCCTCCAGCGGGGCGGCCTGCCAATAATCATTGTTGGCCGGCGGCCTCTTCGGCCGCAAAGCGGAAAGCGAAGGTGCCTGCGACCAAGGCCAAACGACGCACCGGGAGGGCAAAATGACCAGCCCGATCCTGCGCGAAGAGATCATCGGCGATTGCCGGCTGCTGCTGGGCGATTGTCTGGAGATTATTCCGCTTCTGCACGGAGTAAAAGGCGTCCTGACCGACCCGCCGTATGGCATCAACATTGCGGCAAATCCCGTGCGCCAGTGGCATGCGCAAAAGCAGTGGGATAAGTCGGCGCCAACTCGTGAAACTTTCGAGATGTTGCGCCGCATTTCGGATCAGCAAGTGATCTGGGGAGGCAACTATTTCGAACTGCCCCCCAGTAAATGCTTTCTCGTTTGGGATAAGTTCCAGCCGGAAGATTTCAGTCTGGCAATGTGCGAACAGGCATGGGCCTCGTTTCCAAGCCCCGCAAAGCTCTACCGCTACAGGGTTGTCGGTTACTCGAAAGAGCACCCGACCCAGAAACCGGTCGAATTGATGCAATGGTGCCTGCGATTCTTCGCGGCCGGAACGATCCTTGACCCCTTCATGGGCAGTGGCACAACCGGCGTCGCCTGCGTGAAGCTCGGCCGCAAGTTCATCGGCATCGAGATCGACGAAACCTATTTCGACATCGCCTGCAGGCGCATCCGCGAGGCCAACGCCCAGCCCGACATGCTGGTCGAGGCCGCCCGTCCTCCCGAACCGAAACAGGAGGGCTTCGACCTGTGAACGCGCCCGCCATCACGCAAGCCGACATTGCCGCGATCGGGCTGGTCGAAAAATACCGGCACGACGCGATCAAGGTGTTGTCGCTGATGTGGACCAGCCGCGACCTGACCGCCGGCCTTTCCGAATGCGTCGCCGGCCCGCAAACCCTGATCGACCTCGAAGTGGTCAAGGAAGCCGGGATGCTCGACTGCCGGTTCTCTGGCGGGCGCATGGCCTTCGATTTGGAACTGACCGCGCTCGGCCGGCTGCTGGTGCGGCGGTATCGGCACTTCGAACGGATCGCCGAAACCGGGAGGCCGGCGCTATGAGGGCGATCGGAAGCCATCAAAGCGCGCGGCCGAAAAGCGAAATCTGGCTGACGCCGCCCTTCGTGCTTGAAGCGCTCGGGGCGTTCGATCTCGACCCCTGCGCCGCCGACCCGCGACCATGGGACACCGCGCGGTGCCATTTCACGAAAACCGACGACGGCCTGTCGCGGGAATGGCTCGGCCGTGTCTGGCTCAACCCGCCCTATTCGAGCGCGGCGCTAGCCCGCTGGCTGGCGCGCATGGCCGCGCACGACCACGGCACGGCGCTGATCTTCGCGCGCACCGAAACGGAAACCTTCTTCCGCCATGTGTGGGAAGGCGCGAGCGGCCTGCTCTTCCTGGAGCGGCGGCTGCACTTCCATGTCGCCGCCGACACATGGTTCCCCCGCAAGGACCGTGACGGAAACGAAATCGAACCGATCTTCGTGCCCGCCGGCGGGCGGGCGCCCGCCAATGCCGGCGCGCCATCGGTGCTTTGCGCCTATGGCCCGGCCGATTGCGAAAGGCTGGCGGCAAGCCATCTCGACGGCGCGTTCGTGCCGCTTCGCCTCGTCGGGCTGGTGCGGATCGCAGATCCGATGAAGCCCGGAACATGGGCGCAGGAGATCGAGGCGGTGATGGCCGAACTCGACCGGCCGGTGCCGCTTTCCGACCTCTACCGGGCTTTCGCCCGCAACCGCAAGACGGCAGGCAATCCGAACTGGCGCGCCAAGATACGCCAGCAATTGCAGCGCGGGCCGTATCGCCGCGCCAGCCGTGGCGTGTGGGAGCGTGAAGAAAGGGCGGCCAATGCCTGATCCCACCATCCCCTTTCCCGCCATCCTCGCCGCTTTCACCCAGGCCCGGCGCAAGTTCATGGGGCTGTCGCCTTCGGCGCTGGCGCGCCGGCTCGGCATCCGCACAGACCAGGTACGCGCCGCCGAGGATCAAAAGCGCATCGGCGCGACAGCAAGGGCAGCGCTCGTCAGGTTCAACAGACTGGAGGCATGGGCCGATGCCGCGTGAGGCGCAAATCAACCGCGACTGCCCGAAATGCGGCAGCGGCCGGATCAAGGCCACCGCGCACCAGGTCGCCGAGGACGCGGTCGAAACGACCGTCTCGTGCCTCGCCTGCACGTTCAACATCACCGTCGAGGACGCCTTCGCCGACTACGACACGGCCATCAACCTCTGGAACACGACCGCACGAAAGGAAGCGCGCAATGTGGACGCCTGACATTTGCATTTATCACGACCCGTGCGACGACGGCTTCGGCTCGGCATGGGCGGTCTGGCGCAAATGGGGCGAGGCGGTCGATTTCCGCCCGACCAATTATGGCCTGCCCGTGCCCGACGAGGCCATTGACGGCAAGCATGTCCTGATCTCCGATTTTTCCTTCAAGCCCGACGTGCTCGAAGCGCTTGCCGCGCGCGCGGCCTCGATCGTCATTCTCGACCATCACAAGACGGCCGAATCCGACCTGATCGCCTACCGGGTCGCCAGCGCCGTCACGGCAGCGGGCCTTGCACCGGTCGACGAGTGGATCGCTGCTTACCGTTTCGAAGACAGTCACCCGGCTCGCCGAAGCGATTTCGGCATGCTGCATGTCGCGCCGAACGTTCTCGCCATGTTCGACATGAACCGATCCGGAGCAATGCTGACGTGGCGTTTCTGCTTTCCGGGCGAGAAACCGCCCCAGCTCGTGCGCCATCTGCAAGACCGCGATCTGTGGCACATGGCGCTGCCCGACACTCGCCGATTGTCGCTCTATCTGCGCAGCTTCGAGCGCGACTTCGAAAAGTGGACGGTGATCAGTGAAACGCTCGAAGGGCGTGCCTTCTCGCGCCACGACATGTTTGTCGAGATGGAGGCGATCGAGCGGGCCTATGACCGCCAGCTTGCCGACATGGTGCCGGCCGCCCGGCTGGAGAAAATCGGCCGCTGGCACGACGTGCCGGTGGCGCACGCGCCCTATGCCTTCGCGTCCGATCTGGCGCACGAATTGTTGCTGGCGCACCCGGACGCGCCGTTTGCCGCCGTGTGTGTCCATGCCCACGGCGCGCGCTCCTATTCGCTTCGATCCCAGGACAGCCGCCAGGACGTGAGCGAGGTCGCGCGCCAGTTCGGCGGCGGCGGCCATCGCAACGCCGCCGGCTTCCGGTGCCCGGCATGAATAAGAGGCTAGGAGCGCGAAGCGCGACCGGGAAGGAAAGACGCAATGCCTGATATCGACCGCGCCGCCTTTGCCGCTGCCATCCGGGACCGGTTGCTTGCGCTGGGGCGCGCCGAGGGCCGTGACACCCCCTTGCCCTACCAAGAGGCCCAGGCGCGATTTACCGGCATTTCCGCCGGCTCGCTCTCGCGGGCCGCAAGCCAGATCACGGTTTCCGCCGCCGTCACGCTGGCGATCTGCAAGGCGCTCTCCCTTGACCCGTTCGACTATCTCGACCTTGAAGCCGAGCATCCGCATTCGACGTTCGGCTTGCCGCATCGCGAAAAGAAAAGCCAATCAAATCAAGGCGTTTCAGTTCCTGTTAAACGTGAAACATCGCCATGGGCATCACTTTCGCAAGGCTGCGAAGGCAGTGCCGGCGCACATCATCACCGAAAGGAAACCTCGTCATGAGCGAACACGGATCGAACCGCGCGGTCGGTTCCGAACTGCTCGGCTATATCGAGCGCGTCGAGCGGCTGGAAAAGCAGAAAAAGGAAATCGGCGAGGACATTGCCGCCGTCTATGCCGAAGCCAAGCTCGACGGCTATGAGCCAAAGGCGATGAAATCCATCGTCAAGGATCGCAAGGCGAAGCCGCACGACCTTGAAGAGGCGAAAACGCTCAAGGATTTGTACGAATCCGCGCTCGGCATGAAGCGCGATCTGCCGCTCTTCCGTCATTTCGCCAACCTCGGCGACGCGGTGACCGACGATGCGTTGATCAAGGCGCTGGAGCCGACCGTGCCGCCCGGCGGCGAAATCATCCTTAAAACCGGCGAAAGGCCCTTGCGGCTGTGGCGCACGATCGAGGGTGATTTCCATACCGAGGATTATGTGCCGCCCGAGCCGCGCAAGCCTTCCTCGCGCGTGCAGCAGGCCCCGCCGCCTTCGAGCGAGCCGGTGCCCGATGTCGACGCCGAGGGCGCCGAGGAATTGGGCCGTCGCGCCTATATCGCGAACCAGCCGATCACGTCGAACCCGTTCCCGTGGGATGACCCGCGCCGGCCGCGCTTCGATGCCGGCTGGCGGGCCGAAAGCGGTTCGGACGGCATGGGGGACGATTGATCCATGCTGTTCGACCGGCCCGCCGCAAACCCGGAAGCCTTCGGCCATCTGCTCCGCCCGGCCGATGCGATCGAGCCGATACTGGCGCGGCCGGTGCGCGACGCGCTGACCGAATGGCTGACCGAAATCTGGTCGGCCGAGGAGCTGGCCGAAGTCGGTTTGAAGCCGCGCCAGAAGGCGCTCTTCCATGGCGGCAACGGCACCGGCAAGACGACGCTGGCGCACCATCTAGCCGCCCGCCTCGGCCTGACCATGCTCGACTGCCGTTCCGACCGGATCATCGACAAATGGGTCGGCTCCAGCGCACAGAATGTCGGCGGGCTGTTCGACGTGCTCGAAGGGCAGGAAACGCCGCTCCTGCTGTTCCTCGACGAATTCGACAGCCTTGGCGAAAAGCGCATGTCGAGCGGGTTGAACCCCGGCGCGGAAGCTCATCACAACCAGATGGTCAACACGCTGCTGGCGCGGATGGAAGCTTATTCCGGCTTCATCATCGCCGCGACCAACCATCCCGACAAGATCGATCCGGCCATCTGGCGGCGCTTCGACATCCATATCCATCTTGCGCTGCCCGGCCCGCACGAAGTCCGGCGCATCCTCAAGCGCTATTTCGCGCCCTTCGTGCTGCCCGACGCGGCGCTGACCGCCTTCGCGGAATCGCTGGAGACGGCGACGCCGGCGCTGATCCGGCAGGTTTGCGAAAGCCTCAAGCGCCAGATCGTGCTTGGCCCGAAAGCCGGCTGGGCGATGGAACGCGAGGCCGTGTTCGCCCGGATCGTCGCGGCCGTGCAGCCGCATGCCGATGCCGGCAAGCCGCGGCTGTGGTCGCTGGGCGCTGCCGCCGACAAGGGCGTCGCTGCCCTGCCGTGGCCGTTCGAGCGCGACCTCGCCGCCTATCCGCCCGAGCCTGATCCGGGTGCCCCGTCCGGCAAGCCTGACAAGCCTTCACAATTGAGGGTGGTCAAATGAGCGGCAAAACGAACCCGGCCACAGCGCGCGAAGAGGTTGATCGTTCCCGGTCGCTTCGCTCCTCGCCTCTTGTGATCATCACCGACATACCGATGCGCGCCGAGCGCGAATACCCGTCCGCGCGCATCCTCTACCGCCTGCTCGACGTGCTCGATCTGCCGGACGGCGCCGAGATCGCCATCGTCGAATATTCGCGCCCGCCCCTGTTCATGGGGCACCAGGGCGTGGTCGCGGCTCGCTCGCTCGCCGCGCGCGGCATTTTCAAACTGGTCGAACCGAAAGGAATGGAAAATGAGCGAACAGGAACGTAGCGCACCCCGCGATTTCGGGTGGTGCCTGATCGAACTTATGGGCCATCGACAGCGTATAGGCCGCGCGAAGGAAGAAGAAATCGCGGGTGGATTGATGTTGCGTATCGACATTCCGGTCGATGGCGATTCCACCGCCGCAGCCGAAGAATACGTCACCGAATACTACGGCACTTCCTCGATCTATGCCTTGCGCCCAGTCAGCGAGCAGGTCGCCCGCGATCATTACGCGCGCGCCGACCCTCGGCCGGCGCGTCCGGCCGACTACCGCCCTTCGACACAGATTGCTCATCACGACGACGACGATTTGGAGGATGACTATTCATGAAAGCCATCTCGCTCTGGCAACCATGGGCCTCGCTGATCGCCGCCGGCGTCAAACCCTACGAAACCCGGCACTGGTCGCCGCCGCGCGAGCTGATCGGCCAGCGCATCGCCATTCACGCCGCCAAGCGGGTCGACCGCGACGCGGCCGGACTGGCGACCGACATCATGTTCGGCCAGCACCCCGGCAACCATTTGGGAAGCGGGTTCGAACTGGCCGACAAGATCGCCGCGACCTTCCTCGACTGCCCGCCCGACCTGTTTACGAAGTTCGGCGACGCGGTCATGCCGGCGGGATGCGTCGTCTGCACGGCCGTGCTCGACGCTGCGTTCCAGCTTGGGCCACAAGCCGAGGGGACGGCTTTTCCCGCCGCGCGGGTCGTGCGGTCCCTGACCAGCCGGCCGATGCCCGATTGCTTCACCGTGCGCCTCGACGATTACGGCGACTATTCGCCGGGCCGCTGGGCGTGGCTGCTGCGCGAGGTCAGCGTGGTCATGCCGCCCGCACCCGTGACCGGCCGGCAGGGCTTTTTCGATCTGCCGCAAGGCTGGCTGACCGACGATTACCATCTGGAAAGGGCAGGAGAATGAACGCGCTCGACGACATCGCCGCCGAACGTCGACGGCAGATCGAAGTGGAAGGCTGGTCGCCCAGGCATGACGACAAGCATGCCAACGGCCAGTTGGCCGGCGCGGCGGCGACCTACGCGATGGCCGCGGGTGTCCATGATGGAGATCGCGGCATGCTCAATTTTCCATCGCGGTTCGACCTCTACTCAAACGACGCGATCACCGCGTTCAAGTTGCTGTGGCCTTGGTCGACCTCGTGGTGGAAGCCGACCAGTCGCCGCCGCGACCTCGTCAAGGCCGGCGCGCTGATCGTCGCCGAGATCGAACGCCTCGACCGCGCCGAAGCGCGCGAAAGGGCCGCGCCATGATCCGCGTCACCTTCGAATTGCTGCCCGGCGGCGACGCCGAGAAGGCGCGCACGATCGGCCTCATGGAAATCGCCAACATCAAGACCCTGCCGGACGGCACGGCCGATTACGGCGTCGTGCTGACCAGGACGCCGCCGTTCCGGGGCGCATTGCGCGCGGCGTGGCGCAAGGGCGCGCTCCGCTTCGACGACCGGGCCGTCAACGGCGTGGTTGCCGGCGAGGATGACGAAACGATCATCGCCCAGGTGAGCGGCCATCACCGCACGCGCCGGGGCGTCTACGACCTGACATTTCGAGCGCTGGAGGCCTGCGGGCTGGCGCGAAGGTAGTTCTCTCCTCGCCCCGCTCGTGTCTCGCGGGGCTGTGTTCAAGAGGCGAGCCGGGCGCCAGCCCGGCCGGGACCTCAAGTCAAAAGCGTTTTTCTGTTGTGCCTCACGGCGCGCACCGGTCGCTCTCCGCTGGTCGCGGAGCGGGCGGCCTGCGCCTCCGGCGGGGCGGCCTGACCGGCCGGACGGCTCTTCGCCGTCTGGGCGGATACACAAATTGCACGAGCGCGGCAACGCGACAGGGAAGGTTTGAATGTGGCTTTACATGCCGGCACAAGAGGCGAGGAGCGCGGAGCGCGACCGGGAACAGGCAAACCCGGCGCGGAGCGCGGAGCGCGACCGGGAACAGGAAGTCACAGCCTCGACATCCTCTCGCTGTGCAGCGGCGGCGGCGGACTCGATCTCGGCGTCGGACTGGCGCTGCCGGGCGCTCGAAGCGTGTGTTACGTGGAGAGGGAAGCACACGCCGTCGCACACCTGGTCGCGTCGATGCGCGACGGTGTCCTTCATGAAGCACCTGTGTGGAGTGATGCCGGAACCTTCGACGGCCGCCCGTGGCGCGGCTGCGTGGACGGCCTCATTGGCGGCATCCCGTGCCAGCCGCACAGCCTCGCCGGACGCAAGCGCGGAAGCCTCGACGAGCGCGATTTGTGGTCCGACACCCGGCGGATCATCGCCCAGGCAAGGCCGTGGATCGTCCTTATCGAAAACGTCCGCGGTATGCTCTCGGCGGGGGCTGACGAAATCGCTGGAGCCGAGCGGGTTTGGCGAGACCTACGCAAGCTTGGTTTCGCGGTTGAATGCGGACTTTTCTCGGCGGAAGAGGTCGGCGCGCCGCACGAACGCGCGCGCCTCTTCATCCTCGGCGTTCACGACCAACTGGCCGACTGCCAGCGCATCGGACGGCGAGCGGGGCGGCAGGATCACGCCGGCGATGTCGGGAACGTCACTGGCGCAATACGTGGGCACGCCGGAAAAATGGCCGACGCCGGCGACCCGCGACCACAAGGGCGCGAACGGCGCGGACCATCTGGAGAACGGCACGGGGCGCAGGCATCTCGATCAGCTTCCGAACTTCGTCGAGCACGTCTGGTCGACGCCGAGGTCGAGCGACGGGGAGAAAGGCGGGCCGAACCAGTCGTTCCGAAGCGGGTCGGGCCTGCCCCTGCCCAGCCAGGCGCACAAATGGGCAACACCATCGGTGGCGGACACGACGGGCGGTCGGATGAACCGGTCAGGCGCGCGCTCGGGCGAGATGCTTCTCAAGGGTCAGGCTGCGATCGTGTCGAAGCAATGGCCAACGCCGAGATCG
This sequence comes from Nitratireductor sp., assembly GCA_020441855.1. GTDB lineage: Bacteria > Pseudomonadota > Alphaproteobacteria > Rhizobiales > Rhizobiaceae > BOKV01. The sequence goes on from JAGRLL010000086.1 coordinate 34,051, forward strand.
CACGAGGTCGGCGGCTACCAGTACGACCATGGCAATCCGAAGAAACCGTATTTGACCCTGACGGGCATGGCCTGTTCCCGCCCGGCCCAGATCAATGGGACATATGGAACGTCATCCAGGACGGTTCTGCTGAACTACTACCTGCGCATTCGCGCCACGACCAGTTCCGAATTGCGCTCGGAAATGCGCGCGCTCTTGCGGCTCGCGATCCGGCGGCGCGGCCGTGGCTGGACCCGCTCGGCCCCTGCGGCCTACGTGCGGCCGTCGTTCAGGAGATCGCTCAATCCACGCTTCGTGGCGTGGCTGATGGGGTGGCCGCCGCCCGCATCGACTGGCTTCGGCTTCTCGGCAACGGCGTGGTCCCGCTGGAGGCAGGCTATGCGGTCCGCACTCTTGTCGCTCGGCTTGCCGCCCGAGGATCAGCCGCGGCAGGCAGACTTGTTCGCATGACGGGGACCGCGCCATGAACGCCGCCGAACCTTCACGCTCGCGCCTCGCACGCATCCGCGCAACCGTCGCCGACATGGACGGCGCGGAAGTGCTGCGCGTCGACGACGGCGAATTCACGCGGCTGTCGATCCGGCGCGGCCCTGACGATTGGGACGACGTGATCCCCATTGTGCGCTTCGAGCCGGCGGCCAGTTTCGAGGAAATCGAGTTCTTCGCCGCCGCGCTGCACGACATGCGCTTCGTGCTCGACGCGCTGTCGCGCACGGCCGCCCTTGTGCGCGAATTGCGGTTTCAACCGGTTTCCGCTGGGCGCTCCGCGCCGGCGTCCGTTCACGGGCTTGCACAGCCTTCGGCTGCTTGCCCTGCCACGGAGGGAGGGAATTCCCCAGCGAGCGAAGAGCGAGCCGCGCAGCGCGACGCCGCAGGGCCAGCGAGCCTGCCCGGCGACCAGCCGGGCGTGAGCGATACGGCCCGCGAGGCAAAAGCCCCGCCCGATTATGCGGCGGAATGCGCGATGAAATGTGAAGCGCCGGTGTTCAAGAAATTTCTGGAGGAATGCCACGGGCTGGAGCGGCCACTGACCGACGAGCGGGTCGCCGTGCGGGTGCGCTCGATCCTCGACATCAAGTCGCGTCGCGAACTCAACGAGGACCCCGCCGCCGCCCGTCGCTGGCGCGCCCTCGTCAAGGATTTCGACCTTTGGCGCAAGCAAGACCAGGGGGCGAGATGAGCCACGTCGCCACGAAATGGGCCTTCGACCAGCCGGAAATTCACCCGGACATGAAGCCTGCCGAGTGGGCGGTGCTGATCGTCCTCGCCGACTGCCACAACCCGGTCAATGGCTGCTTTCCGAGCCAGGACTTCATCTCGCGCAAGACCAACATCAAGGAACGCTCGGTGCGCGACCAGCTCGCCCGCCTGCGTGAGCGCGGCCTGATCGATTGGGACGAAGCGCGCGATGGAAACAGGCGCGGATCGAACCGTTATTTCCTCGCCTTCGAGGACGGTTTTCAACCGGCAAATTTTGCCGGTAGAGAATCCGCCTCATCTCCGGTTTCAGGCGGCAAATCCGAGCGTTTTGAACCGGCAAATTCCGACAGTTTCAACCGGCAAAATTTGCCGCCTAACCCTGTAATAGAACCCGTAAGGGAACCCTCCCCCCCTACCCCCCAAGAGGAAACTTCGCCTGCCGAACCACCACAAATGGGGGTGGTGGGGGATGATCTTTCCGATCAGGAAAAGGCAAGAGGCGAGGAAGCGCGAAGCCCTGACGGGGACCAGGCAAGAGGCGAGGAAGGCCGAAGGCCTGACCGGGAAGCAAAAATCAACGAACTCTCGGGCGACCAGCGCAAGCGGCTGTTGGCGGCATGGAACCATTGGGATGGCAAGCTGGGCGGTTCGGAAGATTTCTTGGTCCGCGAGGCCGTCAAGCTGACAGTGGCCGAGTTCGACCGTGGTGTCGATCATGCGCGCATCGACGCCTATCGCAAGGTCGAAAAGGCCCGCAAGCTTGAACCCCTGAAACTGTATTTCGCCTATCTGAAAAATCGCAAGTTCGATGTCGAGGCGATCGAGGAGCGCCTTGAAGCCGACACCGCCGCGCCGCCGGCGCTGGCCGCGCCGTTCGGCAAACGGTGGATGGCGATGCGCCTCGCCGAACTGGAGCGCCAGGAGGCCGCCGGCCGCGCAGTGTGGCGGGCAACCAGTTTCCAGCGCGCCATGGCCGCGCAGCCTGACAAGGCGCACATCGTTGCCGATGACCGCCGGCGTGGCGAGTTCCCCTTGGTCGCCCGCATGGACGAACATGCCGGCAATGGCCGTTCGTGGCCGCTCACACCCGATCTGCCGCCAAGCGAGCACTTCGTCCAGATCGCCGCCGACAGCGACGAATGTCGCGCATGGGCCGGCTGGCACGCCGCCCGCGACTGGCCGTGGCCCAGCCTGCCCGCATGGGCGGACTACATCTGGGTTCCATCCCGCCTTCCCCCTGCCCTGCCTGAAGATGTTCTTTCCGAAACCGGAGTGCTTTGACGATGAAACAAGAGGCGACAAGGCCTGAAGGGCCGACTGGGACCAAACAAGAGGCGAGGAAGGCCGAAGGCCTGACCGGGAAAAATAATGGCAATCTCGAAAACATGATCGAACGCGGCTTTGCCAGGGCGCTCGTCAAGGCGGCCGACCGGCGCATGCCGAGGCTGGCGGCGCTGGAGGACTCGATCCGCGCGGCAAGCGCGCCCGGCGCCGGCGGGCCGCAAAAGCAACAGGTGTTCGAAGCCTGCCGCCTGCGCGAACAGATGCGCGGACTGGCCCGCATGGCCGAGGGATTGGAGGTTGAGACAACGAAATGAACGATGTGAAGGTTACGAAACTTCCCATGCGGCAATCACTTTCGCCGAAGGCGCGCCAGTCGCTTGCCGCCAAACGGGCCGAGCGCTGTGAAAACCACGAGCTGGTCGCCGAGCGCGTGCCCGAACTGTTCAAGACGCTTGAGTTCTACGTTGCCTGCGTTGTGCCAGAAGGCGGGCCCGGCGATCCGTTTCCGGAGGTGGTTTTGCGCGATCGCTTCCGCGCCCTTGGCCTGGCGGCCATCGCGCCGGCCGGGATCGACATGACCCGCAACGACGGCAGCGGCAAGCGCCGCAGGCGCCCGGCCTGGCCGCATACCTATCTGCTCTGGCCGGGCTATGTGCTGGTTGGTACCGGGCGTGACCTGCCAAGGCTCGGCGTCGCCTTCGGCCTTCGCGAACTGGCGGGCTTCCTCGGCCATGACGGGGTGCCAACACGGGTGAACGCCAAGGCGCTCGGTGAACTGGTCGATTCGATCAATGAAGGGCGATTCGATGAAAGAGTGATGCACAAGGGTTGGACGAGCGTGGCGAAGCGCGGCGACATTGTGGAAATTCTCGACGGTCCATTCGTTTCTCGCGCCGCCACGATCGAGGAAATCAATCTTAGGGAACAAGGCGTTGACACGGTGGTCGTGCGCCCGCAAGGAACGGCGCTTGCGCCAAAGATGACATTGCCGCTTGACTCCGTACGGCCCTTTGGTTCTTGAATGCGCACCCAGGACGACCGGTTCTTGTGATTGGAGCCACCGCCCGCTGCCCATCGGGGCAGATGACAGGCGGAACGATGGTGACCCCTACCGGCCCGGAAGAGCCGAAGCATTCGCGTCAGCATGCTTCCCCGCTCTTCTCGGTGGAGGCTTGTGGCCTCGCGTCGACTGGCCCGCGTCCATACAAGAAAACCCGCCATGCTCAATCTGCGCTGGGCCGATCAATCCGGCCTGACCCGATACGAGAAAGCGCTGATGGCGCTCGGCAGCGCCCGCATGGCGCAGGCCGAGAACCGCGCGGTCAACCGCACCGGCGACATGGCGCGCACACAGGTGCGTCGAAGCCTGACCCGGCAAACCGGTCTGAAACGCCGGACCATCGTCAAGGCGGTCAGGACGCATCGCTCATCGCCGGCGACCCTGACCTATACCATGAAGGCCTCGGGCGGCGACGTGGCCCTGAAATACTTCGGCGCCCGCGAGACGGCGCGCGGTGTGAGCGCCGCGCCTTTCGGCCAGCGCCGGGTCTTCCCGCACACCTTCATCAAGGGCGGAACGTTCCCCAACCGCGTCGGCATCGGCATGGGCGGGCACGTCTTCGCCCGCACTGGCGGCAGCAAGTTCCCGATCGAGAAACAGAAGTCGGGCGTGATCATCCCCGCCGAGATGGTCAAGGGCGCGACCGCCGAGGCGTTCACCTCGACCGTCGCCCGTGTCCTGCCCCAGCGTGTCATGCACGAGGTCGCGCGCCTGACCGGCGGCGTGATGACCTGACCGGGCTTCGCCTCGAAGTACCGCGCTTGCCTTTAGGGACCGTATCAGCACCCCGACACCCCCCGGTGCGGAAGCGGCCCGAAAAGCTGCCAGTCGGACACGGTTTGAAATTGGGTTGACAGGTTGACAGCCGGTGGCGGGCGGTTGTCAGCGGTGAGGTATTTGCGATGGCCGCCAAGCCGAACGTCATGTGGACGATCAGCGAGATCGCCAAGCGCGACGGCATCACGCGGCAGGCAGTGTCGAAGGTGCTCAAGGCGATGCTCGGCGACGGGCACGACATCCCGGTCGAGCGCGATGGCCGCGGCCGTATCGCCAGGGTCGGCGTTGCGGCGTTCGATCATCATCGCGGCCAGTACACGAACCCGGCGAAACGCGCGGCCGAACCGGCGCCAGAAGATGCACCGGAACCCGCCCCACCTTCCCGTGCGCCGAACAGTTTCGAGGAAGCGCGGCGGCAAAACGAGTGGCTGAAACTCGACACCGCGAAGATCGAGCACCAGCAGCGCATCGGACAACTGACCCGCGCCGACAGGCTGGAGGAATCGGCGGAACGGTGCGGACGGGAGATTCAGGCGATCATCGCACGATTGCCGAACCGCGCCGATGAACTGGCGCTCGCGGTCTCGAAAGAAGGTGCGCACGGCCTGCGCGTTGCGTTGCGTCAGATCGCCTTCGAGTTCAACAGCGAGATCGCCGACGCTCTGGCCGATCTGGCTGGCAAGGCGCCCGCGCTCGACACGCCGATCGCGTCGGACGATCCGGCAAAATCGCCCGCCGACCAGGCATGAGCGCTACCGCCGATCTGTCGTTTGGCCATCCGGGCGCGCTGCGATTGCTTGCCGGCACGCTGGCCGAAGCGATCCGTCCGAAGCCGCCGATCTCGTTTCGCGACTGGTTGCCGGCTAACATCAATCTGATCGACGGGCCGATGCGTGGCGAAGCGTGGTCGATCGACGCCGCACCCTATCTGGGCGAGATCGCGGACTGCCTTAGCCAGGAGCACCCGTCGAACCTTGTCACCGTGCGCAAGTGCCAGCAATCGGGCGCCTCCATTCTCGCGCTCGCATGGTGTCTCTACATCGCGGAAATCTGCCCGGACAACATCCTCTATGCGGTGCCAGGCATAGACGCGCTGCAAGACATCAACGGTCAAAAGCTCCAGCCATTGATCGACGCGTGGCAAAAGCGCACCGGCAAGCGGATCATCGTGCCGGTCACCGCCCGATCAGGCTTCGGTTCGACGACCTACGAAAAGCGCTTCGCCGGCGGCTCGATCAATCTGGCGAACGCGAACTCGGTCATGGACCTGTCCATGAAGACGACGCGGTATGGCGTGAAGGACGAAGTGTCGAAATGGGCAGACACGCCGAATGGCGACGACCCGGAAGCGCTGTTCTTCGGCCGGTTCACGGCGTTCCGGCGGCAGAAGAGCTACAAGATTCTGGAAATCTCGACGCCGGAACTCGACAGCGGCGACGAACTGGGCGAAGGCCCCGGCCATTGCCGCATCGACCGGTCGTTCCGCCGTTCCGATCAACGCTTCTGGCACATCGCCTGCCCGCAATGCGCGCACGAGTTCAAGCAGTCGATGGAACTGCTGAAGATCGACAGGGACCATCCGCACCGCACGGTGCTGGGCTGTCCGCAATGCGGGTATCCGATTACGGAAATGGAACGCGTGCCCGCTGTTCGCGCCGGCCGGTTCATCGCCGAGCAGGAAGGGCCAGACCGGCATCCCGGCTTTCACGTCGACGCCTTCATGTCGCTGATGATGTCCTATGAGGCGATCGCCGAGGATTTCCTGAAGGCAGAGAAGAAGGGCAGCGAAGCCGAGATCAAGAACTTCTGGAATCTCGACCTCGCCCTGCCCTATGCGATGCGCGGCAACGCACCGGACCATCAAAGGCTGAAGGAAAGGTGCGAAGACTATCCCAAAAGCAAGGTGCCCGAGCCGGCGCTGATCTTCACGGCCGGCGCCGACGTGCAGCATGACGGCATCTTCGTCGAGGCGGTCGGCTTTGCCGAAGACCGGCAGACATGGACGGTGATAGCGGAATTCCTGCCCGGCACGACAGACGACGTGAATGGCGGCGCATGGCTCGCGCTCGACGAAATCTACCGGCAGGAATTCGCAGACGCGTTTGGCGGCGCTCGCCGTCTCGATGCCCTCGCTGTCGATGCCGGTGACGGCCAGCGCGTCAACCAGGCCTATGAATGGTGCCGCCGCCGGCCGGACTGCTATGCCATTCGCGGCATGCATGGCCGCGGCGTCCCGGCGATCGGCACGCCGCGCAAGACGAGCGTGACCCGGCGCGGCAAGAAAAAGAAGTTCGGCAGCGCACAGGCATGGCCGGTCGGCACATGGTCACTCAAGGGCGAGTTCTACGGCAATCTGCACAAGACGGGCCTCGCCGGTGGCGAAGCGATTTATCCGCCGGGCTATTGCCATTTCGGCAAGTTCCTCAACGAGGAATATTTCCGCCAGATCACGGCCGAATATTTTCACCAGCAGATCGTGAAGGGACGGCTCCAGGAGGAATGGCGCAAGTCACGCCGTGACAATCACTTCCTCGACTGCCGCATCTACGCGATGGCGATGGCCGAGCTGCGCGGGCTTTCGACCATGACCGGCGATCAATGGGCGGCGCTTCGCGCGAAGATCGGCAGGCCCGCCGACCTGTTTACGGCAAGACCTGCCGTTGCCCCGCCAACAGACGCCGCGCCGCCGCCCGACCCCAAACCGAAAAGCAGCGCCCGTGAAGCATGGGCGCGGAGACGTACCTGATGGCAAGAAGCAAAAGCCTTGTGCCGGCCGTGAACGGCCGCGCGGTTACGGCCGATCACGAGCGCCCAGCGCGCAGCGGCGGATATCTGCGCGACACGCGCACCGGCATCATCGCGACGCGCCCGGCCTATCTCCGCGAAAGCCGCGACGACATCCGTGTCGCATGGCGCCGCGCCGCCGCGCTGTCGCTCGACCTGATTCACAATTCCGGCCGTCTCAAGGGCGCGGTCGACCAGGTGCTTGCCGACACGGTCGGTGTCGAACTGATCCTCAATCCCCAGCCGGACCTTTCCGGCCTCGGTTTCAGCGACCAGGAAGCCACCGAGTGGATCAGGCTGGTCAAGAAGGAATGGAAGTTCTGGGCATGGAACCCGCGCGAATGCGATCTGCGCGGAAAGTTCACCTTTCCCCAGCTCGTCGACATCGCGCTTCGCTGGGATATCGCCTATGGCGAGGTCACGGGTGCCTTCGAATATATGAGACGTGCCGAGCGCAAGCGCTACGGCATCAAGACCGGCACCAAGCTTTGCCTGATCCCGCCCACGCGGCTGGTGCAGGAAACCAACGAGTTTTCCGGCTTGGTCCAAGGCGTCTTTCACGACGCGAATGGTCGGCCGACACACTACCGATTCAACGAACGTCTCGACGGCGTCTGGCGTACCAGGGATTATGCGTCGCGAGACGGCGCCGGTCGCCCGCAAGTGCTGCATGTCTTCGACCCGGTCGACGCGACCGACGTGCGCGGCATCTCCAAGCTGGTCGCGGGGTTGCGTCGTCATATCCAGCACGAGACGTTGCAGGATTCGACACTCCAGCAAGCGATCCTCCAGACCGTGCTCGCGGTCGTGCTTACCAGCCCGGAACCCTCGTCGCAGGCCTTCGAGGCGCTGGAGCAATTGAAGGACATGAACACCGGCGAAAGCACCGAACTGTTCAACGATTTCCTCGGCTATTTCGGCGGCGCGCTCGACCGGGCGAAGGACGGGAAGATCAGCTTTTCCGGCGACCCGCAAGTCTCGCATCTGGCGCCAGGCGAATCGCTGGAACTGAAATCGGTGTCGGCGCCGGGGCCGAACTATCAGCCCTTCGAGGCGAGCCTGTCGCGCGACACGGCGCGGGCGATCGGCATCACCTATGGCGGGCTTACCATGGACCATACCGACGCGACCTATTCGTCGGTGCGCATGGAAAACTCGTCGATCTGGCCGGTCGTCATGCGCAGGCGTGAGCGGTGCGCGGCGCCGATCTGCCAGGCCGGTTACGAGAACTGGCTGGACGAAGCGATCGGCGAAGGCCGCATCCCGTTCAAGGCCGGATACGAGGCGTTTGCCGCCAATCGCGACCGCGTGTGCTGGGCGCAATGGCAGGGACCGGCCAAGCCCTCCGCTGACGATTTCAAGAGCGCCCGCGCCTCGTCGGAACGGCTGGAGAACGGCACCTCGTCGATCGAGATCGAAACGGCCGATCTGGGGCACGACGCCGACGAAGTCTTTGAGCAGCGCGAGCGCATGCACAAGCGCTACACGGAAGCGGGCATGCGTTCGCCCTACGAACCCATTGCCGGCCGCGACCGATCCGACCCGTCGCCGCCGAAACAACCGCAGAAAGAGGGTTCGTGATGGCCGACATGGTGACGATCGGCGGCGCTTCCGTCGACATCAACGATCCGTGCGCGGTGCTGACCGAATTGCGCAAGGCGCAAATCCGGGTTGCTGCCGGCGAGGTAGTGTCGATGGCGCGCTTTGGCGACGACGAGACGCGCTGGAGCGCCGCCAATGCCGACCGGCTGGACAAGCTTATTGCCCAATATGAGGCGCGTTGCGACCGGGCCTCGGGCAAGCGCCGGCGTTTCGCCGCCGGCGTCCGCTTCCGCTGACAGGAGAACACCATGTCCTTTGCCCATGCGCAGATTTGCGCCCAGCTCTTCGATCAGCCGCACCTCTACCATCCGGGCAAGGCCGCGGCCTTCATCCGCGCGCTCGGGCCGGAACTGACCGGGCACCAGATCACGATCGTGAACGGCGCCGACGAGGTCGACCATGTCGCCTTCGCCAACGGCCGGCCCTCGGCGGGCGTGATCGGCGACCGTCTCGGAAGGGCGTATGACCGTGCCGGTTATCCCCCCTTCGACATGATCGGCAATGTCGCGATCATCCCGGTCGAGGGCACTCTGGTGCAAAAGGGCGCGTGGCTCGGCTCCAGTTCCGGCGAGACATCCTATCAGGGTCTCAACGTGCAGATCGCGCGTGCGCGATCCCGCGAGGACGTGAAAGGCGTTGTCTTCGAGATCGACAGTTTCGGCGGCCAGGGCAATGGCGTTTTCGAAACGGCCGAGAACCTGCGCCAGCTCTCGAAGGAAAAGCCGACGCTGGCGATCCTGACCGACTATGCCTATTCGGCCGGCTATGCGCTCGCCTGCAATGCGCGCGCCATCGCGATCCCCGAATTCGGCGGGGCCGGCTCGATCGGCGTGGTGATGATGCATGCCGACTTTTCCGGCAAGCTTGGACAGGACGGCGTCGCGATCACCTTCGTCTATTCAGGCGCGCACAAGGTCGACGGCCATCCGTTTCTTCCCCTGCCCGAGGAGACAAAGGCGCGCTGGCAGGCCGGTGTCGACGCGATGCGCGACCGCTTTGCGCAAGTCGTTGGCCTCGGTCGTGGCAAGCGTTTCACAAAGGCGGCGGCGCTCAAGACGGAAGCGCTCGATTACGACGCCGCCGACGCCTTGAAGCTCGGCCTCGTCGACGAGATCGCGAAACCGCAGGACGTGTTCGCCGACTTCCTCAAGCAAATCAACGGGAGACACTGACCATGAGCAGAAGTGCGCTTGCCGCGGTTCACCTTGCGATGAACCCGGACCAAACCGGAGCCGAGGCCGAAGCCGACGCGCCCAAAACCGAAAGGGAAACGAGCATGACCAACAAACCCGACCAGCCTTCCGGCGACACCGTCGCAAAGGCCGACCATGACGCCGCTGTCGCGGCGGCCGAAACCAAAGGCCGCGACGAAGGTGCCAAGGCGGCAAATGACCGCCTCGGCGCGATCCTCGGCGCGGAGGGCATCAAGGGCGACGGTCCCCGCATGGCGGCCGCGCTCGATCTGGCGATGAAGTCGCCTGATATGAAGGCTGAAGACGTGACCGCGTTTGTCACCGGCAATCTTCCCGCCGCATCCGCGCCGGACAAGGAAACCGATGCCGACCAATACGAGCGCGATCGCGTCGCCGCGGCCGGACTGTCGGCGCCGGTCGCGCCGGATCGCCAGCAGAAAAAGGGCGGTCTTTCCGGCCTTGTCGATGCGCATGTCGCACGGGTGAACGCCAGCTAGGCCAGCCCCACCGACGAAGGTCACAGACCTCGGCACGCCGCTCGCGGCTCGCCCCCTCCTCCCTAACCATCATCTTTCGAAAGGATTCGAGTCATGAATATGCCCGTCTACAAAGTCTCGGGCCGCAAGCGTGTTTCGCAGCTCGTGAAATGGGAAAGCTTTCCCGACTTTTGCCGCCAGGACTTCACCCTGCTTGCCGGCGATGGCGCCGCGCGCGCCGTCAAGATCGGTACGCTGCTTGCGATGACCTTCGCGGCCACCGCGATCGACGTGGCGCAGGCTGCCGACGCCGGCAACACCGGCGACGGCACGCTGACGCTGGCCGACCCGGCCTATACGGCGGCCGTCAAGCCCGGTGACTACACCGTTGTCTGCACGGTTGGCGGCGCCGATGCCGCTTCCAAGTTCCGCGTTGAAGACCCGGAAGGCAATCACGTCGGCACCGCGACCGGCGGAGCGGCGTTCACCAAGCAGATCAAGTTCACGATTGCCGGCGGCGCGGCCGATTTCGTGGTCGGCGACAAGTTTGTCGTCACCGTGTCGATCGATCTCGGCGATGCGACCAACAAGGTGGTCGCATGGAACCCGGACGCTGCCGATGGCACCGAACGCATCTGGGGCGTCTCGCTCGTCGAGTTGACTGCACCGGATGGCGAGGACGCGCCGGGCGGTCTGGCGAACCGGCGTGACGCGATCCTGTTCACCGGCGAGATCGAATGGCCGGACGGCATCACTGCCGCCCAGAAAGAACAGGCGATTGCCGATCTGGAGGCCATGCGCATTCTCGTGCGCTAGCCGCCAAGGGAAGGCCGGCCCCGCAAGGGCCGGCTCGCCTGCGCATATCCCTACCGGCCGGTGACGGCTGGCTTCCTCCCCACAATCCCGAAGGACCAGACCAATGGACTTCCAGTTTCCCTACACCAGCTTTGACTTGACCCAGGAGGTCAACAAACTGCCCAATCAGTACGGGCTTATCAACGCGCTCGGCATCGCGCCGATCGAGCCGAAAGGTTCGCGCTATGTGCGGATCGACATCAAGGACGGCGTGATCTATGTCCTCGCCGCAAAGACGCCGGGTGCGCCGGGTGAAGTCGGCCCCGACGAGACGGAAAGCGGCGTGATCCTGCAAATTCCGCACTTTCCGCATCTGGAGCGCATCGTCGTCGGCGATGTCGACGGCCTACTCCAGGTGATCAATGGCGCGATCGAACCCCGGTCGCTCGACCGCGAATTGCTGCGCAAGCTGACTGCCATCCGCAACCATCACTCGATCACGCTGGAGTATATCCGTCTCGGCATGCTGCGCGGCCTGATCAAGGATGGCGCGGGAGCGACGCTGTACGATCTTTTCGATGTGTTCGACATCGCCAAGAAGAGTGTCGACTTCAAGCTCGGAACCGCTGGCACCGATGTGCGTGCCAAGTGCGAAGAGGTCGTCGACCACGTCATGACCAATCTGCGCGGAGAGACGATGACCGGGGTCGAGACGGTCGTGTCGTCGTCGTGGTTCAACAAGCTGATCACGCATGTGAATGTCGAAAAGTTCTGGCTCCAGGCGCAGAACTCGTCGGAACATCGCGATCTGCGGCGCCTGCACAGTGCCGGAAATTGGGGCCGCGTCTTCGAGTTCGGCGACATCGTGTTCCGCGAATACAAGGGCGGTCTACCCGTGAAGGGCGCGAATGGCGCAATCACGACAGTCGCCAATGTCGAGGCGGGCAAGGGGCACGCGTACCCGTCTGGCACGCAATCGATGATGCGCACCTTCGAGGCGCCGGTCTACCATATCGATTTAGCGAACCAGCCGCCCGAGCAGGACACGATCTACATCTCGCCGAAGGAACTTGATCACGGCGAGGGCTACGAACTGAAGTCGCAGTCGAACCGGCTTGCCGTGTGCAAGCAGCCGGAATGCCTGGTCGAACTCACGACTTCGGATTGAGGCTGACAAGATGACCGCATCGGCTCCCTATCACGAACTGCGCGACCGCACGCTTGCGGCGGTCGACGCACGCTTCGCGGAGCCGGTGCGGCTCGCCTTCCTCAAGGATGGCAAGGCCGACCCGGACAGGGCGGCAAAGGATTTTTCGGCGCCGCTGCGCACGAAGGAAGAACTGCTTTCGAACGCCAGCGGCGGGCGGGCGCAGGACTGGCAAGTGAATTACGCCGGCGCGAAGGCGTTTCTGGCGATCAACCGCGCGGCCTATGACGGCCCGATGCCGGTCAAGGGCGACAAGGTGCAGGCATCGTCGCGGCCGGGAGAGCCGTGGTTTCAGGTGCTGCATGTCGACGATCGCCACCACACCCGCATGAAACTCTATCTCGGAGAGGCCTGACATGGATATCGAAGAATTTGAAGAAGCGGTCGCGCTCGGCAACCTTGGTGAGTACGTCAATCTGTTGCGGCGATGGGCAGAGCGCCACGCTTCGCTGCGCGGAAACCCGCGCTATGCCGATGTGTTCAAGAGCATTGAGCAGTTGCAATTGCCGCAGGATTGTCCCTGCGGTGACAATGACGGGCACTTTTGCACGTTGCCCGGCTGCCCCAACCTACCGCCCGCCCGCCGAATGCACCTGTCAGGCGTATTGACTGCAAACCAGCGCGCATTCGATGCCATGGCGGTTGTCGTCGCCGATCTGGCAATGAAGAAGCCCGAGGAAGTCAAGGTTACGGTGGAGGCCGGGGCGGATCACGGACCAGTTGTCAGGCTGGAATTCACAGGAATGCTCGCGGAGAAATCGTGATGACCAAGCATCTTTGCGACCTGATCCTGCTTGATCGCAACCCGGAACTCGCATCGGTGCAGGCAGCTCTGCGGCTGCCAGCGGATAATCATGCCGTCGTCGCGCCGTCCGAATTTCTGGGATCGGTTGATCGATTTGTTTTTGGAAAATCTGAATCCGCTGCGCTGTACGATGACTGGAATGCACTGGATAAGGACAGTCAGGTAGCAATACTTAAGTCCTATCGTCCCATCCTCCCCGATTTCTTCGTGGAATGGCATGAGGGAGAGAGCACTATTGGTGCGTGGGTAGACGGGAAAAGTGTATCGATTTACCTGCGCGGCAAAGGTCGCGTCTTCTTTGTGATGAACTTTGTCATAGAAGACCTCTCTTCAAGCCGCGCCGACGTGACATACAAGACGTCGATTGGCAGAGACGGTGCTGATCATTTTTGCCGCGCATTCCATCTAATTGTCGCCGCCCTCGGCTCCAACCGCGTCACCACCATCACCCGCCAGAATCCGAGGCTCGACACGCGCGCGGATCGCCGGCGCGCCCAGAAAATACGGCAACGGTGCGGCGCGCTTTTCTCCAAGAACATCGTCACGCTCAATCGCCCCCAGACCGCGTTGCATCGCGGCGAACTTAAGCCAGTAGAAAGCTTCGCTGGCATGCGCGGGCATTTCGTGATCGGGCACTGGCGGCTGATCGACAACGAATTGCAGCCCTACTGGACATGGGTAGACGGTCACGAACGCGGCGACCGCGATTTGGGATGGGTGCTGAAGGAACGCCACTTCAAGCCGACCAAGGACATTCGTAAGGGATTCTTCGTTCCCGATGTCATTGGCCACCCCGGCCAGCGCCTCGACGCCGAAAAGGCCGCCTGACATGTCGCTTGTGCGGATCGCGGCGCGAATCGCGCTGGTCGAGGCCTTGAAGGGGCGCACGCTCGCCGGCGACAATGTGAAGGATTCCGATATCGGCGCGATCGACATCGCCGCCGATGGTTCGATACGGACGGGCCAGGACCAGCACTTCATCGTCGTCTACGCGGATGCCGCCGCCATGACCCGCGAGGATGGCGATCTGCGCAGCCTGAAGGAAAACGGCGCGACCGACCTCCTGTTCGAATGGGGCATCACTTCGGCGATGTCGGAAACGAACGCGGCGGGCGAGTCCGTGATCACGGATGCGGGTCTCGCCGCGACCGACGCCAACATGGAACGCGTGCTCGACCTGATCGGCGTGCAAATCCGCAACGTGCTGACCGACCCGGTAAATGCATGGGCGGAAATCTGGCGCACCCTCGCTTCGGGCGGCTACGCGAAGGTCGAACTGGCCCGCGCTTCGAATGCCGATGCCGGCGTCCGACTGACCGCGCAGCAATTGAAGATCACGGCGCTGCTGATGGACGAACCTGTTGCCGGCGAGGCCCTGCCGGCGCCCTTCCCCGATTTCTTCGACCGGCTCGATACTTCCGGCGATGCCAGCCTTGTCCAAATCTCGGCGCTGATGCAGGCGCAGCTCGTCGGCGCGAACGAGGCTTGGCAGACGGTGCAAAGGCGATCCGGCCTGACACTTGACGAGTTGCTGGCGCTCGGCATCGCGCCGCTTGAAACCGATGACGGCTCGGTCGGCGAGATCGCTTCGGTTTCGATCGAGGTCGAAGGGCACGGGAGCGAAGAGGTAAGTGAGGCGTGAGCGACCTGATCGACATCGTCGTCGGGATGAAGACCGATCTGGAGATGCTGAAAACCAGTTTCGGCAATGCCATCAAGGTCGGGCCGATCGAGGAGATCGACCCGAAAAAAGGCTACCGGATCAAGCTCGCCGACACAAAGGACGGCCCCTATCTGTCGCCGTGGTATCCGCACCCGGAATCGGGCGGCCAGACGAAAAGCTGGGTGCCGCTTTCGAAGGGCCAGATCGTGGCCGTCATGCACCCGTCCGGCGATCCGCGCCAGGGCGTGCTCATGCGGGCCGGCTTTTCGGACGAAAAGAACCCGGCGCCTTCCGACGACATGTCGGCAAACGTGCTCGAAGGCCTCGGCATCAAGATCACGGTCAAGGACGGCACGCTGACACTTGAAGGCAATCTGCTGGTCAAGGGCAATGCCGATTTCAACGACGGCTATGTCAGGGCGGACGGGCACGCGATCGACGAGACGCACAAGCACAAAGATGTCGTTTCGGGCGGGGATGTTTCGGGTGTGCCGGTTTGATTGATCTCACACGCTACTGCTTTGCCTCGCGGCGCGCATCGCCCGCGCCCGCCTAGTCGGCGGGCAAGCGGGCTGCGCCTCCGGCGGGGCGGCCTTACCGGCCGGCGGCCTCTTCGGCCGCTGGGGAGTTTCACCGACAACACGAGAACGGAGGCCTGCGATGACTGATAAGCAAGAGGCGAGGAAGGCCGAAGGCCTGACCGGGACAGAAAAGAAACCCTATCGTGTCGCCGATGGCGTCGAATGGATCAACGGCGCCAAGGTGCCAGCCGACAGCATCGTGCGGTTGAACGATGCCGAGGCGCTTTACGACAAGAGCCTCGGCCGGATTGCCGCGGTCGAAGGCAAGCCGCGCTCGCGCAAGGGCAAGGGCGGCGCCGAGGCGCCAGCGGAGGAAACCGCCGCGGCCGATGCCGGGGCCAACCAGGTTGCCGGCGAGCCGGCTGAAGAATGAGCGGAATTGCAGCCGAACATTGGGGCGTCATCGACAATTTCGCCTCGGCCCTCCAGGGCGTCGAGACGGTGCTGACCACGCGGATCGGCACGCGCGTGATGCGTCGCGAGTTCGGCGGCGGCGTGGCGGAATTGCTGGGCCGTGCGCTGACACCGCCGACCTTCGCCGCTTTCCAGCAATTGATCGCCTCGGCGATCGATCTTTGGGAACCGCGCTTTCTGGTGCGCAAGATCACGGTGACCGGCACGCCCGACGAGGTGCGCTCTGGCACGGCCGGGTTTTCCTTCGAGGTCGATTACCGGCCGCGCGGCCATCTGGGCGATTTCACGCTGGAGCGCGTCGTCAATTTCTCTTTGCATTTCCGATCCGGCGGCCTCGTCGTCGCGGCCTGACAAGGGTGGGTAAAGCATGAACGATTATCTGGCCAGCCTGCCCTATCCGGCGATTATCGAAACGCTCGACTATGAGGCGATCCTTGCCGAGATGGTGGCGGATGCCGCCGCGCGCTTCGTCGCCGCCGGCATCGATTACGATGTCGGGGAACTCGAAACCGACCCGGTCAAGATCGTGCTGGAGGCGGCGGCCTATCGCGAACTCAATCTGCGCGCGCGGGCCAACGACGTGGCGCGGGCACAGATCCTTTCCTTTGCCCGCGCGGCCGATCTCGATCACCTCGCCGGTTTCTACGAGGTCGAACGCCTCGAAGACGAAACCGACGAAAGGTTGCGCGGCCGCGTTGTCGATGCCATCCGGGGCCGCTCGCCCGCCGGTTCGGCCTACTGGTATCGTGCCGCCGCCATGGCGGTCGACACCAATATTCGCGACGTTTCGGTGCAACGGGCGGGTGATGGCCCTGCCCTGATCGTCACGGTCCTAAGCGTCGACAATGACGGCATTGCCGACCAGGCCCTTCTCGACGCGGTGGAGGCCAAGATCACGAGCGACCCGGTGCGCGTGGTCAGCGACGACATCACCGTCGCGGCGGCCGTGTTCGACAGCATCGATATCGCGGCCGATGTCTGGCTGATCGAAGGCGTGCCGCAAGGCGTGTTCGATGCGCTGGAGGCAACGCTTCGCGCGGCATGGGATGCGCGCCAGGCGATCGGCCTCGATCTGACGCGTTCATGGATCACGGCCGCCCTGCACCAGCCGGGCGTGCAGAAGGTCGAGATCGGCGCGCCGGCGGCCGACGTGATTGCGGTCGACAACCGCGCGGTCGCGCTCGGCACTGTCACGCTGACCTTCAAAGGCTTCGCCCGGTGAGACATCATTTGCTGCCGGCCTCGACGCCGGCAATGACGCGGGCGGTGTCGGAAACGCTCGACCGTGACGAAACTCTGGCGCCGCCGATCGAGGCGGCGCGCTCGGCCAAACTTGTCGAGCGGCCCGATTCCTATCTGGCATGGCTGGAGGAAGAATACGGACTTGGCGAGATATCGCGTTTCTTCGCCGACAAGCGCGCCATGCTCGATGCCGGCATCGCATGGCAAAGGCTGCGCGGTACGCCAGCGTCGATCGCCACGGCGCTTGCATGGCTCGGTTATGACGACATTGCGGTGCACGACATCGTTCGCCGGCGGCGCATGTGGCAGCGCTATCAGATCGAGATGGGGCTGGTGCCGGCCGCCGATGTCGAAGATCCGTTGCTCTATGATTCCGAGTACCTCGCGCGCGTTTCCAGCCCGGCGCGGTCGGTCTTCTATCGCGGCTTCGAAGGATACGATGTCCGCGCGATGGTCTGGGGCCGCAAGCGCTGGGGCCGGTCGCTCTGGGGGGCGGACAGCGGCGTGCGCATGCCGGCAAACGGCGATCTCGGGCAGACGAAATTCTCGCACGGCCAGGACTACGCCGTCGACGTGACGCTGACCGCGGCACAGAAGGAAGAGCTGTCGATCAATGTCGTCGAGGGCACAGAGATCGGCTGGGAGAATATCCCGTGGGACACGCCCGGCCTGACATGGGACGGCGTTGCCGATCCGAAACTCTACAAGGCGGCGCTGCTTTCGGCGGCGCCGGCTTATCTCGGCTTCTTCGACGCGGCCGACCAGCCGATCGGCTATCGCCGCATGTTCGATGCAAAGGACGTGACCGCCGACCGGCCGCCGGTCGCCGATACGGCCTATGTCGAGTTTCACGCGCGCACTGCTTTCGGCGAGGGTTTCGGTTCGACCGCGACACAAATTGCCGTGCTCTTCCATTCGAGGCCCGCCGACCTGACCAGACCGGGCAAGCTCTGGGTTGAACCGGGCGAGATCGCCTTCGACCCGGCCTACACCGCCGCCAATCTGCAATCCGACATGATCCCGCTGGAGATCGCGTTCCGCCGCACCGTCCGCGAGCATGTCGTCGTAACCGTGGAAGCCTGACCATGCCAGACCCCGATTTCCGCGTCTTTCCCGGCGTTCATGACGATGTGCTCGACCGCTATCCGCAAAAGCCGGAATACGAGCGGGCATGGTTCCGGGAAGATTCCTTTGCCCAGGCCGCCGACCTCAACGAACTGGAATCGCGCCAGAACGCGAAGCGGCAGCGCGTCGGCGACCTCGTCGCCAATGACGGCGACCGCATTTCCGGTGCGGAGATCATCACCGTCGATCTGGAGGCCGGCACCTATCGGCTGACCGCCGGCAAGGTCTATGTGCGCGGTGACGTGCGCGAGGTCGAGGAAGCGTTGCTGGAAGGGGTGACGATCGAGGGCGACGTGCAGATCGGCGTGCGCCTCGTCGAAACCGTAATCACGCACGAGGAGGACCCGGATTTGCTCGGCCAGTATCCCGGCATCGAATCCTCCAGCGAGCAGGGTTCGCTTCGCACCAAATACGTGCCGGCATGGGGCTGGTCCGGCGATGGCGGCGAAGGCGCGCTCTATGCGGTCTATTCGTTGCGCAACGGCTACGTGATCGACCAGTCGCCGCCGCCGACCCTTTCCGGCGTCAACCGGCAGATCGCCGATTATGATTTCGACGCGCACGGGAACTACATCGCGGACGGGTGTCTGGTGCGCGCGCTCGGCAAGCTCGGCGACGACCAGGTGTTCTCGATCGGCGAAGGCGTGGCCAACGTGCTCGGCTTCAAGTTCACGCGCTACACGTCGACGCGCTACGCGGAAGAGGAAGCGCCGGACATCGAGGAAGTCGACGCCGAGGTGCACGTCTTCGTGGACGATGAAGGTTCGTCGACGATCAATGTCAACCATGCGCCGATCAATGGCGTGATCTCGATCCTCGTCGAAAAGGAGATCACCGAAACGATCGCGCGCGGCACACCGGCGGACACGAAGGATTTGCTGTCGAACAGCGGTGTGCTGTCGATCGTCGAGGTTGTGCAGGGTGCGACGACCTATGTCGCCGGCGACGATTATCTGCTGACGGCCGACCAGGTGGACTGGACGCCGGCCGGTGCCGAACCCGATGTCGCATCGTCCTATGACGTGACCTATCGCTATCTCGACGCGGTTGCCGCCGATGCGCTGACCGACACGTCAATCACGGTTTCCGGCGGTGTCGATGGCGGCCAGGTGCAGTTCCGCTACACGTTCAAGCTGCCGCGCGTCGACCGCATCTGCATCGACCAGAACGGGCAGATCGCCTATCTCAAGGGCATCTCCTCGCGCGAGCAGCCGCAGCCGCCGCGCACGCCGACGACGCTTCTGGCGCTGGCCGAGGTGCACAACGACTGGTTCGGCACGCCGGCGATCCTGAACAACGGCATCCGCGACATGACGTTCAAGGTCGCGTGGGACCTCTACAACACGGCGGTCGAACTCAAGGACTTGCTGGCGCTGGAGCGCCTGCGCCGGGACATCTCGGCAAAGGAACCGAACGCCAAGCACACGACGTTCGTCGACCCGTTCACCTCGGATCGCTACCGCGATGCCGGTGCCGACCAGGACGCGGCCGTGTTCAACGGGACGTGCCAGATCGCCATCGATCCGACCTTCATCCCGATCGATCTCGGCGGGCCGGTGACGCTCGACTATGACAGCGAAGTGATCATCCGCCAGGAACTCTCGACCGGCTGCATGAAGGTCAACGAGTACCAAGTGTTCAACCCGCTGCCGATCACGGTGTCGATCACGCCGAGCGAGGATTTCTGGGAGGTCACCAGCGAGACATGGCTGTCGCCGGTCACGCGGGTCTTCGGCCAGGGCAACCAGTCGCGCGTTACCGGCGAGACGGTGCTGGAATCGATCGAGAGTTCGGCGGCGACCTTCCTGCGCCAGATCGACGTTTCCTTCACGATCGGCAATCTTGCCGAGGATGAGACGGTCGACGTGCTGACCTTCGACGGTGTCGATGTCGACCCCGGCGGCCTTGTCGGCGATGTGCACGGGGAAGCGACCGGAACGTTCACGATCCCGGCCAATGTGACGGTCGGCGTCAAGGAACTGAAGGTCGTGACCGGAAGCGGCGCGGAAGGCTCGGCCCGTTTCGAAGGGCGCGGCGTCCTGACCGAGATCACGCGCCAGCTCGTCACCGACATCACGCGATGGACGAACCCGGCGACGGCCTCGAACGGCTGGACCGATGGCGGCGGCGACCGCGGCGCGGACCCGCTGGCACAGACCTTCATGCTCGACGAGAACCGCTTCGTCAGCGCGATCGAGGTCAAGTTCTGCACGCTCGGCGACACGTCCAAGCCGGTGATCTGCGAAATCGTCACTGTCGACAACGGCATTCCGACCCGCAACGTTGTGGCGCAAACCGAGATCGACATGAGCACGGTCATTGTCGACACATGGGTCAAGTTCGAATTCGGTCTTCCGGTATTCGTGGCCGCCGGCGCGGAACACGCCTTCGTGTTCAAGACCGATGACGACTCGCATGCCCTGCGCATCGCCACGCGCGGCGCCTTCGACGCGGCCTCGCAGAAATATCTTGCCGCCCAGCCCTACACGGTCGGCGTGCTGCTTTCATCGTCGAACGCGCGGACATGGACGCCGCACCAGAACGACGATCTGACCATGCGCATTCATGCGGCATTGTTCGACCCGACGACAAAGGTGGTCGATCTCGGCACGCATGACGTGACCGATATCGGCATCGTCCCTGTCGGCATGTCCGACCTGATCGTCGCCGGCAAGGTGTTTCTGGCGACCGACCAGGCCAGCCTGCGCTTCCGGGTGACACCGGCGGGCGAGACGGCACAACTGGTCGAGAACGGGCAGAACCTGGAGCGCCGCAGCTATTTCAACGGCGAGGTGCAGATCGAGGCGGTGCTGACCGGTACTTCGAAGATCGCACCGATCCTTTCGCGCAACGTGCTCGCGATCCCCGGCTCGATGCGCGCCAGCGGCACCTATGTCAGCGAAGTCTTCGCCATGGGCACGGATGTGCGCCAGGACACGCGCATGAAGACCAGGATACCGGTCGGCGCGACCCTCGCCGTCTCTCTGGCGGAAGGCGTCGGCGAGGTCTTCGAGGCGGCGGCGCTGGCCGAAAGCGAGACGCTGACCAATAGCGATCTCGACCAGCGCTTCACCAAAGACCCGTGGACGGCTGCGACCGGCGGCAGGTTGAAGGTCGTGCTGACCGGCACGCCGGCGGCACGGCCATCCGTCTACGATCTGCGCGCCTATTCGGCGCCGTCCGCCGCGTAGGAGAACGCCCATGCCGATCGAAAACTCAACGGCGAACCGTGGCTATTTGCTTCCGGCGTCACCGAACTCGCTCAAGGTCGATGTCGCGCGCCTGATCGCGGCGATGGTCGCCATCGATGTCGACATGCAGACGGCGCTGGTCGTGGCCGGCGTCTACGCGCAGCTTGCCAGTCCGGCCTTCACCGGGACGCCGACCGCACCGACCGCCGACAGCGCGACGAACAGCAACCAGATCGCGACGACGGCCTTCGTGCAGGCGAAGATCGCGGAACTGATCAACTCGGCCCCCGGCCTGCTCGATACGATGTCCGAGCTTTCGGCGGCCATCAACAACGACCCGGACTTCTACAACACCATCCTGACGGCGCTCGCCGGCAAGGCGGCGCTCGAACACACTCACGCACTGGCCGACCTGACCGACGCGACAGCAAACGCAAAGGCGCTGATGGCGGCGGCGAACTACGCGGCCATGCGCGCCCTGCTCGATCTTGAGGCGGGCGTCGACTTCTACTCGACAACGGCGGTGGACACACTGCTCGGCAACAAGTCGGATACGGGGCACACGCACAACGTCTCTGCCTTGGCAGACGCTTCGGCAGATGCAAAGTCGCTGTTGCAAGCGGCTGACTATGCGACAATGGTCGGCCTGCTTGGGGCTGGCGGTGATGAGTGGACCTACATGCCGGTCGAGACCCCTGCAAACGGCCTCACATGGACTGGCATTCCGTCTGGGGTGCGGGAGATAGAGTTACTGTTCTCGGAGTTCAAGGGCAGCACGGTAGGCGGCAACATAGGGATACGCATAGGTGATAGTGGCGGCATAGAGGCAACGGGCTACAACTCTACCGGTGGCGGAGATAGCACGACATGCTTCTTGATGCGAAACTACACAACGATTGGCTACGGGACTATGCGCATCGCAAACATAACTGGCAATCATTGGATGTCATACCATCTGACAGCTTGGCCGGCGTCCGCCGCTGCATACGGCTCTGGCGGTAAGACTTTATCCGGCGAACTAACTCAAGTGCAGCTTGTGGCTATATCTGGGGCCATCACGGCTACAGGCTACGTTCTTCTCAGGTACAGGTGATAAAATGACACTTCACGCAATCATGTCGTGGGACGAAGCTGGCCGTGTCACCAAATACGCGCCGTTCGATGAGCAGGCAGAGGCAGACGCGCACGTCGCAGCCTTTGCGGAAGCCTATCCCGACGCCTTTGTCTTTGATGCCGGCGAAAGCTCGGTCGAAGACATTCTGGTCGACACAGTCAATGGCGGGGCGTCGATCTCCCCGCCCGTGCCGGTCTACACGACAGACGACGTGAACACCGAGCGCGACCGGCGCATCGACACCGGATTTGTCTTCAACGGCGTCCTGTTCCAGTCGCGTGACGGTGACCGGGAGAACATCACGGGCGCTCGGATCGCGGCGTCCGACGCCATCGCGGCCGGTGCACAGCCTGGCGATTATGCGTGGCAACAGCTTATCGACCCGGCACTGCCGGCGGTCTTCGCATGGATTGCCGCCGACAATTCGGCGGTGCCTATGGACGCCCAGACCGTCGTGCGGTTCGGCTATGCCGCGCTGGCGCACAAGCAAGCGCACATCTTCGCCGCGCGAACGCTGAAGGACACGGACCCGATCCCAGATCCTTCCGACGACCAGTATTGGCCGTAGATTTCGCTCACGGCGTGATTTCTGGTTCCCGGTCGCGCTGCCGCGCTCCTCGCCTCTTGACCTGGCCGGCCGGCCGCCTCTTCGGCGGCTTGGTGCGCCGGCCTTTGGCTGCGCATACGCTCACGGGCTGGCACGCAGGCTAGCCGCCTGCGCTTGCCCTGCCGCGCGGGGAAACCCTCGCCCGGTTTGAACCTTCCCGGCCGCGCCATGGTGCGGCTCGCCTGGTTTGAACCTTCCCTGCCGGGCGGTTGCCCGGCTCGCCTCTTGGAATTTCCCGTCCCGCGTAACCGGCCGCGCACGCGTCTGGCCGACCCTCTTTGCAACAGGAGCAAGACATGACCGCACCCAATTTTGGCATGCAATTCTCGCGTCCGGCCGACGAACCGGTTCCGGTGATCGGCGCGGATTTCTCGAAAATCCTGATCGTCGACACATCGGAAGACGCCTCGGAGGAAAGCTTCCCCGAAGACACGCCCGTGCGGTTTTCCTCGGCCGACACCGACGCCGTCGCCGATCTGGGCACCGGCCTGCTCAAAGCGCATTTGCAGGCCATCAACGACCAGCTCGACGGTCTCAATCACGGCGCCGATGTCACGGTCGTGCGTGTCGCCGAGGGTGTCGACGCCGCCGCGACCGCCGCCGCCATCGTCAACATCATCAATTCGATCACCGACATTCCGAGTGCGGTCAACGCGACGCCGCGCATCGTGGTCGCCGGCAGTACCGCATGGCGCGCCGACCTCGACACGACCAACCCGGTCGTCGCCGCGCTGGAGGCCAATCTGGGCAAAATCCTCGCCGTCGCCCCGGTCGATGTCGACGACACCTCGGCGGCCAACGCGATCGATGCGCGCGAGACGATGACCTCGGAACGCATGATCCCGATCGGCGTCGCCGCGCGGGTTTATGAGGGCGCGAACCTTGTGACGCGGCCGATGTCCTCGCGGGTCGCCGGCCTGTTCGTTCGCACCGACAACGCCAGTCTCGGCAAGCCGTTCAACCCGATCGCCAACCGGCCGATCTACGGCATGGCCGGCCTTTCGCGCAAAATCCCCTTCTCGCTGCTCGACGGCTCGACCGAGGGCCAGCAGATGCTTGCGGCGAATGTCTCGATCGTCGCCGAGGGCGAGGTCGGCGTCGATGGCGCGGTCGCCGATGGCGGCTTCGTCTTCATCGGCACCGACAACGCCCAGACCGGGGAATTGTGGGAACAGTTCCACCAGGTGCGCGGCACCGACTATCTGGTCGTCAAGATCATGCAGATCACGCGGCAATTCCTCGGCCAGAAAATCACGGCCGACATGGCGGAAGCCTGGATCAACTCGATCGCCTTCATGCTGCGCGACCACAAGGCGGCCGACGACATCCTCGGCTACACGCCGGCAAACCAGATGTTCAAGGCTTCCAAGAACTCGCCGGAAAACATCCGCCTCGGCCAGCTCACCCTCGACATCGGCATCGAGCCGGCGCCGGTGTTCAAGCTGGCGAACCACGAAATCCGCCGCTACCGCCCTGCGGTCGAGGGGCTGGTTTCCGAGATCATCGCGCGGTTGAACGCCGCGGCTTGACCGATCTCACGCGCCGTACCGCCCTGTGCATGACGGCCTGACACCGGCCTATGCACAGGGCTGGCGCTCCGATGGGGCGGCCTGACCGGCCGGCCCCTCTTCGGGGCTTGTGAGAGTGTTCCGGCTTCGCCGGATGGCACCTATCCCTGCGTGGCAGGGCAAGCTTGTGCGGCTAGCGCAAGCGCCAGCCCGTGAACGCACGCGAGGCCGGACGGCCTTGCGGAAGCTGACAAAACCAGCGCGAAAACACAACCGAAAGGAACCTACCCCATGCAGCCGCTTTACATGCTGACCGCCGTCGACGTGCGCCGGGCCGAACAGGCCGGCTCCAGCCGCGCGACGACCATCGACAAGATCACCATCCCGGCCGTCACCTTCGCCACGGCCGCGCGCAATCCGGGCGGCGGCGTCATGGCCGTCGATCATGTAATGCCGCGTATCGAGGCGCCCGAACCGAAATTCATGGTCAAGGGCATCGACACCGAAATCTTCACCGGCTTCGGCCTGCGCCAGCGCTGGGTTTTCGCCGCCGCCTATCGCGACAAGAAAACCAATCTCGCGCTGCCGGCCCGCGCCGTGATCGAGGGCGCGATCATGCAATGGGAACCCGACGAAAGCGACCCGGCGCAATTCCAGGGCTGCAACCACGTCATCAAGGAAGTTACGCATTACGAGTTCTCGCTGAACGGCGAGGAACTCTGGTACGCCGACGACGAGGAGCGCGTGCTTCGCATCAAGGGCGAGGATTTGTTTGCCGCCGAACGCACCGCGCTCGGGGCTTGAACCGTTGCGCGAGGCCGTTCGGCCTCGCTGGCGTTCACGGGCTGGCGCTTGCGCTCGTCGCGCAAGTTTGCCCTGCCACGCAGGGGCGGTGCGCCGGATAGCTGGCGGGCCGCTCTTCGGTGGCGTGATCGAGTGATGCGGCATGTGCCGCGACAATGGAGACGAAAGACATGGCAGACAGTGAAACGAAGGCCGCCGGGCAAGAGGCGCCGCCGCCCGAAGACAATCGCGCCGCGCAGGCGAAGATCACGAGCGTGAAGGTGGACCTCGAATACCCGTTCGAGCATGACGGGCGCACCGTCGATGCGCTGATCTTCCGCCGCATGCGCGCCGGCGACGCGCTGGCCGGTGAAAACGAGACGAACGAAATCCGCGCCGGTTATGCGCTCTATGCCGTGCTTGCCGGGGTCGACATTGAAGCAATCGAAAAGCTCGACCTCGCCGATCTGGAAACCATCACCGACCGGATCGCCCCGATGCTGGGAAAGCATGGCGCCGCGGCGGTGAAGGCGGCGCGCCGGAAGGCAACAGCGTAAGCTGGCGCGAACTGATCGCGGCCACCGCGCGTGGCCTCAATACCTCGATCGACGCCGTCGAGAATTGGGATATCGACAAGTTCCTCGCCTATGTCGACACGCTCGGCCGGATGGCGAAGCGCGAGACGCCTAAAACCAGTCGGTGACTTCCTCGATCGCGGCGGCGATGTCGATCGGCTCGCCGCTCCAGTCGCGCAAGGGAACACTGCCGCCGGCGACCAGTTCGACCGTGTCGCCGGCGAGCAATTGTTTCGCCTTGCCATTGACGCGGTAGACCGCCGGGCTGTCGCCCGGCTCGACGATCACCAGCACGTCGGGCGTCTTCGCGCCGGCCGGCCGGCAAAGCACGAATTCGTGGCCGGCATAGTCGTCGCGCTTGCAACTCACGGCCGCGAACGCCTTCGCCTTCACCAAATGCAGTTCGACGGCGTCGGCGAGGTCGCGCACCGACGCGGCCTTCGCCCCGCCCGCCGCAACGCCGGCGAGCAACATTCCTGCCATCAATGCCTTGCGCATGAAACAACCTCCAAGGGTGTAAAACTGGCATGAGCACGCTAACCGCGCAACTGGTTGTCTCGCTTGTCGACCGTGCGACCGCCCCGGCCCGCGCCGTGGCGCAGTCGGTCGGCCGGCTGCGCGACATGCAGATGGCGAACGCAAAGGCGATGGCCGCAACCCGCGCCCAGATGCTCGACGCGGTCGCCATGGCCTACATGCTCAAGCGCGCCATCACCGCGCCGATCAATGCGGCGATCGAGTTCGAAAGCGCCATGGCCGATGTGCGCAAGGTCGTCGACTTCGACGAGCCGGACGGGCTGGAGAAGCTCGGCGACCAGATCCTTGAAATGTCGCAACGCCTGCCGATGGCGGCCAAGGATATTGCCGCGATCGTTGCCGCGGCCGGCCAGGCCGGCATGGCCGGCGACGAACTGACCGAATTCGCC
Organism: Nitratireductor sp.; assembly: GCA_020441855.1. Lineage (GTDB taxonomy): Bacteria > Pseudomonadota > Alphaproteobacteria > Rhizobiales > Rhizobiaceae > BOKV01. The sequence continues at coordinate 60,963 of JAGRLL010000086.1, forward strand.
GAACTGGCGGTCAAGGTCGGCGTCGCCTTCGACATGACGGCCGAACAGACGGGCGAAGCGCTCGCCAAGATCAAGACCGCCTTGGGCCTGACCGTCGCCGAGACGGGCGCGCTTGCCGATGCCATCAACTACCTGTCCAACACGTCGGCGTCTTCGGCGCCCGACCTGATCGACTTCATGCGCCGGGTCGGGTCGGTCGGCAAGCAATACGGCTTCACGGCCGAGCAGACGGCCGCTTTCGGTTCCGCCATGATCGCCGCCGGCGCCGAGGCGAACGTCGCCGCGACTTCGTTCCGCAACATGGGCAAGGCGCTGGTCAAGGGCGAGGCCGCGACGAAGGCCCAGCGCACCGCCTTCAAGAAACTCGGCCTCGACGCAAGGAAGGTCGCCGCCGACATGCAGAAGGATGCTGTCGGCACGACGATGCGCGTGATCGAGGCGATCCGCAAATTGCCCGAAGAGGTGCAGGCATCGACGATCAGCCAGCTCTTCGGCGACGAGGCGCGCGCGATCGCGCCACTGATCGACAACGCGCAATTGCTTGAACAGGCGCTGGGGTCTGTCGCGGACAAGGCAAGTTATCTCGGGTCAGCGACTGAAGAATTCGAAAGGGTGGCATCGACCACCAAGTACCAGCTTCAAGCCTTGAGAAACAGATTCGAGGCGCTGGGCATCGCCATCGGCTCGGCGCTCCTGCCGGGCCTCAATCGTCTGATGGAAGTGATCGGCCCGATCGTCGGCGCCATCACGGGCGTTGCGCGCGCCTCGCCCCATGCGACCGCCGCCATCGTGGCGCTGACCGCCGGCCTTGTCGGCTTGCGGATCGCCACGCTGGCCGCGCGCTATGCCTTCCTGTTCATGAAGGGCGGCGCGATCGACGCGGCAATCGGTGTGGCGAAGGGCGCCGGGCTGATCGTCGGGGCAATGAAGCAAATCCGGCTTGCCATCCTCGGCGCGACCATGCTTTCGGCGGTCGGCGGCGGCGGCATTTTCGCCGGCATCGTTTCGGGCATCGTCTCGGTTGTCGGCGCCATTGCCGGCGCGGCAACCGCCATCACCGCGCCGATTGCGGCGATCATCCTCGCAGTCGCCGGCGTGGCGCTGGCGATCTACAATTATTGGGAACCGATTTCCAATTTCGTTTCCGGCTTCGCCGAGATCATCGGCTCGGCGCTGGCCTCGATCGCGGGCGCGCTGGGAAGCTGGGCGAAGCAAAAAATCGTCGACATTGCTGGCGCGCTCGGCCTCGACCCGGCCGCCGTCTCCGCCTCGATCGACAGCATCGTCGCGATGGCTTCCGCCCTGCCCGGCAAAATCCTCGCCGGCATCAAGTCGGCGGCCGGCGGCATCGGTAGCTGGCTTTCCGAAATCTTCACGATGAACGACTACTCGGCCGAGGCCGAGGCCGGCTTCCGCGATGCGGGCCGCCGGCTCGCCCAGGCGCTGCTCGACGGCATCAAGTCGCTTACCGGCAGCATTCTCGGTTTTGTCGGGGGGCTTGCGTCGAGCGCGGCCGCCAAGGCCAAGTCGGCGGTTGCCACGGTGAGGGGTTACCTCTCCGGCGGCTCTACCGCCTCGCCCGGCGTCGACGGCGCGCGTGCCGCCGGCGGGCCGATCGTCGCGGGGCGAACCTACCTGACCGGCGAACACGGGCCGGAACTGATCACGGCGGCGCGCAACGGGTACGTGCACGACGCGCAATCGACCGCCCGCATGGCCGCCGGCGGCCGCGCCGGCGCGCCGTCCTACCAGATCAGCGTCGGCGACATCATCGTCCAGGGCGTGCGTGACCCGGCCGCTGCGGCGCGCCAGATCGCCGAACAACTCGGCGGCGAACTGAAGGAAGCGCTTCGCGGTCTCCAGGCTGATACCGAATGGAGCGTGGCATGATCATGTCTCGCGCGCCGCACCGCTTCGCGCATGACGGGCGTCGGCCCTATGCGCTCGCTGGCGCTCCGACGGGGCGGCGCATGGGCGCCGGGCGCTCTTCGCTCCTGCATGCCTCCAAAGCCGCCGAAGAGGCGGTCGGCCGAAAGGCCGCCCAACCGGAGCCGCAGCCAGCCTGCCCGCCGACCAGGCGGGCGCGGGCGTTGCGCGGCGTGAGGTAACAAATGCTATACATGCTGGGTTCCGTCACCATGGACACGCGGCCTTTCAACGCCGACGCGGTCGAGCGCCAGGCCTCGGCCGACCTTGCCGCCAAGCCGGTGATCGGCGGGCTGGAGCCTTCCGAGTTCATGGGCGAAGGCGCCGACGAGATAACCATTTCGGGGCAATTGCTGCCAACCCGGATCGGCGGGCTAAGCCAGCTCGAAACGCTGCACTCGATGCGCCGCTCGGGCATGCGCTTCCCGCTGATGCGGGGCGACGGCACGCGGCTGGGCACCTTCGCGATCACGCGCATTTCGGAAAGCCATTCGCATCTGATGCGCGACGGCCGGCCCTTCGTGCTCGGCTATTCGGTGACGTGCAAGAAAGTTGCGGCCGGCGGCGGCTATTCGTCCGGCATGATCGCCGGCCTGCTGTCGCTCTTCGGGGTCGCGTGATGTCGTGGTCTGTATCGTGGCAGGTGTTCATCGGCGGGGCCGACTTCTCGTCGAAGCTGG
>JAGRLL010000087.1 GCA_020441855.1 Nitratireductor sp.
GCCGCGCTTGCCGATCCTGATCTTGTCGAAATATTTCGAGGAGGTGTTCATCGACGGATTATGGGACTCACGTCCCCCATTCTCAAGAATTGACATTCGCTCCAGTGCTACGCAAAAGGGGCGTTTGCGTGATCCTAACGAAACGATTCCACCGGAGTTCCGCCATGGGCGCTTCCAGCAATCTCAAGGCCAAACTCGAACAGGCGTTCAGCCCCAGCAAGCTCGAGATCGTCAACGAGAGCCATCTGCATGCCGGGCATCATCACGGCGACGACCATGATGCTTTCGACGGCAGCGGCGAAACGCATCTGCGGGTACGGATCGTGGCCGACGCATTTACCGGCATGAGCCGTGTCGAGCGTCACCGTGCGATCAATGCGCTTGCCGCCGAAGAGCTGGAGGCCGGCCTGCACGCCCTGGCGATCGACGCCCGATCTCCGGAAGAAGGGGCGCCGGCGGAAGCCTGAGTTCCCTTGTGACAGCTATAAATTCCTGATGCGCAATTGTGTCAGGCGGTTCCTCTCGCGGTGCATGACGACGAAGCGTTTGCCGTAGAAGGTAAAGGCCTGCTTTTCCTCGGGGATCGTCTGCGCGGCATGAATGACAAGGCCGGCGACGGTGGTCGCCTCGTCGTCGGGCAGTTCCCAGTCCAGCGCTCGGTTGAGATCGCGAATCGGCACAGAGCCGTCGACGATGACCGAACCGTCGGCCTGGGTCTGGACACCGGAAACCTCGACGTCGTGCTCGTCCGCGATCTCGCCGACGATCTCCTCCAGGATGTCCTCAAGCGTGACGAGGCCCTTGACCTCGCCGTACTCGTCGACAACCAGCGCGATATGCGCCTTCTTGCGCAGGAAAGCATTGAGCTGGTCCTGCAGCGTCGTCGTCTCTGGCACGAACCACGGCTTGGCGGCGATCTTCATGATGTCGAATTTCGACAGATCCTCGTTCGCGCCGACAAAACGCAGCACGTCCTTGGCGTGGACGATGCCGATGATGTTTTCGACTTCGTTCTTCCACACCGGGATACGCGTATAGGGGCTGTCGAGAATCTGGCGCACGATCGAATCGACAGGATCGTCGCAATTGATCGACAGCATCTTGGTGCGGTGGATCATCACGTCGGAGACTTCCAGTTCGTGCAGGTCGAGGATGCCGCCGAGCCGGTAGCGGTCATCGCGCACGACCGAACCCTCGCGGTGGAGCACCTCGACGGCGCCGCGAATTTCCTCGTGCGCGCTCAGCATCGACTGGGCGTCGTCAAAGCGGATGCCGAAGGGGCGCAGCAACACACGCACGATGAAGCTCGTCACGCTGGCGAAGGGCGTCAGCACGGTGACGATGAGATTGACGGCGGGGGCGACGGCGAGCGCGAACTTGTCGGCGCTGGAAATCGCCCAGCTCTTGGGCGTGATCTCCGCGAAGATGACGATGACGACCGTCATGGCGACGGTGGCGATCGCCAGGCCGGAATCGCCGAACATCTTCAGGAAGAAAGAGGTGGCTAGAACGGAAGCCAGGATGTTGACCAGATTGTTGCCGATCAGCAGCGCGCCGATCAGCCGGTCGCGCCTTGCGATGAGCGCGTTGACGGTCGCGGCGCGTGCATCGCCATTCTTTTCAAGCAGGTGCATGCGCGCGCGCGAGGCGGCGGTGAGCGCGGTCTCGGAGCCGGAAAAGAAGGCGGAGGCCACGATCAGGGCAACAATGGCGGAGAGCAGGATCCAGTATTCGGGCGTCATGACGGATTTTTCCCGGGCGGGGTCAGTTTTTCCTTCAGGAAAGCAAGTACTTCATCGGGGGGGACGTCATCGGCAATATAGGACTGGCCGATGCCTTTTGTAAGAATGAAGGTAAGGCGGCCACGCTTGACCTTCTTGTCCTGGGCGATGAACCGGCCGAGCGTCTCGGCGTCCAGCGCCTTGCCCGGTTCGTTCTGGCCGGGAATGTCGCCTATGCTCGTCGGCAGGCCGACTTTCGCGAGATGGCGGCGAACGCGAAGCACCGAATCGGCATCGCAAAGGTTCATCCGATTGGAGAATTCGTGCGCCAGCACAAGTCCGATGGCAACGGCCTCGCCGTGGACCAGGCGGGCGCCGTCATAACCGCACGCACCTTCCAGCGCATGGGCGAAGGTATGCCCCAGATTGAGCAGGGCGCGTTGTCCCTTCTCGGTCTCGTCGGCTGCGACGATCTCGGCCTTGGCGCGGCAACTTTGGGCGATGGCGCGGGCAAGCGCCGGGCTCGACGCGGGATCGGAACCAAAGATCTCGTCGCTGCTTCGCTCCAGCCATTCGAAAAAGTCCGGGCGGTCGATCAGGCCGTATTTGACCACTTCGGCATAGCCGGCGCGGAACTCGCGCGGGGAAAGCGTCGCCAGCGCGCCCGTGTCGGCCAGCACCAGCACCGGCTGATGGAAGGCGCCAACGAGGTTCTTGCCCGAGGGTGCGTTGATGCCCGTCTTGCCGCCGACGGAAGAATCGACCTGGGCGAGCAGCGAGGTCGGAATCTGGACGAAATCCATGCCGCGCCGTGCCACCGAAGCGGCAAAGCCCGCAAGGTCGCCGACGACCCCGCCACCCAGCGCGACCACGAGATCGCCTCTTTCCAGTCTTGCCTCGAGCAGGCCGTTCACTGTCCTTTCGAACATGGCGAAGCTTTTGGATTGTTCGCCCGGCGGCACGCTCAGCGTGGTGTGGGCGATGCCGGCGGCGTCGAGCGAGGCGCGCAGGATGTCGCCTTGGGCTGCGTTGACGTTGTCATCGGTGACGATGGCGCAGCGCACGCCGGGACGCAGGGCCGCGATGGCTTCACCAGCGCCGGCGATCAGCCCCGGGCCGATGTCGATGCGATAGGAACGTTTTCCGAGTTCAACGGTAATGGTCTGTGTCATCTTGCATCCGCGAGGCGCTTGTCGGCGCCATGTTCCTCCAGCCAGGTCTGGAGGCTTTTGAGTACGTTGTCGCAGGTCTGTTTCTTGGACATGCGCGAGGATTCGACGTGAAGGTCGGCGAGCGCGTAGACCGGCTCCCGCTTTTCGGTCAGTTCGACCAGCTTTGCACGGGGATCGCCCTGCGCCAGAAGCGGACGCGTGCCGGGCCGTCGCATGACGCGGCTGAGCAGCAGGTCGATGTCGGCTTTTAGCCAGATCGATATGGCGTTCCTCGCAATCTCGCCGCGCGTCTCGGCGGACATGAACGCGCCACCGCCGAGCGACAGGACGCATGGACCCTCGCCAAGCAGGCGGGCGATGACCCGTTCCTCGCCCTTGCGGAAATAGTCCTCGCCGAATCGCTCGAAGATCTCGGATATGCTCATGTCCGCGGCGGCGGCGATCTCCGCGTCGGAATCGAAATAGGGCAGGCCGAGTTCGGCGGCGGCGAGCCGGCCGATCGCCGATTTGCCGCAACCCATCATGCCGACGAAGACGATGCTGCGTCCGCCAAGCGCCTGCCTGATGTCGTGGATACGGTCTGCCTTTTTCATCCGTCCGTCTTTCGCGCCCGGCGGTGCTGGTTTCGTGTTCGCGCTCACGGGCTTCGCGGCGGCATGCGAGCGCCGCGCAAAATGTGTCGCGGTTGCATACCATCGACGTGGTTTCGTCAAGTGGCAAGGCCGGGCGGGAACGGCTCGCAAGGTGCCGCCGGTCCGCCAGCCTTGCCATTTACCGGCGGTTTTCCCATAAAGGCTCCGAGGACGAGTGGCGGAAGCGCGGGGCGGCGCGAGCGTACGGGGACGGGTTCATGCCGAGTCTGATTCGATTTCTGGTCGTTTGTGCGATCATCGCCGGCGGCATCTATGGCGGCATGGTGGCGCTGGCCACCATGGTCGAGCCGAACCAGCGCGAGATGACGGTGCGCATCCCGCCGGCCAAGCTGAAACCGCAATAGGCGGTCAGGAACCGAGGCGGGCGCGGGCCATGCGCCATCTGATCGAAAACTTCCTGGAGATGATGAGCGCGGAACGCGGCGCGGCGAAGAACACGCTCGAATCGTATGCGCGGGACCTGGAGGCGTATGCGACCTTCCTTGCGGACGCGGGCAAGAATTTCAAATCGGCGCAGGCCGACGATATCCGCACCCACATGGAAGCACTGGCGCGTGCCGGCTTCGCCGCCTCCACGCAGGCCAGGCACCTGTCGGCTGTCCGGCAATTTCATCGTTTCCTGTTTGCGGAAGGATTGCGGGACGAGGACCCGAGCGGACCGGTCTCGGCGCCCAAGCCCGGCAGGCCGCTTCCCAAGGTGATGAGCATCGAGGAGGTCGACCGGCTGATCGGCCAGGCCGAACACGAGGCGCAAGCGGCAAGGCAACCCGGCGCAAGGATGCGCGCGGCGCGGATGCTGGCGCTGGTCGAGACGATCTATGCGACCGGCATGCGGGTCAGCGAACTGGTCAGCCTTCCGGCGAGCGCCGCCAAGCCGAGCCAGCCTTTTCTCACCATTGTCGGCAAGGGCGGGCGCGAACGCATCGTGCCGCTGTCGGACCGCGCCAAGGCCGCCATCGGCGACTATCTGGCGGCGCGCAAGCAGGCCGGCAATGAGACGAAGGGAAAGCTGAAATCGGCGGATTTCCTGTTTCCCTCTTCCTCGGCCGAAGGGCACGTGACGCGGCAGGCCTTTGCGCGCGACCTCAAGGACCTCGCGGTGCGCGCCGGCCTCGACGCGGCGAAACTGTCGCCGCACGTGCTGCGCCATGCCTTTGCCAGCCATCTGCTCGCCAACGGCGCGGATCTGCGCGTCGTGCAGCAATTGCTCGGACACGCCGACATTTCCACGACGCAGATCTACACCCACGTCCTGGACGAGCGGCTTCGCCGGCTGGTCGAGGAAGGCCATCCGCTGGCGCAATCAAGGGGCTGAACCGGCTTTGCACGGCAATTATTCGCCGCTGTACAAAATGTTGACATTATTGCCCTCAAAAGCCAGTGTGCCGCCCGATTTGGAGGCCGCCACCGACAAGCGCTTTTGCAAGCCGTGGCCCGTAACAAGAATTCTGAAAAACAACGAAGTCTGGTGAATGCGTAGCTATCTCGAATTCGAAAAGCCGGTCGCAGATATCGAGGGCAAGATCCACGAATTGCGCGACGTGGCCAAGGATGACGACAATGTCGATCTATCGGGCGAAATCGAGAAGCTGGAGATCAAGGCGAGCGAAACGCTGGCCGACCTCTATTCCAAGCTGACGCCCTGGCACAAGACACAGATCGCGCGCCATCCCGACCGTCCGCATTTCAGGGATTACCTGGAAGCTTTCGTGACCGATTTCATGCCGCTGTCGGGTGACCGTTACTTCGGCGAGGACAAGGCAATCGTTGCCGGGTTCGGCCGCTTCGACGGCCAGTCCGTCGCCATCATCGGCCACGAAAAGGGCAATGACACCGAGAGCCGGCTGAAGCACAATTTCGGCATGGCCCGGCCGGAGGGCTACCGCAAGGCGGTCCGGATCATGGAGCTTGCCAACCGTTTCGGCATTCCCGTCATCACGCTGGTCGATACCGCAGGCGCCTATCCCGGCGTCGGCGCGGAAGA
>JAGRLL010000088.1 GCA_020441855.1 Nitratireductor sp.
TGAAGCCGATGGGGCTGACCAATGCGCACAAGCCGGACGTCAAGCCCTATGCCGTCGTTCAGTTGCGGCAGGACAATGCGCTCGGCACGCTCTACAACATGGTCGGGTTCCAGACGAAGCTGAAGCATGGCGAACAGGTGCGCATCTTCCGCACCATTCCGGGCCTGGAAAATGCCGATTTCGCCCGCCTCGGAGGCCTGCATCGCAACACCTATCTCAATTCGCCGCAATTGCTGGACGCCACGCTGCAACTCAAGAGCCGTCCGGGCGTTCGCTTCGCCGGCCAGATCACCGGCTGCGAAGGTTATGTGGAATCGGCGGCGATGGGGCTGATTGCCGGGCGTTTTGCGGCATGCGAACTGCTTGGCCTGCCGGTTTCGCCGCCGCCGCCCACGACGGCGTTTGGTGCGCTGCTCGCCCATATTACGGGCGGCCACGTGTCTTTCGACGAGGACGGCACCAGCAATACGGGCCGCTCCTTCCAGCCGATGAACGTCAATTTCGGCCTTTTCCCGCCGGTCGAGGTCCCCAGGCCCGCTGACGGCAAGAGGTTCAAGGGCAAGGAAAAGACGCTGGCGCGCAAACGCGCCCTTTCGGCGCGCGCACTCGCCGAGTTCCAGGCATGGCTCGCGGGCAGTGCGGCCAGCGTCGCGGCGGAATAGCGCGGCCGCGCAATTCCTGAAACGTCAGTGCAGCACGAACTCGCCGTCGACCGCGCGGATTTCGGACGGGCGAATCAGGCGCTGGTGCGCGACGGTCACCGAATGAAGCGGCCCCTCGATCTCCTTTACCCAGAAGGAGAGGAACTTTTTCAGTTCCGGGAATTTCGGCCACAGATCGTATTCCTGCCAGATGAATTGCTGGATCATCGACTGGCAATCCGGCATCCGGTAGTAAATCTGCGCCGTCGTCAGACCGTAGCCCTCGATCTGCCGGCGGAACCCTTCGCTTGCATGCATGTCGCACCCTCCGTCGGTTCATGACGGGTGTATTGCAACATGACCTTGCCGCACCGGCAAGCGATGTTCGTTTATTTCACCAATGAAAACATCATGTTAGCAGCACATTCCAGGGAGTGCTGACAACAGGGAAGATGCCCGGCGCGTGGGCCGGGCAACGCGATGCGGTCAGGCTTGCACCGATTTCGGCACGCGGTTCCTCAGCAGGATCCAGGCGAAGATCAGCATGGCAAGGATGGCAAGAAGCGATGCGACCTTGGCAAGACCGTCACCATGACCGGTGTCGGCCAGGATGATGCCAGGGAACATCAGCACCACCGAAACCGCATGAACGACGAAATGCGCCCATGCCGTCGGTCCCTGCGCAGAGGGCACGAGGTGGTAGTAGAAAGCGAAGATGGCACTCAAGACAAAGCCGAGCAGGTTAAGGTGCGCATGCGCCGGCGCCGTGGCGAAATCCTGCTGGATCGCCATGTGGATGCCGTAGGCCATGCCGACGATGATGCAAAGCACGCCAAAGGCAAGAAACGCAAAAGGCAGATTTTTCATTCAGGTACCCTCCGGAAGAGTTCACGCCCCGTCACGCCTGCGCTGTTAGCACCGGGCGAGACCGCGCGACACCACACGCAGGTTGAACGGAAGCTTCGCGGACAAGATATCCACGCCTATGGAATTGCCGTATGGACGAAATGACCTGCACCGGTGCGGGCAAAGGAGGCTCCGCCCCCTTTGGAAAGGGCGAGATGTACCGGTTCAGACGGACTGGATCAGACGCATTCAGCCGTCATTGGCGGAGTTCAATTCCGAGGGCGGGATCGACTCGCGCGTGTCGCGCAGGCATTTGAGAGCTGATTCGAGATGGCCGCGAACCCGTTTTCGGGTTGCCGTGCCGCTGCGCAATTTTTCGAGCGCCGTTTCCAGCAGGGCGACAATCTCGCGATCGTTGTCCGAAAGTCCGGTGAATTGCGATGCTTGCATCGATGCCTCTTTGCCGTTCCTTCCCTGCAAGTATAGGGATTCGCCATCGGACTGGCCAGATCAATGCTGCACTGCTTACAAGCCCACGCAAGTAGCCCGTATCAGCCAATGTCCAGCATCTTCGACATTTGAACAACAACAAACGAGTGACGGGCTGTTCGATAGCTCGAATTCCGTTTTGTAAGTTTGGTATTCATTTTATTTAGCATGAGCGCTAATTTACTACCCAAGGTAGCATCGTGTATACTAGATGCACAGGGAGGGGCGGCTTTGAATTTTTCTTCAAAAACAATGCAATGGGACAAGCTTCTTGTAGAGAAGCGCTTTCACTACGAACACCTGATCGGTAGCTCCGATCAAAACAAGTACATTCCGGGTTTCAGTCATGACAAGACATCCGGTATATCCAACTTCCAAGACGATATTGAGCGTATCATCTATTCGTCTGCATTCCGCCGCCTACAAGGAAAAACACAAGTTCGTGCCTTTCCCAACAGTGATTACATGCGGAACCGCCTGACCCACAGCATTGAGGTTTCGTATGTCGGACGCGTTCTGGGCAGGTTAATTGGTTCCTGGTTGAAGCGTGGCAAGCACATTCCAGACGAGTTCGAACCAGGAGCTATTGGTGACGTTGTCCACGCAGCGTGTTTAATTCACGATCTCGGGAACCCACCCTTCGGGCATGTTGGCGAATACGCGATACGCGCGTGGTTCACTGAGCACAAGAAAAACTCTTTGATATCTGAGGCACTCAAGATCAAAGAACATCGCCACGATTTCGAGCTATTTGACGGAAATGCGCAGGCTTTTCGCATTGTGACCCAACTGCAGAACTGGCGTCACGATGGCGGACTACGTCTCACCTTTCCAGTGATTGGATCGTTTATGAAGTATCCATTCACCGCAACGGTTGGAAAAAAAATATACAAGAAGCAGAAGTTCGGTACGCTGATGGCTGACCGGCAGGATTTCAAGACGATCGCCGAGGAATTGGGTCTCCTTCGTAGACGCCACGAAAAGCTCGATTCAAAAAATGTAATGTACCTTGACTACTGCAGGCACCCACTTTCGTTCCTCTCCGAATGCGCTGACGACATATGCTACCGCACAACCGACATCGAAGATGCTGTCAAAATGGGAGTTATTTCCTTCAAGCGTGGCGAAGATTTGCTTATGAATGTGACAATCAGCAAGTATCGACAGAACTATGATTCAATCCAAAAAGATCACGAGTCGGACAGAATTTCTTATCTGCGATCAGCCGCCATCTCCTCGCTCATCGAAGACGTGGTCAGCACTTTTATTCAGAAATACGACCAGATCATAACTGGCACACTTGATGGAAACCTTCTCGACTACGGAAAATACAAATCCAATATCAAAGATATTTCCAATACCTGTAGAGACAAGATTTATGTTGAACGAAAAAAATTGGAAATTGAAATCGGCGGATATAATATCATCCACAATCTCATGAGCGCTTACTCAGACGTTTTTGAATCGCTGCGAACTAATGGTGACTATGCGATTGGCTCAAGGCAACTCGCACTTTACGCACTTCTTCCAAGAGAAATAACATCGAAAGCTTCCAGGTCCCCCTATGATTTATGCGTGCAAATGACGGATATTGTCTCAGGCATGACTGACCGGTATGCGGTTACTGCCTGGAAACAAATAGCAGGGTATGAACTCAACTAGATTCATTACCTAGCTGCCGCATCCTGCCTATGGCTCCCAGCCCGCAGGTGCCATTTCGAAGCCGGAAAACTTGAAACCCGGCGCCACCGTGCAGCCGACCAGCGTCCACTCGCCCATGCTTTTCGCCGTCTGCCAGACACCGGTGGGGATGACGATCTGCGGGCGCTGGCCCGCTGCAAGGTCGATCCCGAGGACTTCCCGCACGCGCTCGCCCTGCCCGCTGCTCTTCGTGAGTTCGAGCGCCGCGCCGGCATAATGATGCCAGATCTCTGCCGCATCGACGCGATGCCAGCGCGAAAGCTCTCCGGCCTTCAGCAGGTAATAGATCGAGGTTGAGGCACTCCGGCCATCCACCCTGGCGGGGTCGCGAAAGGTCTCGCGAAAATACCCGCCCTCGGGGTGCGGCTCCAGGCCGAGAAGTTCGATGATCGCTTCGGCGCTCGTATCCGTCATTGCCTCTCCCCTTGACGCAGGTCGTGACTACTCGCCCGGTACAAGGCGCTTGTCCAGCACTTCGGCGCCGGGAAGGCCAGGCATTCCGGCACTGGAGGGATTGGCACGCACATAATCGGCCTTGAGATCGTCGGAACCCTTGCGGCTGCCGTCATGGCTCCAGCCCGGCGGCATGAACAGATAGCGCAGGCGCTGGCCGAAGGTGAGGCCCGGCGAAAAGGCATCCTTCAGCATCGCCACCCATTCGTGGAAGGCGACGCGGAGCGGATTGAACGTGCCGATGTTTTTGACGATGCCGTAGTGCGGCCGGTCCTCTTCCAGCTCGGGCACGAAAGTGCCGAACATCCTGTCCCAGACGATCAGCGTGCCGGCATAATTGGCATCGAGATAGCGCGGATTGGTGGCGTGGTGGACGCGGTGGTGCGATGGCGTGTTCATCACCGCCTCGAACCAGCGCGGCATCTTGCCGATCGTCTCGGTGTGAATCCAGAACTGGTAGACCAGATTGAAGCCATAGACGAAGGCGAGGAAAGCCGGGTGCACGCCGAGCAGCACCAGCGGCACCTGCAGCAGCACCGCGCCCGTGAAGCTGCCCGTCCAGCTTTGCCTGAGCGCGGTCGACAGATTGTAATGCTGACTGGAATGGTGGTTGATGTGCTCGGCCCAGAACCAGCGCATGCGATGGGCAATGCGGTGGTACCAGTAATAGCGCAGGTCGTCGATGAGGAAGGCGCCCAGGCCCACCCACCAGGAAACGCCCAGATCGGCGAAGCGGAACTGCCAGAACCACGTCAGGATGCCGTAGGAGATGAAGCCGAAGACGAGGCCCATCGCGACATTGCCAACACCCATCATGAGACTTGTCAGCGTATCGCGCGTCTCGAACTCACCCTTCGCCTTGAAGAAACGCACAAAGACGATCTCGGCAAGCATGGCGAGAATAAAAAACGGAATGGCGAGCTGGGTAACGCTTGGAAAATCAGGCATTTTTCTCCTCCAGCCCGTTTGCGTCCCGCCATACGGCAAGATTGTCTGCGTCCGCCTTGCTGGCAAAACGTAACCGCAAAGCCGGGAAAGTGAAATCGTTGAAACGGATTTTCGTCGCCCCGTCTTCCGAAACGTCGAAGTCGCGGATGGCGGAGGATTCGTAAAGGCGGAGGACGAAACGGTCTCCAAAGGCGGCCGCCACGGCGATGCGATCATTGCCGGAACGAAAAAATGCCGCCCTGCCGTCGCCCGCAAGAAGCCCCTCGCCCAGCTTCGCTTGCGGAAACTCGATCTCCAGCAAGTTGCGCGCCTGCGCCAGGCTGTCGAGCCGGACGGCATGCGACACGCCGGAGAAAGCGACAACGGCAACAACCAGCGAAACGCCGGCCACGACAAGAATGACGAGAACGCCCAGGGACATTCGGAATTCTTACCTTTACGTCAAAGGCAAGGCAAGCAATGTGATGGAATATGCCGCCGTTAGCGACATCCGCGCCGAAGCCGCCCATACGTTCTCTCCAGATTGCCAAAGCCTGCGATTGCGGCAATGCTTGTGCGGGGAGGACGCGTCATGGCCGGGAACAAACTCGAAATCTATCGAAAGGATGCGAAAGGCGGATCGCAACACCCGCCCGTATTGTTCGTGCACGGCGCGTGGCACGGCGCATGGTGCTGGCAGGAATACTTCTTCGATCATTTCGCAGAAAACGGCCTCAACGTGGTGGCGCTGGATCTGCGCGGCCACGGCAACAGCCCGGCGGTCAAGTCCATGCGCTTCAACCGGATCGCAGATTACGTCGAAGACGTCCTGAGCGTTGTCGGCACGCTGGAGGCAAAGCCGGTCATCATCGGCCATTCCATGAGAGGGCTGGTTACCCAGCATGTCATGAAGCGGTCGGGAAACAGGCTTGCGGCGGCGGGACTGCTCGCGACCGTACCGTGGAACGGCGTTTGGCCGGCGACAATCAAGGTGGCGTTGCGCCATCCCCTGATCTTCGCCGAAGCCAATCTGCGATGGACGCTCTACCCGATCGTACGCGCGCCCGAGCGCGCGCAGGCACTGTTTCTGGAAGCCGATGTTACAAGGGATGCCGCCGAGGCCTTCACGGCGAAACTCGGCGACGAATCCTATCTCGGCTATCTCGACATGCTTGGCCTTGGGCTTGCCTGGCGTTTCGATCCGGGGATCCCGGTCATGGTGGTCGGTGCGGAGAAGGATTTCCTGTTCTCGCCGGCCTCTCAGGAGGCGACGGCGCGCGGCCTTGGCGGAGCCTGTGTCATCGTCAAGGACGCGCCACACGATCTGATGCTGGCAAGCCAGTGGCGGGAGGCCGCCGATCTTTTCATCGGCTGGATCAAGGACCTGGACTGAACACCGTCGCCGCGTGGCCGATTAGCGGCCCAGCAAAGCCGCCCTGGCGAACAGGAACTGACGCCCGAGCGGAGAGATGTCGAGCGGCTCCGACAACACGCGAAGCCCCTTGCGGCCAGTACGTTCAAGGTACGTCCCGACCGCCGCCAGGGGCAGGAAGACAGGCTTGAGCCGGACTGGAAGGCCGGAAATCGCACCGCGCGACTTTTCCAGATGCGCATGACCCCATGCGGTCATGGCAATCAGCACATTCAAATGGCGTTCGTCCGGCTTTTCGTCCAGCCAGGTCCGGGCGTTCAATCCGTAAACCGTCAGAATATCGGCCGGGATGTAGCATCGCTGCATCCGGCGATGCATCGGCAAGGCCCGCAGGACGGCGGCAACAATCTGCGCCACGCCGCCATGGCCGCAGGCATCTGCCAATTGTGTCGACCGCTCCGCCCCTGCGCATTGCGCCGCAAGGACCAGGAGCGCGCTCGCCGTTTCGCCGGCATAGGCTTCGAACATCGCCCTGTCCGGCATGGGGTCGTGATAGAGATCGAAAATGCGTGCCTCGAGATAGGCATCGAATGACGCAACCGGCAAGTCATGGCGTTCGATGGCCTTGAGGAGCGCGACGGCGACTGGGTGGTCGCCGCTATCGCGTTCGCCGCCGATCACTTCGCGCCACCATTGCAGGCGGATCTCGCCGGGTGCCGGCTCCGAGACCAGCGAAGGAATACGGGTGATCTCGGCGTTGAAGGCATAGAGCGCGGAAATTGGATCGCGCCAGTCCCCGCGCAGCCAGAGGCATGCGAGATATCGGTCCGGATCGGCGGTGCGCAGCAGGTCGAGGCAAGTGCGTGCGTCGGTCATGCGTACGAGCCCATCATCCGAAGGCACACGATGTCAAACGGCGATGAGAGCCGCGGCAACCGCCCTGCCCTCGGCCAGCAGCACGTTGAAGGTGCGCACCGCCGCGCCCGTCGCCATCGCGTCGGCGGAAACCGCCAGTTCGCGGAAGGAGCGCCGCCATTCCTCCGGCAAGGGCACGAGATCCAAACCGGTGCCGACAAGCAGCACTTCGACCTGGGCGGCTTCGGCGACAACCTGTGCAAAGGCGTCGAAGGAAAGGTCGCCGGGCGAACCGATGTTCCAGGCATAGATGCCGCTCGGCAACAGCAGCAGGCTTCCGCGATGGCTCATGTCGGCAAAACGGAAACCGCCATTGCCATAGGCGTCGAGAGGGGCACGGCCGGGAAAGTGCGCCGGGCGCAGTTCGAAGCCGCCGGCCGAAGGCCGATTACGCTGCTTGTCCGGTTCGCTCATCTCGGGCCCGCGATGTTGGCGGTTTGGCGAATGCCTAGATTCCCTCGGTCGAACCCGCGGCAACCGCGTCGTCGTCTTCCACGGTTTTCGCAAGCTGTCCCGGACGCAGATTGAACAGGATCAGCACGGGCGCGGCAACGAAGATCGAGGAATAGGTGCCGACGAAAATGCCGAAGATCATCGCGAAGGTGAAGGAAGCCAGAACCTCGCCGCCCAGGAAATAGAGCGCGAACAGCGCCACCAGTGTCGTTGCCGAGGTCAGGATCGTGCGCGACAGCATCTGGTTGACCGAGAGATCGATCAATTGCGGGATCGGCATCTTCTTGTACTTGCGTAGATTCTCCCTGATGCGGTCGTAGACGACGACGGTATCGTTGAGGGAATAACCGACGATGGTCAGGATCGCGGCAATGGAGGACAACGAGAATTCCAGCCGCAGGACGGCGAACATGCCGATGGTTAGAATGACGTCGTGCAGGGTTGCGATGACGGCGCCAAGCGAGAACTGCCACTCGAAGCGCAGCCAGATATAGAACATGATCGCGACGAGCGAAGCGATGACGGCGATGGTGCCGGCCTCGGCCAGTTCGCCCGAGACCGTTGGGCCCACGACCTCGACGCGGCGGAAATCGTAGCCGTCCTGCAGGGTCGAGCGGACCTTGGCCTCCACGCTCTGCTCGGCGAGATCGCCGGCTTCCTGGCTTTCGACACGGATCAGCACATCGGCCGGCGAACCGTATTCCTGTACCTGCACCTCACCAATGTTGAGTTCGCCAAGCCGGCTGCGAATTTCGGCAACATCGGCTACTTCGGCTTTCGATTTCACCTCGATCAGCGTTCCGCCCTTGAAATCGATGCCGAAATTGAGGCTGACGACAAAGAACAGGACGATGGAAGCGATCGCGGCCAGCCCGCTGAACGGGAAGGCATAGCGGCGATAGTGCATGAAACGCAGCTTGGTATCTTCGGGAATGATGCCGAGCAGGCGCGCCGGCAAATCGGTCGGGCGGCGATAACGCACCCACAACGCAACCATCAACCGGGTGAAGGTGTAGGCGGTGAAGACGGTGGTGATGACGCCGATGGCGAGCGTGACGGCAAAGCCGCGGATCGGACCCGAACCCAGATAGAACAGGATGACGGCGGCGATCAGGGTGGTGATGTTGGCATCGAGGATGGTGGCAAGCGCGTGCTTGAAACCCGCGTCGAAAGACTGGATGAGACTGCGCCCCAGCCGCCTTTCCTCCCGGATGCGTTCGTAGATCAGCACGTTGGAATCGACGGCCATGCCCATGGTGAGCACGATGCCGGCGATGCCCGGCAGTGTCAGCGTCGCGCCGAGAACCGACAGCACGGCGATGATCATCGAAATGTTGGCAACCAGCGCCAGATTGGCGACCACGCCGAGGAAACCGTAGGCGACGATCATGAAGATCATAACCGCGAGCGCGCCGACGATGGAGGCGAGCTGGCCGGCCTCGATGGAATCGGCGCCGAGGCCCGGTCCGACGGTGCGCTCCTCGATCACGTCGAGTTTGGCAGGCAGCGCGCCGGCGCGCAGCAATACGGCCAAATCGTTGGCGCTTTCGACGGTGAAATTGCCCGAGATCTGGCCCGAACCGCCGCAAATCTTGTCGCGGATGACCGGCGCGGAAATGATCTGATCGTCGAGTACGATGGCGAAGGGCCGACCGACATTGGCCGACGACACCTGACAGAAACGGGTGGAGCCCTTGGTGTCGAAGCGGAAGGTGACGATAGGCTCGTTGGTACGCTGGTCGAAGCCCGGCTGGGCATCGGTCAGGTTCTCGCCGTCCACCATGGCCCGGGTTTCGATGAGATAGGGAACTGGCGGATCCGAATCCTCGTAGAGAACCCTGGTACCGGCCGGCGCACGGCTGGTCAGCGCGTCCTGTGCCGACATTTCCGTGGAAACGAGATGGAAAGTCAGTTTCGCGGTCTGGCCGATAAGCGCCTTCAGACGCGTCGGATCGTCGAGACCGGGCACCTGGATCAGCACGCGATCGTCACCCTGGCGCTGCACGAGCGGTTCGGTGGTGCCAAGTTCGTCGATACGCTTGCGGATCACTTCCAGCGACTGGGTAACGGCATGCGACATCGAATTGGTAATGCCCTCGTCGGTCAGCGTCATGCGGATGACGCCCGTCGAGGGTTCGCTCATCGAAACTTCACGGATCTGCCCCTGACCGAACAGGCCGCCGGCGACGGGGCGCGTCAGTTCCTCAAGCTTGTCCTTGGCGGCTTCGACATCGACTGCTTCGCGAATGTTGACGTTGATGGCGTTGTCACCGGACTTGGAGAAACGATAGCCGATACGCGCCTCGCGCAAGGTGCGACGTATGTCGTCTTCCAGCGTGGAGAGTTTTTCCGTGCGCAACGTTTCGGCGTCGACCTGCATCAGGATGTGCGAACCACCCTGAAGGTCCAGCCCGAGCGTCATGGCCCTGTTCGGCAGCCAGGACGGCATGCCGGCGCGCATGTCCGACGACATCAGGTTCGGCGCGGCATAAGCAAAGCCGAGAAGGACGGCGACCAGAATGGAAATGATCTTCCAGCGCGAGAAATAAAGCATGAGCGGTTGTCCAGACCCGAATTGTTGCGCGTACCATGGCGCACGGGCGCGCCATGGAGATAGGCCGGCCGACGGCTACTTGGCCGGCTTGGTCGTCTTGGCCGGTTCGCCCTTCACCCTGACATCGGCGACCATCGAACGCACGACACGCACCTTGGTGTCGGTCGCGATCTCGACCTCGAGTTCGCCGTCGTCGATAACCTTGGTGACCTTGCCAACCACGCCGCCACCGGTGACGATGGTGTCGTTGCGCCGGATCGCCGCAAGCATGGCGTCGCGCGCCTTGGCCTGCTGGCGCTGCGGCCGGATGATCAGAAAATACATGATTACGAAGATGAGCACGAAGGGAAGAACGCTCATCATGATTTCGCCGCCGCCACCAGCGGTCTGGGCATAGGCCGGGGTCACAAACATGCGCCGCTACTCCTGAATTCGAATTGTTCTTGTCGTGGCCGGATCCCGTCCGAGATGCCTTTTGGGCGCCCGTGCCGATGTGGCGCGGAATATAGCTATCCGCCCGCCAAATGCAAACGCGCAGAATGGCCCGCAACATCAGGTTCGACCGCAAATCACGCGCATGCGCGTGCGGCTTTTCGCCATTGCTTCAGCATGGTAGAGCGGGCCGGCAAAATGGGCCGCGACACGGAGAGCGAATTGTCAGACGAAGCAGTAAGGGCACTGGTGGAAAAACTCGACCATCTGACGAGCCTGATCGAACGCGCGGTTCCCCCGGTTCCGCCCGAGCCAGACCTGGATGCCGCCGACGCCTTCGTCTGGCATGCCGATGGCGGCTGGCTGCAACCGGTGCCAAAGGTCAACCGGGTCGCACTGCCGCTGCTCAAGGGCATCGACCGCATGCGCGATATCCTGCAGGAAAACACCGAACGCTTCGCGATCGGCCACGCCGCCAACAATGCCCTGCTGTGGGGTGCACGTGGCATGGGCAAGTCCTCGCTGGTCAAGGCCGTGCATGAATCGGTCAATGCCGCAGGCAAGACATTGAAGCTCGTCGAGATCCACCGCGAGGACATCCACTCGCTGCCGGCACTGCTGTCCATCCTTGCCGGCAGGCCGGAGCGCTTCATCCTGTTTTGCGACGATCTGTCCTTCGACACGGACGACACGTCCTACAAATCGCTCAAGGCGGCACTGGAAGGCGGCATCGAGGGACGCCCGGAAAACGTCATCTTCTATGCGACGTCGAACCGGCGTCACCTGTTGCCGCGCGACATGATAGAGAACGAACGCTCGACCGCGATCAACCCGCATGAGGCGGTGGAGGAAAAAGTGTCGCTGTCGGACCGTTTCGGCCTCTGGCTCGGCTTCCACAAATGCAGCCAGGACGACTATCTGGCGATGATCGACGGCTATGCCAGCCATTTCGGGCTTGAAGTCGAACCGCAAACGCTGCGCGCCGAGGCGCTGGAATGGTCGACAACACGCGGCAGCCGTTCCGGACGCGTCGCCTGGCAGTTCATCCAGGACCTCGCCGGACGCCTTGGCAAATCGTTGTCCTGACGCCGAGCGGCACAAAAAAATGGCCCGCACGATGGCGGGCCAGTTTTTGGTCAGGTCCATTTTTTCTCTTATGCCCCCCGGGGCCTAGGCCCCGCCCAAATATTTGACCGGATCGAGCGGCACCGAATTGCGGCGCAGTTCGAAATGAAGTTTCGGCATTTCCGCGCCGCCCGAGCGGCCTGAACGGGCGATGATCTGGCCGCGCCGGACCTCGTCTCCGCGCGCGACTTCCAGCGATTTGTTGTGGGCATAGGCGGATACCCATCCACCGGTGTGGCGCACCAGAATCAGGTTGCCGAAGCCTTCGAGTTCGCTGCCGGAATAGACGACCACGCCGTTTTCCGCCGCCTTGACCGCCGTACCCTCGGGCACCGAGATATCGATGCCATCGTTGCGGCCCGCAGCGACCTTGTCGCCGAAATTCGAGATGACCCTGCCGCGAACCGGCCAGCGGAACTGGTCGATGCCGGTACGCGCGGGTGCGACCTCGGCAACCTGTTTGTTCTCGACCTTCGCGGAATTGGCGGACGGCTTGACGTAGGGCGTCGGCCTGTCGGCGGTACGCGGTGTTTCACTGGCCGCGCGGCTTGTCGTTGCCGTCACGACGGGGTCGACGGCAGGACCGGCAGAAGCCATGCGCTGCGTCATGTTGTTGCCCGCGCGCTGGTCGCGGCGCTGCGTGCTGGATGCGACATGGCGCGGACGCGGCTCCGGAACCGGAATGTTCTCTGCGGTCGGCGCATAAAGGGCGCCGCGCGCGGCACTTGCATAGCGGGTGCGCGTGTCGTTGTCCGGCGCGGAAACCGGAACATCGCGGCCGTAGACATAGGTCGGCACGACGATCTTCTGGCCAGCCTGCGCCTGGGTCGGGTCGGCAATGCCGTTCGCCTTCATCAAGGCGTTGACCGGTACGCCGTAGCGCTTGGAGAGGTTGTAGAGCGTTTCGCCGCTTCTCAGCGTTACCGTGGTGCCGCCGGTTGCGCTCCAGCCGCGCACACCCCCGGTGTCGCCCTTGGCGAACGCCTGACTGGCGGTGTTGTCCTGCGGAAGCGGCGTCGGCCTGACGGAAGACGTGGTGACGGAATCGGTGTTCTGGGCGGGGTAAGTCCGGGCAGGATAAGTCTGTGCCGGATAATTCTGGGCCGGATAGGTCTGACCGGGCGCCGCCAGGTCGGCGCGCGCGACGTCCTGGCCCTGGTAACGGTAATTGGGATCGTAGGCGCCCTGATTGGGCGCACCACCCTGTTGCGACCATTGCATGGCGGTCGACTGATCGGAGTTCGCGTTCGGCTGGTAGCCTGCATGGTCGGCAGAACCGACAGTCGCAACCGGATGCGGCGCGGCAATGCCGGCGCGCCCGCCAATGGAGGCCGTCGTCGTTGAATCCACATCGCCCGAATAGGGATTGGCCGAAGTCGAAACCGGCTGCGTATTGCTCGCCTGCAGACCGGTATCAAACCGTGTGAAATCGGAACTGCACCCTGCAGCGGCGCCGGCCAAAACGCCGATCGCCACGAACTGGCGAAGAAGGCGGACGCGGTTACGCAAGACCTGCATTTTCTTACTCGCGATACTCATGAACAACGCGAGCATTAAAGAGCGTTAATCTTACCGTCGGGTTAAGTTGACGAAAATTTTGCTCAAACTTGAATTTTCTGGCTCTGTCGGGGCACGTACGACGCGCACAGGCCTTTGCCCCGCGCCTGTTTTCGCGGATTCCCGCACAAGGGCCAACGGCGTCAGATCGCCTTCGAAACGCCCTCGATAAGCGGCTGCATGCGCACCGTGAACAGTTCCGTCACTTCGAAACGCGAGCCCGTCTTGACGAATTTCGTCAACGTCTGCGCACCGTCGGGCGGACCGATCGGAACAATCATCGTTCCGCCGGAGGCAAGCTGCTCGATGAACAGACGCGGCGGCTCGGCAAAGGAGCCATTGATGATGATGCGGTCGAAGGCCTGGCCGGGAATGCCTTCATTGCCGTCGGCAAGGCGGATTTCGACATTTTCCATGTTCAGCGCCACGAGGCGCTGGCGAGCCTTGTCGGCAAGCGTGTGATAGCGCTCCATGCTGATCACCTTTCCCGCGAGCGCCGCAAGCAGGCCGGTCTGGTAGCCGGAACCCGTGCCGATCTCCAGCACGCGATGGTTCTCGCGCACGTCGAAGGCCTGCAACGTGCGGGCGATCTGGTCGGGGCCCGTCATGGTCTGGCCGCACTCGATCGGCAATTGCCCGCGCCCATAGGATTCGTCGAGATGCATCACCGGCACGAAGTTCTGGCGCGGCACCGCTTCGAAGGCCATCATCAGGCGATGCGGCAGGCCCATGGCCCTCAGCCGCAGCAACATGCCCGCAATCGCCTCGCGACGGCTCTTCATGGCCTGGCAATCTCCGTGCGTCGGGGATCAGAACAGGGTGCGCAATTCGTCAGCGAAGGTCTCATGCGTCAAATCGAGCTTTAGCGGGGTGACCGAGATGAATTTCTCTCGAATGGCGAGGATGTCGGCGCCTTCCCTTTGTACCGGCTCTTCGCGCCCGAAACGCAGCCAGTAATAGGGAAAGCCGCGTCCGTCGCGGCGCATCTCCATGTAGAGGCCATGGGTGAACGCGCCTTGCGAGGTGATACGCACGCCCTCGACCTCGTCGGGGGGGCAATTGGGGAAGTTCACGTTGACCAGCGTCTTGTGCGGGAACGGCCTGGCGATGAGCTTGTCGATGATCGCCGGCGCGTGGCGTTCGCCCGTCTCCCAGTGCAGGGTGCGCTGGCCGTCGAGGAAATTGTAGGCCTGCGACAGCGCGATCGAGGGAATGTTCAGCAGCGAGCCTTCCATGGCGCCGGCGACCGTACCCGAATAGGTGATGTCGTCGCCGACATTCTGGCCGGAATTCATGCCCGACAGCACGAGATCGGGCGGGCTGTCCATGAGTTCGCGCACGCCCATGATGACGCAATCGGTCGGCGTGCCCTTAAGCGCAAAACGCTTCGCGTCGATCTTGCGCAGGCGCAGCGGCTCGCTCAGCGTCAGCGAATGAGCAAAGCCGGACTGATCGGTCTCGGGTGCCACGACCCAGACATCGTCGGTGAAGGTGCGCGCGATGCGCTCCAGCACGGCAAGGCCCTCTGCATGGATGCCGTCGTCATTGGTGAGCAAAATGCGCATGTCAGCCTTTACCCGTCAAAGTTGGTGCCTCGATTTTCTCAAGCCCGTTCATATACGGAACGAGCGCATCGGGTATGACGACCGAACCATCTTCCTGCTGATAGTTTTCAAGCACCGCGATCAGCGCGCGGCCGACGGCGACGCCGGAACCGTTCAGCGTATGGACGTGGCGGATATCCTTGGAGTCCTTCACGCGGTAACGCGCATTCATGCGCCGCGCCTGGAAATCGCCGCACACCGAGCACGACGAAATCTCGCGATAGGCGTTCTGGCCGGGCAGCCAGACCTCGATGTCGTAGGTCTTCCTCGCGCCGAAGCCCATGTCGCCGGTGCACAGCGTCATGACGCGGTAATGCAGGCCCAGACGCTTGAGCACTTCCTCGGCGCAGGAGAGCATGCGCTCCAGTTCGTCGAGCGAGGAATCGGCATCGGTGACCGAGACCAGTTCGACCTTGTTGAACTGATGCTGGCGCAACATGCCGCGCGTGTCCTTGCCGGCAGAGCCTGCTTCGGAGCGGAAACAAGGCGTCAGCGCCGTCATGCGCAGCGGCAGATCGGCGACATCGAGGATTTCGCCGGCGACCATGTTGGTGAGCGGGACTTCCGCGGTCGGGATGAGCCAGCGTTCGTCGTTGGTCCTGAACAAATCTTCGGCAAACTTCGGCAATTGCCCCGTGCCGTACATGGTCGTGTCGTTGACCAGCAGCGGCGGTTGCACCTCCCTGTAACCATGGTTCTCGGTGTGCAGGTCGAGCATGAACTGGCCGATGGCGCGTTCCAGCCGGGCCACCTGTTTTTGCAGCACGACGAAGCGCGAGCCGGAGAGTTTCGCGGCGCGGTCGAAATCCATGCCGCCGAGCTTCTCGCCGATCTCGTAATGCTCCTTCGGCGTGAAGGAGAGCGCCGGCTTTTCGCCAACGATCTTGTACTGGACGTTCGCGTGCTCGTCGGCGCCGACCGGCACGTCGTCGAGCGGTAGATTGGGGATCACTTCGAGCGCCTTCGTCAGCGCCTCGTTCAGTTCGCGCTCCGTCGCCTCGCCTGTCTGGACGAATTCCTTCAGGTCGGAGACTTCGGCCTTCAACTTCTCGGCGAGTTCCTTGTCGCCGGAACCCATCGCCTTGCCGATTTCCTTGGAGGCCGTGTTGCGGCGGGCCTGCGCGTCCTGCAGCTTGCCGACATGGGCACGCCGCTTCTCGTCGAGCGCGATCAGCGCGGCGGCCTGCGGTGCCAGGCCGCGTTTTGCCAATGCCTGGTCGAAGGCATCGGGATTTTCACGAATCATCTTGATGTCGAACATGAATTCCGTTCCGTGGCAGCGCGTTTCACTGCATTGCGGTGGTGCCGGCACGCGGCACCGAAAATACGAGGAGAATCAGGAAGCTCAATCAGACTGCGAGGCTTCGCCCTCGTCGCTCTCGATCGCCGCTTCCGCTTCCCGGCGCCGCTTCTCGATGCGCTTGGCCGAAAGAATGGAGATTTCGTAGAGGAGGAGGGTCGGAACCGCAAGACCGATCTGGCTGATCGGGTCGGGCGGGGTCAGCACCGCGGCGGCGATGAAGGTCAGCACCACCGCGTATTTGCGTTTCGTTTTCAGCGACTCGGCGCTGACCAGACCGGCGCTCGCCAGCAGCGTGACCACGACCGGCAATTGGAACATGATGCCGAAAGCGAAGATCAGCGTCATGATCAGGCCGAGATATTCGCTGACGCGTGGCAGCAATTCGATCGCCGCGCGGCCCGCCTCGCCCGATTGCTGCATCGACAGGAAGAACCGCATGGCGAGCGGCATGATCATGAAATAGACGAGGCAGGCGCCGAGCAGGAACAGGATGGGCGTGGCGATGAGATAAGGCAGGAACGCCTTGCGCTCGTTGCGGTACAGGCCCGGCGCGACGAAACGGTAGATCTGGGTCGCGATCACCGGAAAGGCGATGAACAGCGCGCCGAAGAAGGCGATCTTGATCTGGACGAAGAAATATTCCTGCGGTGCGGTGAAGATCAGGCGCAGATTGGTGTTCTCGCCTGCGGCCTGTTCATAGGGCACGACCAGAATGTTGAAGATCTGGTCGGCAAAGATGAAGCAGGCAATGAAGAACACGAAGACGGCCAGCACCGCGTAGAACAGCCGCTGACGCAATTCGATCAGGTGTTCGATAAGCGGCGCGCTCGATGCCTCGATGTCGTCCTTGCTCATCGACTACCCTATGGCGCGCGTGGCGGGTTTCTTCGCACCGCCGCTCTTGGCGGTCTTCGGGGCGGCTGCCGTTTTCGCAGCAGTTTTTACAGCGGTTTTCGCAGCGGTTTTCGACGTGGCCGTTTTGGGGGCGGCCGTTTTCTGGCCTGCCTTCGCGCCAAGCTTGGCTGCAGGCTTTGCGGGTACTTTCGACGCCGGCTTATCGGCGGCTTTGGCCGTTTCGGTTTTCGCCGAAGCGGTCTCGGTCGGTGCCGGTTCGGATTTCGCCGCGACGATTTCGGCAGGCGCCGCATCGTCTTCCAGTTCCCTGATCGAATTCTTCACCGAATCCTGGAACGCCACGGCCGATTTGCGCGCGTCTTCGAGCGCGGTGAAACTCGTGGCCTTCTTGACTTCGTCCAGCCCGGCTTCCTGTTCGGCTTCCTTCAGCGCATCGTTGAACTGGCGCTGGAAGTCGCCGGCCATGCGGCGCAGGCCGCCAACCGTCTTGCCGAAGGTGCGCAACATGGCGGGCAGGTCCTTGGGACCGACCACGAGGATCGCCACACAGGCGACCACCATCAATTCTGTCCAGCCAATGCTACTAAACACGGAATCCGGGCCCCGGCCTCACAAGAGAAATCCGGCCGCAAACGAATGCGCGACCGGAATACGTGCGGACGGCAATGTCCGCATCGACACGTACCGTCAACCGGTGGTCGACTGGTCCTTGGCCTGCGAAACCGTTTCGGCGGGTTTCTGGTCGATGGTCTTGGCGGTCTTGGTGTCGTCGTCGTTCAGACCCTTCTTGAAGGAATTGATGCCCTTGGCGACATCGCCCATCAACTCGGAAATCTTGCCGCGTCCGAACAGCAGAACGACCACGACGGCAACGATTACGATCTGCCAGATACCAATCTGTCCCATTTGCAACTCCTCGGGGATTGCCTGACGGCCATTTCCCGGCCGCCTCCCTTTTCGGGCGGCACCTTAGACCGGCAATGGTGCCGTTCGCAAGAATTGCCTCACCCGAGTTCGGATTATTGTTTACGTGCATATATAGGGCGCATCCCCCTTTGTTTCATTGGGCAAAAACGCGCGGCAAACGATGGCTAGCCGGGGAATACCATTTGCGCGCCGGCTCCCACGCGCACCCGCACATCCGAGATGCCGGGCGGCAGCGTTCCGGCGCGCGCTCTGGCGCGGACCGGCTCCTCGTAGCCTTCCACGAACAGTTCCAGCAATTCCGCGATGCCGACGAAGCGACGCCCCGCGATGCGCCCGGCAAGCCCCTCGCCTTTGGCCGACCACGGTTCGACCACAATGTCGGGCAGGCGGACGCAAACCGTCGCGCGCGCGCCTTCGGACAGGCCCGGCGCTTCAAACCCGCCAAGCGGCGTTTCGACCCGCCCTCCGACGACGCGGGTGGCGAAGCGGTTTAATTCGGTAAAGAAGGAAGCGGCGAAGAGATTGACCGGCGAATAGAACAATTCCTCGCCGGTGCCATGCTGGACAAGGCAGCCGTCGCGCATCAATGCGATGCGGTCGCCGACCCGCAATGCCTCTTCCGGATCGTGGGTAACGATGATCGCGGTGGCGCGCGTTTCGCGCAGAAGGCCCAGCGTCCCCTCACGCACTGAATCGCGTAGGCGCGAATCCAGACCGGAGAAGGGTTCGTCCATCAACAAGATGCCGGGGCGCGGCGCGAGCGCGCGGGCAAGCGCCACGCGCTGCTGCTCGCCGCCGGACAATTGGTGCGGCCATGCATTGGCGTATTCTTCCATGCCGACGCGCGAGAGCATGTGACGCGCCTGCTCGCGGGCGGTGTTGCGCTCGACGCCGGTCAGGCCGAAGCGCACGTTCTGCTCGATGGTCAGATGCGGAAACAGCGCATAGTCCTGAAAGACAAGACCCACACCACGCTTTTCGGGCGGGACAAAAACACCATCGCCGGCAACGCGCTTCCTGTCGATCCACACCGTACCGGAAACCGGCATGTCAATGCCTGCCGCAATGCGCAGAAGCGTCGTCTTGCCCGAGCCGGAGGGACCGAGCAGGCACAACACCTCCCCCGCCTCGACGGCCACAGAAACATCGTCGAGCACCGCGCCCTTGCCGTAATCGTGGCAAATCCGCTCGAAGCGCATCGAGGAGGCGATGGCCACGCCCGCCGTGTTGCGCGGGCCCCAGCCGCGACCGTGCCGGTCGCCAAGACCCGCTACCTGAGCGGCTTCGTCAACGGCCTTGCCGCGCCCTGAAGGAATTGCAGATGGATCGGCTTTTGTATCCATGCGGCGTCATTTAGGGGAGAAAGGGGAGTTTGTCAGTCCCCTTCCCCTGCACAGACTTAATACCGCAGGCTCAGCCGGCCTCTTCGCCATCGCCGCTGTCCTTGGGCGGCAGCAGGCCCAACTCCTCCAGATCGTCCGGCGTCAGCGGGTCCTCGTCCTCGGTCAGCCCCTCGGCATCGTCGGGCATCGGGATGCGGAAGCCTGCGGGAATCTGGGATTGCAGCAAACCCGCACCCTTGAGTTCATCCAGTCCGGGCAGATCCTTCAAATCCTCCAGACCGAACTGAGCGAGGAAGGCGTCGGTCGTGCCGTAGGTAACGGGGCGGCCCGGCGTGCGGCGGCGGCCGCGCATCCTGATCCAGCCCGTTTCCAGCAGTACGTCGAGCGTGCCCTTGGAGGTCACGACGCCACGGATTTCCTCGATTTCTGCTCGGGTGACCGGCTGGTGATAGGCGATGATCGACATCACTTCGAGCGCCGCGCGGCTCAGCCGCTTCGTTTCGATGGCCTCGCGGTGCAACAGGAAGCCCAGATCGTCGGCGGTACGGAACGCCCAATTGTTGCCGATCCTGACAAGATTGACACCGCGCCCGGAATAAAGCTCGCCCAGTTCCTTCATCAGGGAGGCGATGTCGACGTCCTCCCCCACCCGCTCGGCCAGCACCTTTTCGGGCACGGGCTCTGCGGTGGCAAACAGAATTGCCTCGACCATGCGCAATTCCTGCGCCCGGTCGCGCACCTGTTCGGACTCCTCGTCAGCCGTCTGCCCCGGACCGGTCTGCGAAAAGATCTCCGGCGCCTCGTCGATCTCGTCTTGTTCCATCACCTGCGGATTGAACCGCAAGATCTGGGCGTTTCCTGTTTCGTCCATGGGTCCTGTCCTGTTTTCACCGAGCCGCTTCAGCGCGCCGGCTGAGGCGCCTGCTTCTCACCGGCGCGCATATAGATTGGAGCGAAGGCTTTTTCCTGACGGATCGCGACAATTCCCTCGCGCGCCATTTCAAGGCTCGCGGCAAAGGAACTGGCCAGCACGGTCGCGCGCATCTTCGGGTCGGGCAGATAACGCAGCAGGAAATGGTCGAGCGGTGTCCAGTCCCTTATTTCGCCGACAAATCGGGTGATGATCTCGCGCGCTTCCTGCAACGACCAGACTTGGCGGCGCGCGATCGTCACCTGGCTGACGGCATTGCGCTGACGCAGCCCCGCATAGGCCGTGAGCAAGTCGTAGAGGTTGGTGGAATATTCCGGCCGAACCTCAACATTCATCGCTTCCGTCATGCCGCGGGCGAAGAAATCCCGGCCGAGCCGGTTGCGGTTGATCAGCCTGCGGCCGGCCTCGCGCATCGCTTCCAGGCGTTGCAGGCGGAAGGCGAGCATGGCGGCCATTTCCTCGCCGCTCATCTCTTCGTCCTGGCTTTCGGCAGCCGGGATCAGCAGACGCGACTTGAGGTAGGCCAGCCAAGCTGCCATGACCAGATAATCTGCGGCGATCTCAATCCTGAGTTTTCGGATATGCTCGATGAAATCGAGATATTGGTTGGCGAGCGCAAGGATGGAAATCTTCGCCAGATCGACCTTCTGGCGGCGCGCCAGTTCCAGCAGCAGGTCGAGCGGCCCTTCGAAACCGTCGACATCGACCTTCAGCGTGGGATCGCTGATGGCCCGCTCGCCAGAAGCGCCTTCCGGCATGTCCTGCCAGAAAGCGGCTTGATCGCTGGTAACCGGGCCAGTAGCAAGGCCGGTGTCCGGGCCAGTATCCGGGCCAGTATCCGGGCCAGCATCTGGGCCTGTGGCGGGCGTTTCACCCTCGTCCTGCGCCATTTCCGGTTCCATTGCGTTCCATCGCCGTAACAGGTGCGTCGCAGAAAACCTGTCACCAGGTTCCCCGCATACTAACTGATTCGCTTTCAAGGACGCCGGAACACTGCATCCGGCGAATTCGTGATCTATGCGAAGGCAGTGGCCGTCAGCGCCTCGAACTCCGCCAGCAACGCCTTTTCGTCAGCGTCGTCCGGTACGGACCGGCGTTCCAGTGCGACACGGGCGCGCCAGGCCGGCATGCCTTCGAGAACAGGTGTCGCCGCAGCGATCGCCTCCATCTCCGCCATCGATCCGTTGCAATGAAGCACGACATCGC
>JAGRLL010000417.1 GCA_020441855.1 Nitratireductor sp.
TGCTCTACGCGCCCGACGTCTACATGGACAAGATCGCCATCGGTCCGGGCTATCCCGAGGGCACGATCGATCTCGCCGCGCCGCCAGCCGACAATTTGGCGCGGGTCGCCAAGGCCAAGGGCGTCAAGGTTTCCGAACTGACCGCCTGCATCATGGACCGTCCGCGTCACGCGCGCCTCATCGAGGAAGTGCGTGCCACGGGTGCCGCCATCCGCCTGATCGGCGACGGCGATGTCGCCGGCGTCATCCATACCACCGACCCCTTGCAGACCGGCATCGACATTTATCTCGGCATTGGCGGCGCGCCGGAAGGCGTGCTCGCGGCGGCAGCGCTTCGCTGCACCGGCGGCCAGATGCAGGGCCGGCTGATCCTCGACACGCTGGAAAAGGTCGCCCGCGCCAAGCGCATGGGCGTCGAGGACGAGAACCGCATCTATGACATGTCCGAAATGGCGTCTGGCGATGTGCTGTTTGCCGCGACTGGCGTGACCGACGGCAACATGCTGTCCGGCGTGCGCTTCGCGCGCGAATCCATCACCACCCACACCATTGTCATGCGCTCGTCCTCGCGCACCATCCGCGAGATCAAGGCGATC
Source organism: Nitratireductor sp. (assembly GCA_020441855.1). GTDB lineage: Bacteria > Pseudomonadota > Alphaproteobacteria > Rhizobiales > Rhizobiaceae > BOKV01. The sequence continues at coordinate 597 of JAGRLL010000417.1, forward strand.
CACAAGGATATGGAAAAGTTCGACTGAGCGCGGCAACGCATTCTGTTGATGCCTGTCCCGTGATGAGTTGCGGGCGCGTCAAAGGCCTGCCACAAACACCTTCATGGTGACCGGTGAAAGCGAAAGAGCCTTTCTCGACGTCGAGCGCTCCGCGCTCGGCAAGGTCTGGCGCGAGCGCCTCGACCAGCGCGGCCGCAACACCGCACTCACCATCGCCCAGACGACCGACATTCCCGAACTCGTCGCCCGCGTGCTTGCGGGCAGGGGAATAGCGGCTGAAGAGGCCGAGGCTTTTCTTTCGCCTGCTATCCGCGACCTGATGCCCGACCCCTCCGTGCTGACCGACATGGACGCCGCCGCCGCGCGCATCGCCCGCGCGGTTCAAAAAGGCGAGCGGGTTGCCGTCTTCGGCGACTACGACGTCGACGGCGCGGCTTCGGGCGCGCTGATGGCGCGTTTCCTCGCCCATCACGGTATCGAGCATGAAATCTACATTCCCGACCGCATCTTCGAAGGCTACGGACCCAATCCCAACGCCATCGACGAACTGGCCGGGCGCGGTGCCTCGCTGATTGTCACGGTCGATTGCGGTGCGACCAGCTTCGACGCGCTCGAACACGCGAAATCGCTGGGCATCGATGTCGTCGTCCTCGACCATCATCTGATGGACGATGCCGGCCCGCCGGCCGTCGCCCTCGTCAATCCCAACCGGCAGGACGATCTTTCGGGCCTGGGCTATCTGTGCGCCGCCGGCGTCACCTTCATGGCGCTGGTCGCGAGCGTGCGTGAATTGCGCAAAGCCGGCTGGTACACGAAGGGCAGGACACCGCCCGATCTGCTTTCATGGCTCGATCTGGTCGCGCTCGCTACCGTTTGCGATGTGGTGCCGTTGAAGGGGCTCAATCGCGCCTTCGTGGTGAAGGGCCTGATCGCCATGCACGCCCGCGGCAATCGCGGCCTGGCTGCCTTGTCGGAAGCCGCGCGCATGGACGGGCCGCTGCGCCCCTACCATCTGGGTTTCCTGCTCGGCCCGCGCATCAATGCCGGCGGGCGTATCGGCAATGCCGCGCTTGGCGCGCGACTGCTGGCGACGCAGGACGATCACGAGGCGGCCGAGATTGCCGCCCAGCTCGAACAATTGAACCGCGCCCGCCAGGCGGAAGAGGCGCGCATGCTGGAAGAGGCGATCGCCGAAGCAGACGCAGAGATCGGGACGGGCGAGGGGCCTTCCGTGCTGATCGCCAACAACGACCCGCATGATCGCGCCTGGCATCCGGGCATTGTGGGCCTGATCGCCTCGCGGCTGAAGGACCGCTTCCATCGCCCGGCATTCGCCATCGCCTTCGACCCTTCGGGCAGGGGCACCGGCTCAGGCCGCTCGATCCCCGGTGCCGACATCGGCTCGGCGGTGCGCAAGGCCGTCGCCGGAGGCCTGCTGATCAAGGGGGGAGGCCACGCCATGGCGGCGGGACTGACGGTCGAGAAATCAAGGCTCGCGGATCTGCGCGCCTTTCTCGAGGATACGCTCGGCGAGGCTGTTGCGGCGGGGCGCCAGGAAAATGTGCTCAAGCTCGACGGCGCATTGACGGCGCGCAGTGCCACCTTGCAGCTATACGAGCTGCTGGAACGCGCCGGCCCCTATGGACAGGGCCATTCCGCGCCGGTCTTCGCCTTCCCCTCGCACGCCTTGCGCAATACGAGGATTGTCGGCGATCACCATGTCTCGACCCAGATACGTTCCGGCGACGGCGCCAACCTCAAGGCCATTGCCTTCCGGAGCGCCGACACCGATCTCGGCCGGCTGTTGCTCGATCCGCCGCCGACGCTGCATCTGGCCGGCACCATCGATGCCGATTTCTGGCAGGGCGCGCGCCGCGTGCAATTGCGCATCCTCGACGCGGCGAAGCCGGCAAGGGTGGGGTAGGGGCAGGACGTTTATTTAAGCCTGCGCCTTGTAGCGGCCATCATCGAAGCCTATATGAACGCCGTATCGATATTGCTTGTTGAACTTTGTTTTTTGCGCGAAGCCGCGCCACCGACGATCTTCCCCACTCAACATCGATGTTTCTTGACAACGCCCGGCATGGTGTCGGGCGAACGATGCCTATTGGAAGGAAATCGTCATGCAGACCGGAACCGTAAAATTCTTCAACGCCACACGTGGCTTCGGCTTCATCCAGCCCGATGAAGGTGGCGCAGACGTCTTTGTCCACGTTACCGCAGTCGAGCGCGCAGGCCTCAACGCCATCGTCGAGGGCCAGAAGCTCAACTTCGAAGTCGTCACTGATCGTCGCAGCGGCAAGGTGGCCGCCGACAACATCAGCGCCGCATAAGGCTATCGCCGCCGGTCCCTGACCACGGATGTACTGGCATTGGCTGGCAAGGCGAAATGGAAAAGGTCGGGTTCTCCCGGCCTTTTTTGTTGTTTGACCCATGCGTGATTGACGATCTGGCTGGCAGCCGCTGCCTGAACGAAGTGACCCAAACAAGAGGCGAGGAGGGC
>JAGRLL010000418.1 GCA_020441855.1 Nitratireductor sp.
GAACCATTGCGGCGAGTTGGGCGCGACCTTCTGGGTGGCGAGCATGAAGCAGAGTTCGTCGAAGAAGGCGCGTGCGTCCTCCTCGCGGTCGAAATAGCCGCCTTTCCAGCCCCAATAGGTCCATGTGCCGGCAAGCCGGTCGAATACCTGGCGCGCGTCCATTTCCGGACCGGTGCGCTCGTCGACGGTAAGGGCGGCAAGCGCGTCGGCGTCGGCCTCGCTGCGCCACAGCCACGAGGGAACGGAATTTTCCTCGACCTTCTTAAGGCGCGCGGGCACGCCGGCCTTGCGGAAATATTTCTGCGCAAGGATATCGGCCGCGACCTGGCTCCATGCCTTGGGCACCTGGATGTTTTCGAGGCGGAATACGATCGAGCCGTCCGGATTGCGGATTTCGCTCGTCGCGGTGCGGAATTCGATGCCCTCGTAGGGAGACTGTCCTTTGGTCGTATGGCGCCGCTCAACGCGCATGATTTCTACCCTTTTTTTGTATGCCGGCGCGGCCCTGAGTCAGGCTCGCGCAGGCAATGTCCGCCGCACGCCGGCAGGATTATTCCTGCGGCCCCAGGTCCTCGAATGTCCCTGTTTTACGCCTCTGTTTCCCCGTTTGCCGTCGCCGTCCGCCGCGCGAATGTTCGCCTGGAACGGACAACAGTCGAGGCCTATATCTTGTGACAAGCGTGGCCGCAAACGCTAAATATAGAGTTAACGATCAGTAGCCACAACATTCGAATTGCCCAATGCGCGGTTCATATGAGTCGGTCCCCGCCGGAGCCGGACAAGCGCGCAATCACCCTCGTCTGCAGACATGAAATCTGCAGGCTGCGGCCTCTCCGATACCGGTGAATTGGACCTGGGATTTTACATTTCCCCGCAACCCGCCTGGGCGGGTCGCCCGATCCGACGCAACTGAACGCAACGAATGATGCGACGGTAAGGTGACTCGGTTTTGCCCGTCAAGGACTTGTCACAAAGAAAATCGCAACCACCACATATTGTGTCTTGGCTGTGAATTTCGAGGAAAATTCATGCAAGGCATTTCCGCTTGTGATTCAAGGATTTGCCGTCTTCGGCTCGCCGATCCGGAACTTGCTGCTTGACGTTTTCCTAACGCTTTTGCAGCCCCTCATGATTCGCTCTCGCGGCGGTGGAAAAACGGGTCCAGAAGGGGCTGAATTCAGGGCTTTTTCCTTGCCTCGCAGCCATGGGTGAACGGGGGTTTGCAAGCTAAGCGCATTTCAGTCCGGGCAGGGCAGGGAGCCTGGAATGCGAATCGCCTTCTAGCCGGACCGGGTGCTTCCGGTAGTTTTGAATACCGGGCCGATCGGTGTCACATCGCCGCTCTTGGAGACAAACGGCGGCCAGACCTGGTTCCTGCCATTGCGCTTGGCCGCATACAGCGCGCCATCCGCGCTGGCCAGCAATTCCTCGAAACTGTGCAGGGTGGTGGGACCGGAGGTAACGCCGAGACTGGCGGTTACAATGCCTTTTGCATGATTCGCCTCGTTGGGGATGGCGAGATTCTCGACTTGCCTTCGCACGCGTTCGGCCACCCGCACGGCATCGGACAGATCGGTCCGCGGCAACAGCACCAGGAATTCCTCGCCTCCGAATCGCACCGCCAGATCGTCGTCGTTTCTCAACTGCGAGGCGATTGCGGCGGCGACCCGTTTCAGGCAATTGTCGCCGGCGACATGGCCGTAACGGTCGTTGAAGGGCTTGAAATAGTCGATATCGATCATGACGACGGCGACGCTCGCGCTCGATGCTTCCGCCTTGCGCCACAGCGCCTCCGCCCTTCTGTCCAGTTCCCTTCGATTGGCCAGTCCCGTCAGTGCATCGCGCAGCGAAACTTCTTCCGCGTCTTCCCGCAGCAGCCGGTCCTTCAGCCCTCTGAGGAAATTGAACCGCACATCCTGTTCCATGCGGTGGTTCGCTATGAGGCTGAGATAGCCGCCCGAAACCATCATCGCGATGCCGATGAATTTGGTGTCGAACGTGGATTCGACAGACAGTAGCGCACCCAGATAAACGGCGGTCAGCGCCAATGTGGAAACGACGGCAAGACGAAAACCGAAACGCTGGTTCACGTTCATGTAGATCATGACCATGATTGCGAGATACTGGTAATGATCGGCCGCATCTCCGCGCAGATGGTCGATGGTCACCCAACGGTTCAGCAGATAGATGAACATGATCTGCGCCACCATCGCGATTGGGATGATGGTGGCCGCCGCTTCGCGAGCCCATTGCTTTTCGATCCTGGGGTACAGCAGGCCCACGAGCAGGACGAGCGGGGTTACGATGAAGAGATGAACGCTGGCGGACAGGAAAAAAGTTTCCGGCAACAACAGGTAGTCGGCGATCAGGAACAGATTGTAGACGACCACTGCGGGCAAGATGCCGCGCTCCATCACCTTCAGGCGATAGGATTTCATCTGTTCGGCGTAGAGATTCTCGAGTGCGGGCGGAAACGACAGACTGCTACGCCGACCGTTCCTGTCGTTCAGGTACGTTTCGATGGTCGCCAGTGTGACTGGGGCATCCAGCATGGGGCCTCCTCGCGTCGAGATCGACGAGGTAGACGATTACTTTTACGCATTCGTGTTGAACAAACGTAAAAATATCCATGCATTTCAGATGCATTCGCGCTTCAGGCGCGGCCGGCGGCGGCCGCAGCCATCGATTGCGGCGGCCGAACCTGAATGATTATCCGTCCTTCTTGCCGGAGATCGGCTCCACATAGGACATCTCCATGTCCCAGGGGAAGTAGATCC
>JAGRLL010000419.1 GCA_020441855.1 Nitratireductor sp.
AGAGGCTGGTATTCCCAGGCCTGGATGTCCCGCGCCGACCAGTCGTTCAGCAGCAAATACCCGAATATCTTTTCCCTGACCTCGTCTGCCGTGCAGGGTCCGGCAATGGGCTGGCCGACGATGACGCCGAGCTCGAGTTCGAAATCCAGGGATTCCGTCGGCGCGAGCCTTGGGCCCTGCTCGCCGCGCAACTGACCCCAGGGACGACGGACATCGGTACCCGAAACGATCACGGTCGATGCACGGCCATTGTAGGCGATGGGCATGTGGACCCAGTTCGGCATCAGCGCGTTTTCGGCGCCTCTCAGCAGGGTACCAACCGCGGTGGCGTGAAACCGGCTTGCGTAGAAGTCGGTGAATTCGCCGATGTCGCAGGGAAGGTGCAGGCGCGCGTCCGTCATCGGCGCGATGAGAGGCGCCAGTGCCTCCCTCTGGCTTGCCCCCTCGGCAAACAGCTCGGTCAGTCTTGTCCGCATGGCGCGCCAGACGCCCGGACCACGCGCCATCAGCGCATTCCAGGAAGGCTTGTCGAAGGCGCCTTTCGCCCCGGTCCCCTCAAGGAAACCGCCCGCGTCGAGACGTGCCATGTCGATGATTCCGTCGCCGATCGCGACGCCGCAGCGCGCCTCGTCCGACGACGCGGTGGAAAACACCCCGCATGGCAGGTTCGCCAGGGGAAAATCGGTTTCCGCGCGGTTCGCGGATTCATACCAGCTGGCTTGAAACGCCATCACATTCTCCCGGTCGAGGATTCAATTTTCGGGTTGGCCGTCATCCGCGCCTCGAAAACATCGAAGAACGAGGTGACGTTGCGTTCGACGACACCGCGAAAAAGCCGGTCGCCCAGCGCCGCGATCCGGCCGCCTATCTTTATGTCGGCAACGTAGCGAAGGTTTGTGCCGGAAGCGCCCGGTTCGAGATTGATCAGCGCATGGCCCTGCGCGAAGCCTGCCGCCCCGCCGTTGCCTTCGCCCTCGATACGGCACGAGCGCGGCGGATCGAGATCGCCCAGCGCCACCGTGCCGGCAAACCGAGCGCGTACCGGCCCGACCTTGATCACCACCTCGGCATCGAAGCGGTTGTCCCCCGAGCGTTCGAGGCGTTCGCATCCGGGAATGCATGCGCAAAGCATGTCTTCCGTCAGCATGGCCTCCCAGACCTCATGCGGCGAGCCGGCGATTTCGCGACAGCCTTCAAGCTTCACGAGCCGTCTCCCGCAGTTCGGCGCGCAAGCCATGAAGGAAGGATGGCGTCACCGGCAATTCATCAATGTAGAGCCCTTCATCGCCGAAGGCGTCGTCAATGGCCGCGGCAATGGCCGGCATGGCCGCCAGGCGCCCGCCCTCGCCACATCCCTTGATCCCGAATTCGGTGTAGGGCGACGGCGTTTCCACGTGATCGACGACGATGTCGGGAATCTCCATCGACGTGGGAATGGCGTAATCGGCCAGGGTGGATGTCAGCAACTGACCGTTTTCGTCGTAGAAATACTTCTCGTACAAAGCCGTGCCGATGCCCTGGGCGATGCCGCCGCGTATCTGTCCGTCGACCATGCGCGGGTTCACGATCGTACCGGCATCGTGCACCGCGACATATTTCAGGAAGCGCGTCTGGTTCGTCGCCTCGTCGATCTCGACGACCGCGATATGGCATGCATGACCGACGATGGGATAGAATATGCCCAGGTCGCTGCGATCGGGCGACGGCGGCGTCGCAATCGGATGATCGTAGGTGTACTGCGCGACAAGGCCGCTGGCGAAACTGTCGTTGGTGGGAAAGTCGAGCCGGAAGCTGTGCGCCAGCCGCGCGACTTCTGCGAGCGTCAATTGTCGTACCGGCTCATCGCGTACGCGGACGATCTCTTCGAAAAGCTCCAGCGCGCCGGCATCGACGCCCAGATGGTGGCCGGCAATGCGCAGCAATTGCGTCCTGAGCTTCCGGCATGCGCCGGCAATCGCACCGGCCAGCATGGCGGTGTATCGGCTACCGCAGGGACCCTTCGAGATCAGGCCGTTTTCGGTCGAGCCATAATTGACCTCGATATGATCGGGATGGATGGACAGGTTCTCCGCCACCATCTGGATGGCCATCGTCTCCGGGCTGTTTCCCCAATGCGGCGCATAGAGAGTGACGACTGCCCTGCCTTCCGGGAGAATCCGGATCTGCACGCTTTCTGGGCTCGAGGTCTGGGGAAAACCGGGATTCTTGTCGAGGAACCAGAGTTCGGTCACCGACAGCACGCTGCGCTCGTTCACCGTGGCGATGCCGATGCCCAAACGCTTGCCCCGCTTCCTCGCCTGCGCTTTGGTCTCCTGCCACTGTGCCATGTCGGCATGTGCGAGCGCGCGATCGAGCACGCGTTCGTAGTCTCCGCTGTCATAGATGTTGCCGTTGGGAATGCGGTAGGGAAAGGCATCCTTGCGAATGAAGTTGTGCCGCCGCAGCGCGATCGGATCGCACCCCAATTCCCGGGCGGCGGCATCGACGAGGCGTTCGAGCACGAAATTGCCGACCTCTCCGCCAAATCCGCGATAGGGCGCCTGCTGTGTCTTGTTCGTCACAACACAGGTCAGATCATAGGCGAGCGCCGGGATGTCGTACGGGCCGATGGCCTGCGACAGGGCGTTGCCATGCGAACCGGTATTCATCAGGAAATACGCCCCGTAATCGTCCAGGACCTTGATCTTCAGACCGGTAAATCGGTTGTCGTCGTCGATGGCCAGAGAGACGGTATAAAGCCGGTCGGAGGCGTGCTGGTTGCCATTCGCCATATGCTCCACCCGGTCCTCGACGAACTTGACCGGCCGGCCTGTCGCACGGGAGAGCGCAGCGGCAATGAGCGGCACATGGTAGAGTGAGGATTTGCCCCCGAAACTTCCGCCGACGTCGCGCATGTGGAAATTCATGCGCGACATCGGAACGCCCAGCGCGGCAGCGAGGCGCGCGCCGATCACGTTCTGCTGGGACATGTTCGACCAGACCGTGAATTGCGAGGTCGAACAATCGTAGTCGACCAGCGCCGCGCTCGTCTCTATCGGCTGCGGCGAAACGCGCGGCCAGCGAAATTGCCGGGTCACGACACGCGCCGCCCGGGCGAAGTTTTCCTCCACCGGGCCCCAGACGTGATCGCTGCGGTGGACGACATTGGTGCCGCGCTCGGGATGCAGGAGTGCGTCGCCCGTGGCCTCAACCGCCTTGACGGGATCTACGACCACCGGCAGTTCCTCGTATTCGACCTCGATCAGCGCCAGGGCGTCTTCGGCAATGTAGCGGCTTTCGGCGGCAATGGCGGCAACTGGTTCGCCCACATGGCGCACTCGGTCGATGGCGATGCAGTGCTGGATCACCGGTGGATTGGATAGCGTGGGCATGGGGC
>JAGRLL010000420.1 GCA_020441855.1 Nitratireductor sp.
GCCGGATTGCGGCTACGCACCGCCATAACCATGAAGAACGCGATGCCCGCACCCGTGCCGATGAGCACGGCGGCGCCGCCGATATGGAGAAATCGGGCGATCAGTTCCGCATTCATGCGCGCTCCTCGAAGATGGCGAGCGCCACACCCGACAGGATGATGGCCGGTATGGTCTTCATCAGCGGCCCGAGCGGGGCGAGCCACAGGCCCGGCGAATACCAGCTTGCAGCCGCCAGATAGGCCAGCGACACGAGCACGGAGGCAATGAGCGCCGGCCGGCTCCATCGCCGTATTGCGATGCCCGCGCCGATCAGGATGTCGGTCAGGGCGGTGGCCACGACCATCAATCCTGCGCCGGTCTGGGGATAATTGTTGGCGATGGCGGTATTTCGGGCGGTCTCAAAGCCGACAAGCGCGACAAGGCCCGTCAGGAACCAGAACAGACTCAGCACGGCGAAGATCGCTGGTTTCAGGAGATAGAGCCTTGCGAACCAGAGGTCCTGCGCGCCGGCCGGTTCGCTGGCAAGCAGGGTTTCGAGGCTGGTTTGGGTGTCAAGCGGCGAACTTGAAGAGGCCTCCGTGGCGATGCCGCCGCCTGCGACGATCATCGCGGTCGAGCGCATGGGGGAACGCCATCCGAGCAGTCCGAGAAGATCGGCAAACCTTGCCGTGACCCCCGCGACCGTGTCAGGCATGGCGACGATGCGGGCGCGACCCAGCCCGAGCCAGGAGCGGTGGGCGCTGACGATCCCGGCAAGCGTGTGCCTTCGTTCATGCGCCAGATAGAGGTCGCTGTATGGTACGATGGTTCCATCGAGCGCATCGGCGACGGCGCTGGCGACATCGCGCAACGCGACGATACGCACGGGCGTGTCGGCAAAGGCTACGGGCTGGGCGAAGGGCAGGGCGGCAAGCGCGCGGATCAGTGCCGACCCGCCGTGGCAGTTGCGACCCAGCACCAGCGCCGGCCGCAAGATGACATGGGGTACGCGCGAACCGGCAAGATATTCGTCGGCTGCACGTTTGGTCTCGAGGAACTCGGTGTTCGAGCCGGCGCCTTCCAGCGGAGCGGAAACCTGAACGAACAGAGTGATGCCGGCGGCCCCTGCTGCATCGATGAGCGCAATGATGGCGTCGCGCTGGATGCTGGCGAGAGAATCGCGCGCGCCCGTTTGCAGCGCGCCGGAGCAATTGACCACCGCATCGATGCCTTCGATGATGTTCCGCCATTCGGCAGGCATGGTCAGGCGGGCAATATCGGCTTCAACAATCTGCATCGTGGCACAAGATGCGGCCGGTCGCGTGCGCACGAGACCCTTGACGTCATGGCCGCGAGCGGTCAACGCGCGCACGACCTCGCCACCGATGAAACCGTTTGCGCCGAGAACGAGTATGTTCATGTCCGTGCGACCCTGAAGCGGTCGACCGGATTTGGCAAGCCGGCCGTGCATGCAGCGCAGGGAATTGCCACCCTGACAAGTTTCGGCTTGTTCTGCGAGGTATATTGGTCAGTGATGCTGACCTAATTGGATCAGGAGCAAATCCTCATGCCGCTGGAAACCTTCTGGGCCTTGCTGGTTTTCGCTTTCGTCGCGTCGATGACGCCGGGGCCGAACAATCTGATGTTGCTCGCTTCCGGGGTGAATTTCGGTTTCCGCCGCACGGTACCGCACATGCTGGGCATCGCGACCGGGTTCACCACCTTGTTGCTGGCGGTCGGGTTCGGCCTTGGTGCGTTGCTCCACGCGCTTCCCGCACTCGGCCTTGCGCTCAAGGTCGCCGGGGGTGCGTTTCTGCTCTATCTCGCCTGGCAAATCGCGTTCAGCCGTTCGATGGGCAATGTCGAGAGGGCTTCCCATCCGATCAGCTTCGCGCAGGCGTGGTCGTTCCAGTGGGTCAACCCCAAGGCATGGGTGATGTCGCTCACCGCCATGGCGGTCTACGGCAATGCCGAGCAGCCGGTTCTGTCCGTTCTGGTGGTGACGTCAGGCTTTACGCTGCTGTGCTTCGTCTCGGTCTTTTCCTGGACCGGTTTCGGGCAATTGCTGCGTGGTTTTCTGGCCGATCCGGCGCGGTTGAAATGGTTCAACATCGTCATGGGGCTCGCGCTGGCGCTTACCCTCGTTCCGATGCTCGCGTGAAGGAAGCGCAATTCCTAACAAACGTGGTTAACCGGGCGTTAAGCCTCAAGGCCGATGATCGGGGGAACTTCCAACCGGGACCGGCCCATGCGAATCGGCATTCTCCTGATCCTGACCCTGCTTGTCGGCTGCGCCACGGGGCCGAAGAGTACCTCCGGCACTTTCTATTATCGCGGAGTGTATGCGCCGGGTTCGGTCAACCTCGAGGATAACGGCCATTTCGTTGCCTCGACCACGGTTTCCAGTGCCGACAAGCTCGATCTTGCAGCCGAGGCGACGCTGGCGCGCCTGCTCCTCACCGCACAGGAGAGGGGAATGAGCCACGCCGTTGTCTCTGCGGTCTATACCGATGTGACGGGCGGGCCGGGCTATCGCATCGAGGGGGACTTGTTCCGGCCCGGCGAAGCGCCGGCTGGCGCGGTTACACTTGGCGAAATCGAGCTGGCCCTGCGCCGGCATCTTGGAATGGTGCCGGCCAAACCCAAACCGAGAATAGTGCCCTCGAGCACGCGCGCGCCGGCGGGAACGGATGAGGACCCGCTCGTCATCCGCGCGCCAGACTTCGTTACCTGAACGATGTGACGGCACACTTCTGCCTGACCGAGAATCGTGCCAAACCGGCGGGATGCTCCACACGGCGGAACAGGAACGCGCGCTCGATGAAATCAACCGCTGGCTGAAGGCGCGGGACCGTCAGGTCTTCCGCCTGTTCGGCTATGCCGGTACGGGCAAGACCACGCTCGCGCGCCATATCGCGGAAGCAGCGGACGGCAAGGTTTTGTTCGCCGCCTTCACCGGCAAGGCGGCGCAGGTCCTGCGCTCGCGCGGTGCGCACGGGGCTACAACCATCCATTCGCTGATCTACCGTCCGCGCGGCGAAGAGACGGTGGAAGACGAGGAAACGGGCGAAACCAGCGTTTCGCCGACATTCTCGCTCAACCGCCGCAGCCCGGTGTCGGAGGCAAGCCTTATCATCGTCGACGAATGCTCCATGGTCGACGAGGATCTCGGGCGCGACCTGCTGTCCTTTGGAACGCCGGTGCTGGTGCTGGGCGATCCGGGGCAGTTGCCGCCCGTTTCCGGTGGCGGTTTCTTCACCGAGCATGAGCCGGATTTCCTGCTGGAGGAGGTGCATCGCCAGGCGCGCGACAACCCGATCGTCGATCTGGCCCAGCGCGTGCGCGAGGGCCGCGAAATCATGATTGGCGATTACGGCGAGACGGCGCAGGTCATCTCCAAGGGCGATGTGACCGCCGATCTGGTGCTCGGCGCCGATCAGGTGCTGGTCGGCACCAATCGCACGCGCCGGCGCTACAATCAGCGTCTGCGCGAACTCAAGGGTTTCGACGGATTTTATCCGGCTTCGGGCGACAAGCTGGTGTGTCTGAGGAACGATGCCTCGAAGGGTTTGCTGAACGGCTCGCTGTGGCAGGTGACCAGTGCGCCCAGAAGCGTAAAGCCCTGGCTCAGCCTGCTGATCCGCTCCGAGGATGAAGGCATCGAGCGCGTATCGGCCAAGGTGAAGGTGCTGAAGGCCGTGTTCGAGGACCCCGACAGCCCGATACCCTGGCAGCAGAAACGGCGATACGACGATTTCGACTTCGGTTACGCGCTGACCGTGCACAAGTCGCAAGGGTCCCAATGGGACGACGTCGTGCTGTTCGACGAAAGCTATGCCTTTCGCGAGCACCGCCAGCGCTGGCTCTATACCGCGATCACGCGTGCGGCCGAGAAGCTGACCATCGTCAAATAGGCTTGATCGGAAGCGACCGGGCGGATCGAAAGCCGTCTGCTTCGCGCGCCGGAACGCGGGCGAAATTAGCCCCCTATTAACCATGAAATGCTACCGATCGTTACTCGGGTGTAATGGCGATGTTTTTCGCCGTGTTCCGGGGTGGGGTAGGGAAATTCGATGCGTATCCATTTTCCGGCGGGCATGTCCTGATGTCGGCCCAGTTCAAAATGACCGGCGTGCGCCTGAGCTATCTGGCGGCAACGGGTGTGTTCCTCGTCTTGATCGCGGTGCTGATTGTCTTTCTGCAACCGTTCAATGAAGCCACAAGACAGATTTCCCAGGCCAATTATCTGTTGACCGAGGTAGGCGCGAAACTCGACGCTGTCGTGGTGACCGCGCGCAACGATCGCAACACGACCCAGCCGCAGATCGTCGAGCGCGTGCAGCGAACCCTGTCCACGGCCGGCTCCTCCATCGACAATCTGCGCAAGCAGATGGAGACGGTGTTCGAAGCCTTCCTCGTCAGCGAGGGGAAGATGTCGACGATCGAGGAATGGCTGGTCGACGAGAAGCATTTCGATGTGGGCGCGCTGCGCAAGCGCATGCAGTTCCTGCTTGCCGGCATCGACGCGATGCTCGAGGAAACCGACTTCCTCTCCAAGGTGAAAGCCAAGGATTTCGACTGGGCGGTCGACAATCTGCTGATCGTGCACGAACGCCAGACATCGCCGGCGATCAACGCTATGCTTGCGGCCTTCGCCGGTCAGGCCTCCGACATCTCGACCTCGCTGAGCCGTCTTACCCACCAGTTCGCGCTCGGGATCTGCCTGGTCATGGTGCTGTGCGTCGCATTCATCTTCATTCCGATGGAGCGCATGATCACGCAATCGATCCGTCTCATGCGTTTCGAGACGGATCGGGCGGAGCAGGCGTCGCGAGCCGCTGAATCTGCGGATCGTGCGA
>JAGRLL010000089.1 GCA_020441855.1 Nitratireductor sp.
CGGCGTCGCCGTCGATTCCATCGATCGCGACGAAAAGGCGTTGGTCCTGTCCGACGAAACCGTGCTGAAATATGACCGACTTCTCATCGCGACCGGTGCGACCCCGCGCCGTCTGGCATCCGCTGCCGGCGGCGACCTTGCCGGTGTCTACACGCTGAGGACGCTGGCCGACGCCGACGCCATGGCGCACGAGTTCGAACCCGGCCGGCGCCTGCTCATCGTAGGCGGCGGCTATATCGGCCTCGAGGCTGCCGCCGTTGCCGCCTCGCGCGGCCTGGAAGTCACGGTTGTCGAGATGGCGCCGCGCATCCTGCAGCGCGTCGCCGCGCCTGCCACGTCCGACTATTTTCGCGCGTTGCATCGGGCGCACGGCGTCACCGTCAACGAAAACGCCTCGCTCGTCCGCCTTGCCGGAGACGAGGGCAAGGTCAACAGGGCGGAATTTGCCGACGGCTCGACACTCGAAATCGACTTCGTCCTTGTCGGCATCGGCGTCCTGCCCAATGTCTCGCTCGCCGAGGAAGCGGGTCTGGCCACCGGCAATGGCATCGAGGTCGGCCCCGATTGCCGAACGTCCGATCCCGCCATCCTGGCCGCCGGCGATTGCGCGTCCTTCGCGTTTCGTGGTCAGCGCATCAGGCTGGAATCGGTGCAGAACGCCATCGAACAGGCCGAAGCCGCCGCGCGAACGGTCGCGGGCGAAGCCGTGGACTATCGTCCCGTGCCGTGGTTCTGGTCGGACCAGTACGACGTCAAGCTCCAGATCGCCGGTCACAACATGGGTTACGATGCAACCGTGGTGCGCCCCGGCGCGCGCGCGGGTCAGCAATCGGTCTGGTATTTCGCGGGAACACAATTCCTGGCGGTCGATGCGATGAACGATCCACGCGCCTACATGATGGGCAAGCGCCTGCTCGAAGCAAGCGTGGAACCGGACAGGGCTTCGGGAAAGACGATCACGCCGGAACAGGCCGGCGATCCCGATTTCGATCTGAAATCCCTGTTGTAGTCGCGGGCCGCCAGCGCCCTGCGTCGACCTTGCCCTTGCAAATGCCTCATTGGCCGTGTCAAACCGGACGTAACCAACGGCGCATGCCCGAGTTACCGATTTGACCAAACCGACGACCCCGCTTCTGGACAAGGTGAACCTGCCCGCCGATCTGCGCGCGCTGCCGGAAGGCGATCTGCCGCAACTTGCCGACGAATTGCGCGCCGAGATGATCGACGCGGTGTCCCAGACAGGTGGCCATCTGGGCGCCGGGCTTGGCGTCGTCGAGCTTACCGTCGCCCTGCATTATGTCTTCGACACGCCCGACGACCGGCTGATCTGGGATGTCAGTCACCAAAGCTATCCCCACAAGATCCTGACCGGCCGGCGCAACCGCATCCGCACGCTGCGCCAGAAAGACGGCCTTTCGGGCTTCACGCGCCGAGCCGAAAGCGAATACGACCCGTTCGGCGCCGCCCATTCCTCGACCTCGGTTTCCGCCGGGCTGGGCATGGCCGTCGCCCGCGATCTCAAGGGCGAGAAGCGCAACGTCATTGCCGTCATCGGGGATGGCGCCATGTCGGCCGGCATGGCCTTCGAGGCAATGAACAATGCCGGCGCGCTCGGCGAGCGCCTGATCGTCATCCTGAACGACAACGACATGTCGATCGCACAGCCGACCGGTGCGATGAGCGCCTACCTCGCCCGGCTTGCCTCCGGCCGCACGTATCTGGGCATGCGCGATCTCGGCAAGAAGTTGACTTCCTATCTCGGCAAGCGGCTTGACCGCGCGATCACCCGCGCGGTTGAACACGCCCGCGGCTACGTCACCGGCGGCACGCTGTTCGAGGAATTGGGCTTTTTCCACATCGGCCCGATCGACGGCCACAACCTCGAACATCTCATCCCCGTGCTCCGCAACGTTCGCGACAATGCCAAGGGTCCGGTGCTGATCCATGTCATGACGCAGAAGGGCAAGGGCTACGCGCCCGCCGAGGCGGCACTCGACAAATATCACGGCGTCAACAAGTTCGACGTCATTACCGGGGCGCAGGCCAAGCCCCCCGCCAACGCGCCAAGCTACACCAGGGTATTCGGCGAAAGCCTGATCGCGGAAGCGCGCGAGGACGAGCGCATCGTCGCGATCACCGCCGCCATGCCGTCGGGCACCGGCCTCGACCTCTTCGGTGAGGCCTTTCCGTCGCGCACGTTCGATGTCGGCATCGCAGAGCAGCACGCCGTCACCTTTGCCGGAGGTCTGGCGGCGGAGGGCTACAAGCCGTTCTGCGCCATCTNNTCCTGCAGCGCGCCTACGATCAGGTCGTCCACGACGTGTCCCTGCAAGGCCTGCCGGTTCGTTTTCCCGTCGACCGGGCCGGATTCGTCGGCGCCGACGGCCCGACCCATTGCGGCGCCTTCGACGTCACCTACCTGGCGACCCTGCCGGGCTTCGTGGTGATGGCAGCTGCCGACGAGGCGGAACTCAAGCACATGGTGCGCACCGCCGCCGATTACGACGAAGGCCCCATTTCCTTCCGCTATCCGCGTGGCGAGGGTGTCGGCGTCGAAATGCCCGAACGCGGCCAGTTCCTGGAAATCGGCAAGGGCCGCATCGTCAAGGAAGGCTCCAGGATCGCAATCCTTTCCCTCGGCACACGGTTGCGCGACGCTGTGCTGGCAGCCGAGGAACTGGACGCCCACGGCCTTTCGACGACGGTCGCCGATGCGCGCTTCGCCAAGCCCCTCGACACCGGACTGATCGCGCGCCTTGCCCGCGAGCATGCCGTTCTGATTACCGTTGAGGAAGGCGCGATCGGCGGTTTCGGTTCGCATGTCGCACAATTCCTGGCGACGAACGGCCTGCTCGACAGTGGTCTGAAATTCCGCTCCCTGTTCCTGCCTGACGCCTATATCGAACAGGCTTCGCCCGCCGCCATGTATGCCGACGCCGGTCTCGACGCCACCGGCATCGTCACCGCCGTGTTCCACGCGCTTGGCCAGGACGAGGCAGTCGCGCGCAAGGGTGCGTCCTGAACGGATTTGCCTGCTGCTGCCTGCGCGTTCTTTTCCGAAAAAGCGTTTGTTTTCAGTAAACTAGTTGAGTCCGGGTCTTTGACTTGCGTCAAGGCCGAAAGGGCCTCGCTTTACTATGATCTCTTGCAAGTTCGGAGCGGAGGAGGAGTTTTCCCGCCCGTTTCTCAGCAGGAGGTATTCGATGCAGTTCGGCAGAATTCTGCTTTTCGCGTTGTCGCTGGGTTATCTGGCGGCCCCCGCGCCCGCTTTCGCGATTTCCATCGATCTGGGCGGTGTAAGATTGCCTTTGCCGGTCATCGTGCCCGAGCAGCCATACAGGCGCGACTACGGCACGTCGACACGATCGCAACCGCGCTGGCATGTGGTGATCGACGAAGGCCGCCGCTTTGCGACCAACGATCAGGGCGTGTGGGTCGGCCACGACGAAGCTGGCAACATGGTGATGCAGATCCAGATCGCTCAGCCGATGGGAGACCCCAAGACGGCGGTCGCGGTTCAGGTCGACGTCAATGGCCGTTACTTTTCGACCGTGCCCGCCACTATCGCCAATGATCATCTGGTGGTCGTACAGGGCGCCGATGTCGAGAGCATCCTCGGCCGGCTGATGAGCGGCAGCCGCTTGCGCATCACGCTCGGCCCCAATGTCATCGACACCCATCTGCGCGGTTCCAGGGCGGCCATCGACGAAGTGCGCGCCGGAGCCCTGTTCCAACGGCGACTTTACGCAGAGGGCAAGGTCGAAACCAGGAAGAATGCCGATGCAGAGGCCGAGAAGAAGGATGAGAACGCGATCGCCTTCTACCTGCCAGGCGTCAGGGGGGCCGGAACGGCGGAAGTTCGTTTCGACATTATCGAGGGCTCAGGTCTGGTCCTGTATGCGAAATTCTCGCAGATACCGGGTCACGGCGACCCGGAATATGCCATTCCCTACACCCACATCGAGGCGGAACGCGTCATCCGCCTGATCCGCAAGGCGCAGGAATGGACGGATATCGCGGTCAAGAACCGTGTCGGCCTCTATTCGAAGCGCATCGGCTTCGTCGACGAAGCCAACGCCGCTCCGGACGAAGGCGATGCCGAGGAAGACGCCACCCAGGAAGGCAGCGGCGAAAACGCCGCCGGGGATATGCAGGAATCGGCCAGAGCCGGCACCCCGTCGCCCGAAGAGGAAGCCGATGCAGCGCCGGAAGCCGGCGCGCCGATCCAGGAAGGCGATCCGAAGAACTTCAAGGCGGTCAACTTCAATTCCTACGAAGACGGCTCGACCAGCGTGCAGCTCGAACACGCCGTGCAGGGCTTCTCGCGGCGCTTCAATCTGCCTCTGCCCGAAGCGCTCAAGCTGGCCGACAGCCTGGCGAACACGCTGAAATACGCGACCTTCCGCCTCGAAAAGCGCGATTTCGACATGCAGGAGAAGGACAAGCTGTTCAAATAGAACCGGGTACAATGCTCGTTCGGTCAGGCGGCCCTGCCGGTTCACATCGGCAGGGCCGCTTTGACGAGAAGCGCCACGAGGCCGAGTACCGCTACGCCGCCAGCCCAAAGCGCGGCGAACCATAGCAGCCGCCTTTTGAGCGGCGTGCGCGGTGTTTCGTTCATCAGTGATAGCCGGTCTTGGCGTCGACCTTGCCGCGGAACACCCAATAGGCATGCGCGGTATAGGCCAGGATGATCGGCACCAGCACCACCGCACCAACCAGCAGGAAGGCGAGACTGCTGTCGGGCGCCGCCGCCTCGCGGATGGTCAGGGTCGGCGGCACGATCCAGGGATAGAAACTGATCCCCACTCCGATGAAGCTGACAACGAAGATGCCGAGTGCGGCCAGGAAGGATTGCAACGGCCTGTCATCCTGCAACCCCAGGAACAGCAGCAGCGCGCACGCCGCTACCAGCCCCGGCACGAGAGCCGTGAAATTGGCGGTCGGCCAGGTGAACCAGCGCTGGTGGTAGACCTCGTTGAGGAAAGGCGTCCAGACCGACACGACGCCAACGCCCACCAGCGTGCCGATGCCGGCAAGCCGTGCAAAGCGACGCGCCCTCGTCTGCAATTCGCCTTGCGTTTTCAGGTTCAGCCATGTCGCGCCGAGCAGCGCATAACCCGCGATCAGTCCCACACCGGTGAGGATCGAGAATGGCGTCAGCCAGTCCCACCAGCCACCGGCATAGGCCCGGCCCTCGACATGGATGCCCTGAACCAGCGCGCCCAGCGCAATACCCTGCATCAACGTCGCCAGAATCGAACCTCCCGCGAACGCCAGATCCCAAATCGGGCGGCCTCGCTCGGTGCGCCAGCGGAACTCGAAGGCGACACCGCGAAACACCAGCCCCAGCAACATGGCGATCAGCGGCGCGTAAAGCGCCGGCAGCACGACGGCATAGGCGAGCGGAAAGACGGCCATGAGCCCGCCACCGCCCAGCACCAGCCAGGTCTCATTGCCGTCCCATACCGGCGCAACGCTGTTCATCATGACGTCGCGGTCCTGCTTTTCCTTGAAGAAGGGGAACAGGATGCCGATACCGAGATCGAAGCCGTCGAGGACGACATAGGCGAGCACGGCGAATGCGATAAGGCCGGCCCAGATGAATGGCAGATCAAGTTCCATCGCCCCCTCCTCAGTTCGCAGCCTTCGGCCGGATCGAGCCGCCGGCCCGCAGCGGCACCGCTTCGGTTTCGCCGGCCGCCGGCGCATCCGGCGATTTGCCCATCAGCCGCAGGATGTAATAGGCGCCCGCGCCGAACACGAAGAAATAGACGACAACGAAGGCCAAGAGCGAAACGGCGACGGCCGGCGCGTCCACCGGCGCGATCGATTCCGCGGTTCTCAAGTGCCCGTAGATCGTCCAAGGTTGCCGCCCGACCTCGGTGGTGATCCAGCCCGCGAGCACGGCGACGAAGCCCGACGGCCCCATCGCTACCGCGAGGCGGTTGAGCCAGCGGTTGGTCCCAAGCGTGCCGCGCCAGCGCGCCCACAAGCTCCACAGTCCGAGCCCCGCCATGAGAAAGCCAAGTCCCACCATGACGCGGAACGACCAGAACACAATTGCCGCCGGCGGCCACTGATCCCGCGGGAAGGCATCGAGACCTTTGATCTCGGCGTCCGCGTCGTGCTTGAGGATCAGCGATCCTGCCTTTGGAATTTCGATTTTGTAATGCGTCGTGGCCGTCTCGTTGTCGGGCATGCCGAACAGGATCAGCGGCGCGCCCTTTTGCGTCTCGTAATGCCCCTCCATCGCGGCGATCTTGGCCGGCTGGTGCTCAAGCGTGTTGAGGCCGTGCATATCGCCGGCGAAGATCTGGATCGGCGCGACGATCGCCGCCATCCACATCGCCATGGAGAACATGGTGCGCGCCGCAGGTTTGACGCCGCTTCGGTTGAGGTGCCAGGCGCCCACCGCGCCGACGGCAAGCGCGGTCGTAAGATACGCCGCCAGCACCATGTGCACGAGGCGATAGGTGAACGACGGATTGAAAATGACCGCCCACCAGTCCGTGGCGACGAATTGCCCCGCTTCGTTGATGCCGAAGCCGGCCGGCGTCTGCATCCAGGAATTCACCGCCAGGATCCAGAACGCCGAAATGAACGTGCCGGCGGCGACCATTGCCGTGGCGAAGAAATGCAGCCCCTCGCCGACCCGCTTCATGCCGAACAGCATGACGCCCAGGAAACCGGCCTCCAGAAAGAAGGCCGACAGCACCTCGTAGCCCATGAGCGGACCGATCACCGGTCCGGCCTTGTCGGAAAAGACGCTCCAATTGGTGCCGAACTCATAGGACATGACGATGCCCGAGACCACGCCCATCCCGAACACGACCGCAAAGATCGACTTCCAGTAGTTGAACAGATCGAGGTAGACCTGCTCGCGCCGCGTCAGCCACAGCCCCTCGAGCACCGCCAGATAACTGGCGAGACCGATAGAGAAGGCGGGGAAGATGATGTGGAAGGAGACCGTGAAGGCGAATTGTATTCGCGCCAGCAGTGCCGCGTCGAAAGTGTCGAACATCGCTCGCCTCCAGAGCCGAGAGGTAATCTCTCCTACCCCAATCTAGTGCGAACGGAGACTTCTCGCATGAGAGGAGTTGTCGCAGTGGCGCAGACGTCGCACCCTTGGCCTATTTGGCCACCGGCAGATGGCAGCAACCTTCATAGGCATAGGCAGGTTTGGCGCCGTCCTCGACGAGAAGGTCGATGCGCCAGCCATAATCGAAATCGGACATGCCGTCCGAGCAGCTTTCGTAACGACCCAGCATGGCGGTCATGCGGGCGTTTGCCTGCGTGGCGATCAGCGCGAAGCGATGCCTGCGGCCCACGGCCGGAATGGCCGATGTCAACGGCAGGGTCAGGTTGCCATCCGCCATGGAAGTCAGCTTCAATTCGCCACCGCCGAATTTCGCGTCCCAGAACGGCTCCGTTCCGCCACACACAAGCCCCTCGGGCACATCCGTGCCTTCAAGGGTGGTGACCTCGTCGGGTTCGAGGAAACGCATGGCTACCCAGCCATTGGTGTCCATCGCGCGCACCCTGCCCCACTCGCTCGTTCCCGTGGCCGCAATCTCGAGCACCTCTACCGGCCGGGCGCCGGGCTTGAACTCGCCGACGATCGTGGCATCGGCCCTGGGTTCCTCGCGGATGTTGAGAACGTCGCCATCCGCGACCCCGCGCACCTTGTAATAGCCGGGCTCTGCCGCCATCGAGATCCCTGCCTGCGCGATCAGGCAGCCGGTCGCGACCAGAAGAGTGACAGCGATGACGTGAACGATCCGCATTGCGGACATCCCTTTTGCTCAGCGCACCATTTGGCTCGCAGCCATGTAGAGATTGGCCGAGCGCGCGCCTGAACGGCAATAGGCCAGCATCGGACGCGGCATTTCCTTGAGCGCGCCGACCATCTCCACGGCGGGATTGTTGCCGCCGAACCCGCCTACGGGAATGTAGCGGAACTCCAGGCCCGCCGCCTTTGCAGCCTTGGCGATGGCGTCGTGCGGCACCGCACCCATCTCGGTATCGGGCCGGTTGCAGATGACGCTCTTGAAGCCGGCCTTGGCAATCGCGGCGACGTCGCCGGCAGTGATCTGCGGCGCCACGGCGAAGTTTTCATCGATTTGCTGGAAACGCATGTGAATTCGGCCTTTCACCATTCTTGCTTGCCGCTCCATCCAGGCAGCGGAAATCCTCTTGCACTCATATCCCGCCGGGCATGGAACGCTCAATCGGGAATTCCTGTCTGTTTCGCCAATCGGTTCGCGGCCGGCTACGCCTCACAGCGTGTTGACGGGAACCTTGAGAAACACCTTTCCGTCCTGGTCTGCCGGCGGCATCCGCCCCGCGCGCATGTTGACCTGCAGCGACGGGATGATCAGCCTGGGCATGGCAAGCGTCGCATCGCGCGCCTCGCGCATGGCGACGAAAGCATCCTCGCTAGCACCTCGCCCGACATGGATGTTGTGCTCGCGCTCTTCGCCGACGGTGGTCTCCCACTGGATGTCGCGGCCGTTGGGGCCGTAATCGTGGCACATGAACAGGCGCATTTCCGCAGGCAGCGCCAGCACCCGCATGATGGAACGATAGAGCGTGCGTGCGTCGCCGCCAGGAAAATCGGCACGCGCCGAGCCGCCATCAGGCATGAACAGTGTATCGCCGACAAAGGCCGCGTCGCCGATGACATGCGTCATGCATGCCGGCGTGTGGCCGGGCGTGTGCATCACGCGGGCTGTCATTTTGCCGATCGTGTAGCTGTCGCCGTCGCCGAACAGGCGATCGAATTGCGAGCCGTCGCGCTGGAATTCGGTGCCCTCGTTGAACACCTTGCCGAAAACGTCCTGCACGACGGTGATGTTCTCGCCGATGCCGAGCTTGCCGCCAACCTGGCGCTGGATGTAGGGCGCGGCCGAGAGATGGTCCGCATGGACATGCGTCTCGATCAGCCACTCGATCTTCCAGCCCTTCTCGCGGATATGGGCGATGATCCTGTCTGCGCCGTCATGGGTGATGCGTCCCGCCGCGTAATCGATGTCCATCACCGAATCGACCACGGCACAGGCATCGGAACCGGGGTCCCTGACAATGTAGGAGATCGTGTTCGTCTGCTCGTCGAAGAACGGCACGACCTCCGGACTGAGACCGAGGTCGGGCGTAAAGGGGATATCGTTTTGCATTCTGGCCTCCTTGCTTTCCGCCCGCGCCGGCGAAATGCGCCATTCCCGTTCGCAGAACAATATATATTAGAATTCGCTAAATTAAAGAGGCAGATGGCTTGCCGGTGGAAATCAACGGCAATAACCTGCCCGCACCTTCACCGGTCGCCTCTGCCCGCACGAATGCGCAAACCTAGGACTGGCCTGCCGAATAGCGCGCCGAGCCGCCGCCCGTTCGCTGATTGTAGATGCGCTCGAGGAAAGCCCACAATTCGAAGCGCACATTGGCAGGCGCGGCCTCCGCGTTGCTGACGATGAAGTCCGAGAAGGTGAAGCCGGCCGAATTGATGTATTCGCGCGCCGCGCGCGACAGGGCCGGCAGCACGATTTCCCGGTCCTTGGGGATCCCGCGATAGGCAAGCGCGGCTTCCGCAAGTTGCAGGGGTGATCCGATCGCCTCGTTGATCACGGTCACGAACTCGCTCGCCCTGATCTGGCGGTGAACGCTTCTGGCGCCGAGCACCGAACCATAGGACCGGTCGACGATGAAATAGACGGTGACGGCCGTTCCCGCCTCGCTCACCGCCTCGTCGAAGGCGATGTCGTGAAAGATCTTGAAGAACTTTTCGAGCAGGCTCGATTGCAGATCCACCACGTAATGCTTGTCCGGCTCGCCGATCATCGTGTCGAAAAGCTTGATCTGGTCGACCGTGCGCGAAAGGTCGATGATCTGCGTGTTCTTCGGAAACCAGTGCACCAGATCGCCGCGCGGATGGTCGGTGTCGAACACGCATAGCCTGGAAATGTCGGACAGCGCCACCTGGTCGCCGAGTATGCGCGCAAACAGGGTCTTGCCGTTGCGCGCCTCGTCCGAGCACACGATGTGAATATGGGAGCTTATCCTCGCCTCCCGTCAACCCGCCGCTTCGCCGGATCGCGACCGGCAAATTCCGGTCGCGTCGGCTTGCCTGCCTGACAATGGGCGGCATCCATGTCGGAATGGCCGCTTCGGTGCCGCCGCTCTATTCTTCGGTTTCCTTGTCGGCCTTCATGATCGACTTGATCAGGTCGAGATGCTCGAATTCCTTGTCGATATCGCCGACCCATTTTTTCACATAGCCGCGCAGGACGAAGGAGAAATTGCCCGGGTCGCCCTTCGCCGTGCGGTTCTCGATGAAATCGCTGAACGTGACACCGGCAAGATCGACCTGCTCGTAGGCCATCTCGTTCAGTTTCGGGATCTCGATCTCGTGGGCATTCGACAGCCCCGCGAAATACTTCTTGAAGGTCTTCTCGTCCCACTCGAAGAAATTGGTCTCGTTGATGAAATTGCGCGCCACGACATAGTGGATGCCATGGGTGTACTTGGCGACTTCGCCCATTTCGTCGAGCGAGGCGATGGCCGGTCCGACGACGTGGAACAAGCCAAGCTTGAACTGGCCCTCGCGTGCCGCTTCCAGAACGCCGATCCGCTCGAAAATGTCGAGTGCGACCGAAAGGTTGCCGGCCTTCAGATCGACCACGGTGACCTTGACGGCGGCGCTGTCCATCGTGTCGAGCACCTTCATCTGATCCGCCACATTGTTCAGATCGATGATCTCGGTGATGCCGGGGTAGAAGCGCTTCAGTGTGCCGCGGGGATTCTCGGTGTCGAAGGCGCGCGCAAGGATGTTGCGCCGCGCCAGAAAGTCCAGAAGCGCACGCGCGGTCGTGGTTTTGCCAACGCCGCCCTTGTCGGCACCCACCAGAATCAAAGTTGGTTTCATTGTCATTTTCCTACTGACTGTCCGAATGGATGATAATCTCGATATTGTGCTGACTTATGTCGACTTCCATTCCCCTGGAAACGGCATTGCCCGCCTCGCCCGCACACCCGGAAACTTCGTGTCCGGTATACTGTTCTTTGCCGCAAAATTGAAGTGGACATGGGGCGGGCGGTAATTGAAGCTGCCGCACCACCCCTTAATTTCGGCTCAACGTCTGCGAATTTTCGTAAACAACGCGCGGCGCGCCACTTGAGAAATCGAGTTTGAGGTCGGTCTGCGAGATGCCGCCGGCAGTTTTGCCCCGCGCCGCACTCGAAACCGACCAGTAGACCCTTGTGCTGACATTGCAGCTATTGGCGACCGGGTTGCAGAAGATGCTCATCTCGTTTTCCGGCGAGCGGTAGCTGCGTTGCGGCCAACGGGCGATCAGCCCTGCCTTGTCGCGTGCGATGTCGGCGACCGAAAACGTCTTGCCGTAAAAGTCCACCTGCGCGGCATAGATGTTGTAAACGCTCGCCACCGCCTGGTCGGCGGGGGCGGAGAAAGCGGCATTGAACCCGGCCACGAACTGGCGCGCCGCGTTCTCCAGCTGCGCTTGCGCGTCGGGCTGGGACCCGGACGTGTTTCCAGATTGCGTATTGATCTGCGGCGTCGGCGACCGGTCGCTGCTTGGCCGGTCCAGCATCGCGATCTTGGCTTCGGCAATGTCGCGGAACGAACCTTGCGGATATTTCTGGACATACAGTTCCAGCATGGTCTTGTCTTTGGAATCCTTGACCGAATCCCAGAATGCCAGCTCCACCGCGATATCGTCGGACCTGCCGCTGGCAGCCGGTGCACCGCCCGAAGGCGCGGGCGTGGTCTCCTCGCCACCGGAGGTTCCGGCCAGGAAATATTCGCCCACCACTGCTTCGTTGACCCAGGGCACCTGCTTCTCCCCGGTCGAGGTGACGACATCGGCACGCACGCGCGCCATCATCTGGCGCATCTCCACGCCGGGTTCGACGATATGCTTGGCGAGCGCCGTGCTGAAGGGGCTGTTTCTGCCCGCCCCGTCGAGCGCGACGGTTCCAGGCGCCGCCGAAAAGGCGATCATCGTGCCCGCCGCCGAAACGTCGATGCGCGCCAGTCCACGTCCCACAGCGCGGCTGAGCGAACGCGGCAGCGGATTGTTGCGGCAGGCATCGAGGAAGACGAGGCGGACCCGCGCGCCTGAAAGTTCCATGACCTCCAGCACGTCGTCGACCTTCACGGCAGCAACCGGCAGATCGGTCGATGCCTCGACATTGGCGTCGACCGGCAGGATCCAGTTGCGTCCGCCCACCTCCAGCCCGTGTCCGGCATAGAAGAACAGCGCGATTTCCGCGTTCTGCGCCCGGCGTCCGAATTCGGCCACGGCGTCGAGCAGCGACCGTCGGCTGGCGTCCGTTGCGCTGACGACGTCGAAGCCGATGTGCTTCAGCGAGGCGGTCAGCAATTCGGCGTCATTGGCCGGATTGGCCAGTGCCGGCGCCTGCGTATAGGCGCCATTGCCGATGACGAGCGCGACGCGCCCTCCGGCGGCCAAGGCTGCGCGCGGCGAGATCGCCGCAAGGAGCGCGAATACGAGTACGACGCCGCGAAACGCTGGAAAACTCAAGATAAAAATGCCCCTGCCTTGCACCCGATTACGTAGTTGGACGGGCGCCGCCACGAAGACGGCGCCCGTTATCTGCTGATCAGCGTTCCTTGACGTTGAAGGTCACCATGTGGATCGCCGAAGCCCCCTTCAGCTTGGCGTCCTTCTTGCCTTCTTCCTTGTTCTTTTCGAACAGCTGGATGGCAAGGCCGCGTGCCGGCGGCTGCTTGGACTTCTCCGCCAGCTTCTTGGCGTCCTCGGCCGACAGCCGCTTGTCGCCAAGCCCGCCCGAGCGGCAGAACAGCAGCAGCGTCTCGTTCTCGTCCGCCCGGTCGAAGACCAGATCGCCGGTCGAGGGGTCGGGAACGCGGCGCGGCTTGTTGGCCGTCAGGAACTTGTCTCCGATCATCTCCTGGGGAATGACCTCGACATTGCCGTCGGCCTCCACATAGAAGATCTGCAATTCGCAGGCGTCGTTGGCGGTGACGTCGAAGGTCAGCTTTTCGTCGACGAACACATCCTTGTTCTTCACGTCGACGGCCAGTGTCAGCTTGCCCTTCTTGTTTTCGTCATCCTTGAAGGCGTCGTCGCGATAATCGGCGTCCTTGTAGTCGGGCGTTTCTGGATCCTTCTTGTCGTCGCTCTTGCCCGCGCTCTTGTCGTCGCTCTTGCCTTCGTTGGTCGAAGCGCTCTCCTCACGCGACAGATCGAGCGGTTCGACGTTCAGCAACGGCTTCACCAGTTTGGCGAATTGTTGCTCGACCTCGAAACGCGGCACCCCGGAACCGCCCTTCAGCTGGGTGATCCAGTCGAGCCCGATCTTCAGCGTCGCCGAATCGTTCACCCTCTGGATTGCCGTCTCGAACTGGTCGGGCGTCATGTCGAATTCCGCCGCGAGCCCCTCGGAATCGAGCTCGTCCTCATAGAGGTCGGCATACCAGGTGATGATCTCTTCCTTGCCGGGCGCGGTGCGGCTCGTCGAGGTTCCGTCGGGCGCCTTTTCGGTCGCACCGATCTTCTCGAGCGCCGAGACGAATTGCTTGCGGTCCCTGGCAAACAGCTCGTCGAGTTCGGCCTGCTTCACATACATCTCGAGCAGCAATTCGCGCTGGGCGAGCGTGAAGGTCGGCGAGGACTCGATGTAGTCCCGCATCTGGTCGCGCTTGGCGATCGTGCCGTCGAAGTGACAGGTGAAGCACGAACGGGCATTGACGATATCGACACCCTTGCCGATCGGACGCTGGCGGAACGACACGATCGAGGTCGGGCCACGGTCCAGACGCTCGCCATTGGCCAGCGAAAGGTAGAAGCCCTGCATGCCGTTGGGCAGCGAGAAGATCATCTCTCCGCCATCGTGATGGAAGGAGGTCAGTCCCTCATCCAGCGGCTCGATATCGGTCGGGCCGTGCGGATGCAGTTTCAGGCTCTGCAGGTCGCGGCTGCCTGCGAAGTCGTAGGACTTCCAGTAATAGCCACCCTGCGGAATGTCGTGACGCTCGACCATGCGGTTGTGATCCGACACGCCGGACGCACCTTCGAAGAAACCAGCCCGCGCAACGCGGCGCCGTTTGATGTTTTCCTCGACATTGACATTGATGCGCTTCTCGAAATCGCTGATTTTCTCGGGCAGGTTGAGCAGCGCATAGTAGTTTTCCGGACGCGGCGCATTGGCCATGAACCAGTCGACGCGCATGATCGGCAGATCGGTGCCGGTCTCTGCGGCCAGCGCCTTCAGCACGGAATCGCTCGCCGGGTCGTAACCGAAGGGATAGGTTTCGATGAACTTCTCCCAGGTATCGTTATCCCAGCCCAGATCGCGGATATCGACGCGGACCAGCAGGTCCTTGGTATCGTCGACCACATCGGGCACGACCAGGCTCGTGCCGCGCGAGACCGAGTTCAGCATCTTGGCGAAACCCGCCTTGTAGAGCTCCTGGCGCTGCGCGAACGTCTTTTCGTCCTCGCAGGGCAATTTGCCGTTGAACTGGTTGCGGTACGAGAAATAGCGGATGAACGAGCGGTCTGAGGAATTCGCCTCGCCGATATCCTTGACCGCCTTCTGCGCAAAGTCGCGCCAGGCGAGGATCGGCCGAACGCGCGGAGCCGGCTCGGCATTGGACGAGGTCGAGGCGACGGTCGGCTCGCTGAGCGTATCGATCCACTGGCCGAGCTTTTCGACTTCCGCCGCGCTCGGCTGCTTGCCATAGGGCATGCGCCCGCTCGACACGGAAGTGTAGAGTAGCGAGCGGTTGCGGTCGCCAGGCGTCACGAAGGCGGCATTGGCCGCGATCGATGCCAGATCGCCGGACGGGAAGCTGCCCTGCGCGCTTTCGCCGGGGCCATGGCAATTGCGGCAATATTTGCCGATGAACTCGTCGGCATGCGCGCCGAGGTCCGGCGTGGAACCGGCCGAGACCAGCGTCGCCTGCAACGAGCTGTTATCCTTGCATGCTTCGGCCGGCGTCTCGGCGAGCTTGGGCGCCTCGACCTCGGAACCGGTCAGATAGGCGTAGATCGCGAGTTTGTCCTCGTCGTTGAGTTGGGCCAGCCCGTGCACGAATTTCTTCATGATCGGGTCGGAAATCGGCGCGCCGGAGAGCTTGTTGCCATCGGTGAGCACGCCCTTGGTGAAGGCTTCCTGACTGACCGAGGCGATGCGCGCTCTGGTGATGTCGGGAGCGACCGCGCCTGTCAGGCCCTTCTCGCCCTGGAATTTGCGCGCCTTGTCGAGGCCGAAATCCATGGTGCGCGGCGTGTGGCACTCGCCGCAGGCACCGGCATTCTCGACCAGATAGCGGCCGCGTTCCAGCTGGGTGGCTTCGACGGGCTGATAGGCCGGCGTATCGAAATTGCCGCGCTTCCAGAACGCGATCGTCGCGCTCAGATTGTACGGGAAGGACAGTTCGTGGCGCGGCACCTTGTTGTCGGAGCCGGGCAGCGTCTCGACATAGGCCTTGATGTCGAGCACGTCCTCCGGCTTCATGCCGGCATAGGAGGTGTAAGGCATGACCGGGTAGAGATGCCGGCCATCCTTGCCCACGCCATTGATGACGGCGTTGAGGTAGTCGGCATTGGACCAGCCCGACACGCCATTGGCATGCGCGGTGATGTTCGGCACGTAGAAGGTGCCGATGAACGTGTCCATCTTGGTGCCGCCCGACAGCAATTTCAGGTCGTTGCCCGACGCATGGCACGACGCGCACCCCGACGCGTTCATCATGTATTCGCCGTTCTTGATGTCGGGTTTGTAATTGACGAAGGCATCCTGCTTGAACAGGTCGCGCGCCGCCGCCTGCCCGCCTGAGGAAACTGCCAGAACGGCACTTGCCGCCAGCGCCAGCAATATGGCGGCCGGGCGCGGCGTTCCTTTCGGCCGGCCGCGCCTTGAACGGGTCGGGCCTGAAAGCAGGAATGACTTCGGGGTGGAAGACATGGTTTTCACTCCAATTGGAATCCGGGCACAATAATCCGAAACAAAGCTAGCACGTGTTTGGCTTCGCTCCTGTGTCAAACCGCACATGAAGGAAACCGCCCTGTTTCGATCCCCGGCAATCATCGGAATTCGAAGCGCTCGAATTCAATGCGTTTGAGGCGATTGCCCGCCTTTTTCAGTCCCTTGACGATCGCTTCGCGCAGCGGCGGCGGGCCGCAAAACCACAAATCGGCGCCATCGAGGTCGAACGGAGCGCTTGCGGCCAGCTTTTCCGCATCGATGCGACCGGCGGCTTGCGAATCGTGCAGCACGAAACTGAAACCCGGCACCTGTGACGCCTTGTCCGCAAGCTTTTCGGCGCGAACGGCCTCGCCGGCGTCCCGCACGCAATGGACGAGATGGATCTGCCGGCCGTGATCGTTCTTCAGGCTGTCGGCCATGGCCAGAAAGGGCGTCACGCCGATGCCGCCCGCCAGCCAGACCTGCTTTTCGCCGCCGCGCGCATGGCTGAACCGGCCATAGCCGCCTTCGACCAGGATCCTGTCGCCGACGGCCGCCTTTTCGCGCAGCCTTCTGGTGTAGTCCCCCAAGGGCTTGATGGCGAAGCGTATCGTGCCGTCCTCGTCCATGCCTGCAAGCGTGAAGGGGTGCGGCTCGCGCAAACCGGATTGCGAGAAGCTGAGAAACGCGAACTGGCCGGGGCGCGCCCTGATGCCCGAACGCACCGGCTTCGCCTCGATGACGGTCGCAGCCGGCAGCCTTTCCACTGCAATAACCTCGTAGCGCCGGCGCTTGGTGAAGGCGACGAATTGCGAATAGGCAAAACTCAACACACCTATCGCCATGAAAATATTGAGATAATTGGCCAAAAGCGCGGTCCCGTCGAAGGGCCGTTTGATGAAGAATTGATGGAAGGCGATCAGGAGGAAGAACACCCCGATAAAACGGTGGCTCTGGCGCCACAAATGGTACGGCACCTCGAATTTTGTGAAGGGTATGCGCTTAACCAGGCTGAAACCTATCAGCGCGATCAGGCCATAAAAGCCGTACTCGCCCACGACCTTTGCCGCCGCGTTGAGACCGGCGGTCAGCTGCTTGCCCTGGAAATCGGGCGTGATGAAATAGTGGACGAGGATGAGCAGGAAAGCCGCGATTCCGATCTGGCGATGGAAATGATAGATACGGTCGAGCCCGCCGAACATCGGCTCAAGGAAACGCGGCCGCGTGGCCAGGAACTGGTTGATCGCCATCGCCACGAACGCGGTGGACGACGCTGCGAGCGACAACCAGGTCATCAACCCGGTATGGCTTGCCGCCGGAACGGACAATACGACCGCGGCCAGCAGCAACAATACGACGACAAGCCTGCCCGACACGCTTTCCCCCTGCGTGAACCCCGTCACACCGGCGCGTGGAAACGGACGCCGGCTCTCCTTGAAGCCCGCCAAAGGTCGCGTCGCGAACCGGTTTTGTCAACGCGGCGGAGCGGCGATTCGACAAAAAGGGGCGAATTCCCGACCCGGCGATCAAAACAGGGCGAAATCGCCGATCATCTGGTTGCGGGCAAGCCAGGGCGTCTGCCTCCCCTCGGTCTGCTCGACGACCTGACGCTTCACCCCGACATACAGTTCGGAAACCTCGATGATGCCGTTGCCGTTGAGATCGTAATCCGCGCGGTCGCGGGCGATTACCCTGGTCAGGGCGGTCGTGAACACGCCACCGCCGATCGACGGATTTTCTTCCGACAACTCGCGCCCCTTGGAAGCCGAGAACACGGTCAGGCCGGAGGGGATGCCCTTCAAAATTCCCGTCGCGGCATCGTCGTTGGTCGCGAAGAAATCGGTTCCCGCCGCACCCGAATGGCATGAATCGAGGAACACGGTCATGCGTGCCTTCGACCTGGCCAGCACCGCCGACAGCGCATCCCATGAGAGCGCGGTGCCGGAGATGTTTTCCGGGTCGGTCGCCGATGTCGCCATGTAATAGCGTCCGTCCTCGCCCTTCACGCCGTGGCCGGCGAAGAAGAACACGGCCATTTCGCCAGGCTTCGACTCGGCCACCAGCTTTTCGGCCGCCTCGAGCACCGCCTCGGCACTTGCCTCATGATCGCTCAGGACGGTGCTTTCGGCCAGCCGCACGGAACGGCCGTCGATCTTGCGCATGCTGTTGGCCAGCGCCTTCGCGTCCGAAACCGCAAGGCCGAGATCGACGACCCTGTCGTCGTCATACTGGTCGATGCCAACGGCGAGCAGGCGAACCTGCTCCCGCTCCCCGTCCTCGCCCAGATCGCGCCCGACCGGCAGGCTGACAAGCCCCTCCTCGTCGACCGCGACAAGCGACACCCAGCGCGTGCCGGAAAGACGCGGCACATTGATCTCGATCTGCTGGCCGCTGAACATCGCCAGCATTTCATCGCTCAGCACGCCGTCCTGATAGACGCGCACCGAACGCAGTTCACCCAGACTTTCGGGCGTGGCTGTGCCAACGATGCGCCCGTCGACCGCCTCCAGCGTGGCGGAAAGGCGCGGCGGCACGCCGATCTCGACCCCCTGCGACGTGTATTCGCCCGACAGCACCTTGCCGAACAGGCCTTCGACGCGCAGCCGTGAGTCGAATTGCTGGAACGTGTATTGGCCCGGCTGGCCTGGGAATTTCAGGTTTACGAAATTGGCGCCCTCGGCGGTCGAATCGAAATGCATGTCCCTGGTCCAGGCGATCACCTCGTCGTCGACGACCCGACCCTCAAGCACCGCCTCGCCGTCCGAAACGCGATGGACATAGAAGGTGCCGTCGGAATTGAGCTGGATCAGGTGCCCGGCATCCCCGGTGATCGCGACCGTTTCGAGAAGATCGCCGCGCGGCAGTTCAAACTTCTTGAACACGAGCTTGCCCTGCACGGCGTCGAACAGCGCCACGGCACGCGCATCGCGAGACCACAGCGCCACATACCGGTCGCCGAAACCCATCGTCGAGACCTTGCAATATTCGAGGCTGCCGGAACACAACGTTCCGATATTGGAGTCAGGATTGGCGAACTCGGTGGAGAAATATTCCTTGTCCATGCCCTTGTGGGCGATCTTCATGTGGGAATTGAAGAACCCGGCATTGCCGCCTGTCATCACCAGTTGCAGGACCCAGACCGGCCTGCCGCCGAGAACGTAGCGCGTCGCATAGTCGAAGCCCGGATCGCCGAAGCTTTCGGCGAAATAGGCTTTCGCCTCGGGAATCTCCTCGAGGACCTTCTTGCGGACGAGGGAACCGAACTTCACCTGCTCCGGCCCTGCTTCGTTGAAGGAACCTTCCAGATTGGCTCCGGCATCGGCGACGAGATCGGGCGGCGTCATGGCGAGCAATTGCAGATCGGAGGCTTCCGCGACCCTGTTCAGTCCGACCTTGCCCGTCACGCCGCTCTGCGGCACCGCCGAGCGCATCGTCAGGCCGGAATCCGGGGTTTCTCCCTGCGCCACCCGGACGATGGCCTCGCCCGACTTCACATAGCCCGGTTCGACATAGGCCTTGAGGAAGCGGGCCTTCTCGGCCTCGCAATCGCTGCAATGGCCGGCCTTCACCTGATCGCGCATTTGCTGCAACCCGTGCGTGGTGAGGTGCCAGCCGTCCTGGCCGTTCCAGACGCGGCCGCCGAAATCGCTGACCAGGAAGGACGCCAACGCCGTATCGGGGATAGGGATCACCGTCTCGTCCCAATTGACGCCACGGCCCTTGACGCCGACATCCGGACGGTCGATCCGCACGGCGTTCGAGCCTCCTCCATCGGCGTAGACGGCGAGATTGTTCTCCAGGTCCATTACCGGAATGCCGTGCCCCGCCTCGGCGCGCGATCCACCGCCACCGGAATAGTCAAGGTCGGTCTGCAGCGTCGCCTTGGCCGAGAAGCCGCCCCAGGAATGGAAGCTGAACGCGACGAAACTGTCGTGATTGCTCCATTCGATATCGCCCGCGCCGTCGGCAACAATCAGTTTGCCGTCCACCGAATCGTAGATCTGGATCGCGTCCTCGTTGAGCACGGCGACGAAGCGCCCCGTCCGGGAAAAGCGCGGCTCGGTGCCCGGCGCATCGACCATCACCTGCAGCGTTTCGGCATCGACGAGCCGCCAGGTGCCGTCCGCACGTTCGTCGATCAGGCGGTTGCCGTCCGCATTGACCAGATATTGCTCGGGCCGTTCGGACGCCAGCCGGTCGTCGAGATCGATCACCGGCAGCGCAACCGGCCTGACCCTGATTTCTCCAAGGTCACGAGAGTCCGCCGTTTCGGACTGGCATCGGCGCTGCCAGCCGACGACCGACGCCCGGAGGCCGATCCGGCCCGCCAGCACACCCTCGATCGCGATCTGGCCCTTTTTCAGTGCGCCCTTGCCATAGAGTGGCACGACCGCCCGCGTCTGGTCCCTGAAGGTCGCGATGCCAAATGGCGCGACCGCGCCCGGCATCAGCGAGTAATAACCCTTGCCCTTGAAACGCACAGGCCCGTCGGCGGCGACCATCAGGTAGACTGGGAGGCGCTCGGTGAGCGTATTGCCCGACCATTCGACGTTCAACGTCTCGCCGGCGCGTATTTCGGATTGGCTCAGCCCAACCTTGATGTCGCGCTGCAGGCGCTCGATCGCCGCCTGTTCCTCCTCGCATGCCCCGCCATGGACAATGGCGGCTTCGCGCACCCGCGCGACATAGCTGTCTTCCGTGTCGTCGTCGCGCCATGAGAGAAGGTTCTGCGGTTGGGCAGGGGATTTGCCGCCCATGCCGTCCAGCCCCTGCGTGCCCTGATTGACCGTGACCGGCGCGCCCGAATCGAAACCCTCATACTGGCATTCGGCGACGGTGCGCTCGATCTCCCTCGACGAACCGCGCAGCGAGAAATGATGCGCGAAGCCGAGATCGAGCGTCATCGAACTGCCTGCGCTGAGCGCGTCGAGCAGGCTCGCATGCGCAACCGGATCGAACGCGGCCACCATCTCGCGGCCGGCTTCGATATCGGTGAAATTGAGAACGTGCGCGCTGCCCCGGTCGGTGCTCAAGCGCCCGGAAGGGTTCGGACCGTAATCGCCGCGATTATACAGGAAGGCGAACTCCAGCCCCCTGCCCTTGCCGCAACGAAGCGCGAAGCAGGCATAGGCATCGCCGGACGTGTTGCACACCGTGGTTCCGGTGCCGTTGACGGTGCCGATCTGCGCCCACTTGCCGCGAGGCGTTGCCGCCGCCGCCGTTGCGCGCGGAACGCCGTGCTGGCGTCGGGAGAGATCGTTGACAATCGCCGCGCCGAGACCGATGGCGACGCCGGCGCCCAGGACCTGCTGGAGCGAGCGCCTGCCGGCATGTGCTTCGCTGCCCCCCGCCACGACAACCAGTGACAGTGCGATCGCGATCGTCATCAAACGCGGCATGTTACCCCCTTGTTCATGCGCCCTGGCCGGATGGCCGGATACAACCTGCCAAAGGACGGCGCGCTTGCAACCTCGACGCATCGGCCCGATAGCCTGCGGCATAAAAACAGGCCGGGCGAGTGGATCGCCCGGCCGTATTCAAGATACCGAAAACATCAACTGCTTGTCAGGTTGATGATCTCGACCCGGCGGTTTTCATCCGCTTCCGGGATGGCCGCGTTTTTCAGCCGCTCTTCACCGTAACCGATCGCAATCAGCCGGTCCGGCGCAATGCCGAACTTGTCGATCAGGAAGTTGCGCACGGCGGTCGCGCGGCGCTCCGAGAGGTTCTGATTGTATTCCGCGCTGCCGACCGCGTCGGTATGGCCATTCAGCACGATACGGTATTTCGACAGGGCATCGCTCGACAGCGCCTTGCCCAGTTCGTCGACATCGGCCAGCGATTCCGGCCGGATCTGGTCGGAATTGAAGTCGAAATTGATCGTGATATCGATGCGCGGCAGGTCCTGCTTTTCGACAATCTCGTCGAGCTTCTTGCGCTGGTCGATCCTCAGACCACGCGTCGGCAGTGTCGACAGGAACTTCTTGTCGGCCTTGTCTTCGGCGCTTTCGCCAGCGCCCTGCGTGGAAAGCGACCGCGTGAGGCTGCGGGTCAGCGGTTTCTTTTTCGGCGTCAGCTGCTCGACGATAGAGCCTGCATCGACCGTTTGCGCCGCTGCCGGCTGGCTGGCCGTCATGGCGCCTACCAGGGTTGCGCCCGTCACGGAGGTGGCAAGCAGAATTGCAAATGCATTGAAGCGTTTCATGGCTACGGCTCCCCGATGTCGGTAATTGGCTTCCATTCAAACGCAGTATGACGTCATTTTCAACAACTGGACGTGCATTCCGGCACAATGCGGACTTTGTGAACTGATCGGCAGACACAGACCAGCGGGATATTCGAAGGCCAGCCGATTCTTATCTGGCGGTCACAGGAAAGTCGAATACGCGTCCGCCAAAAGGCTCCTTCGAAAACCGGAAGTGCCACCATTCGCGCGCATAATTGGCGAAACCCTCGCGCGCCATTGCCTCGACCAGTTTCCGACGATTAGCCCTGGCTGTCGCGCCAACTTCACCGCTTGCGGTATGGCTCCTGCGGTCGAACAGGTCGAAAATGCCGCCCATCTCCGCCTCGACGACGCGTCCGAAACCGTCCCTCTCGCCAAAGCTGAGGTCGACCGAGCCGCCCGAGGAATGACCCGAGCGCGCTGCAATGTAGCCTTGCGCGACGAGCTGGTCGCGCCGCACGCGCGGATGGTAGCGCATGTCGGTTTCCGCCTTGCCCGATTTCGTCCATGCCATGAAGGCGCGTACGGCGCGCGCCGGGCGATAGCAATCGAAGATGATCAGGGTCTTGCCCTCGGCAGCGTAACGTTTCTGCACGCGCGCCAGCGCACGGGCGGCGGGCTCGGCCAGCACGCATTCGCCGGCCTCGTAGCCCGGCACCGGCGCGCCGGTGAAATTGCCGCCCCCCGCATAGCGCATGTCCTGCACGATCGTTGCGTCGACGTCCGACAGATAGACGAAGCCCTTCGGCATGCCCTCCGCAATAGCGGCTCCGCTCGCGGCAAGCAGCATGGCGATCATGAACAGCACACGCACCATGGATGTCACTGCACCCGCAATTCGCTGATCGCAGTGTCCTGGTATTTCGAGCCCGCATAGACATCGCGGATCGTCAGTTCCAGCCAGGCGCATTCCTTCATTACCGGCAATGCGATGGTCTGCCAGTCCTGCCGGTCGTCGATTTCCAGCGTGAAGCGCTCCCCTGCCGAACTCTTGATCTCCAGGAGCCGAACCCGGCTGTTCTTGTAGAAGATGTCGTCGTTCTTGGCATAGCCATTGACCAGTTCGATTGTGCGCGGGCGGCGCGGCCCATCGAATTGCAGCACGATCGACTGTCCTTCGCCATTGCCGCGCACACCCTCGACCCAGGCCGTGGAAGGGTTGGCGTCGAACAGGTTGGAGCCGCCATAGCGATTACCATATTGGGGATCGAGCACGGAGGAAACGCACACGGTGCGAGCGCTGTACCCGGCAACGCCATCCTGACAGATCTCCCCGGCATGACGTGGAAGCGGAAGGGACTGACGCGTTTCCGGCGCGGGCGTCAGCGCCGCAAGCTTTTGTTCGGCGAGGCTGCGATAGAAGGCGTTGCCGCCGCCATACTGCGCAATGAAGGCGTTCCAGGCGTCGGCGCTGTTCATCTCCTCGGCCAGCCTGAACGCCTGCTCGGCAACTCCGCCAGAACCAGTGGCGCCAGAATGATCGGCACCGCCAACCTTGTTGGAACCGGTGTCCGCTGAAGCCGCCTTCGCCTGGCTGAAATAGAACTCGCCGGTGATCGAACTTACCTCCCAGGGCACCTGTTTCTCGCCGGTCTCTTCCAGCACCGAAACGCGGGCATTCTTGAACACACGCTCGATCGGCATGCCCGGCTCGCCCATCGCCCGCGTCAGCGCAAGCGTATAGGGGCTGTTGGTGCCATTGCCGTCAAGCGCCACGTCGCCCGGCGCAGTGGCATAGGCGATATAGGTTCCCTTCGGCGCATCGACCGGCGCCAGTCCCCTGCTCATCGAACGCGACGCGGCCTTGAAGGGATTGTCCCGGCAGGCGTCGAGAATGACGATGTTGACCCGCGCGTCCGACGAATTCATCACCCGAAGAAAGGAATTGACGTTGATCGCCTCCAGTTCGATCTCGTCTTCGCTGGTGATCGCCGCATTGACCGGTATGAGATAGTTCTCGCCTGCGACCTGCACGCCGTGACCGGCATAATAGAACAGGCCCGCCTCGATATCACCGCCGCGCAGAGCCCGACCGAACGCCAGCAATGCCTGTTTCAGCGAGCGGTGGTCTGCGTCGATCAGCGCCGTCACCTGAAAGCCGGCCGCCTCCAGCGTATCGCGCATCAGCGCGGCGTCGTTCCTCGGATTGGTCAGCGATGGCGCGTTTGAATATTCCGAATTGCCGACCACCAGCGCGACGCGCTGGCCCGCGATGGAGGTCGCCGGAAACAATCCCGCCGCGCATGCCCATGCCAGCATGGCCAAGACGAAACCCCGCACGATCGAGACTGGCCGTTCCATGATGTTTCCGATCCGAACTCCGCGCGTTTTTATCGTGCAAAAGCCGAGCTCGGCAAGCGCGCGGCATGGCATTAACCTGCCGGCGACCTTTCCGCGTCGCGTGCTTGTCTTGCGCCCGCGTCTATGGAACCCTTGCCGGGCCTTTGGGAGAGCTCTGTAGATGCGTTTGATCCGCAACGCCTTGCGCGTTTTGTTCATTCTTGTCCTCGTCGCGGCGGCACTGCCGCTGGCGCGCCCGGCATCGGCGGCAATTCAGCCGGGACCCGGCAAGGGCTGGCTGATGATCGCCAGCCGTTCGAGCGCACCAGACGCCATCGCGCTTGCCCGGCGTTACGCCGCGCAATTTCCCTCCGTTATCGTCTTTTCATCTTCCAGTGGCTATTTCGGTGTCGCGCTTGGATGGGCCGACACGACACAGGCCGAACCCCTGCGCCAGTCGCTGGTGCGTTCGGGTGTTGTGCCTTCCGACGCCTATTTCACCGCCGGCGCGCGCCTGTTGAGCGTTGTCTGGTCGGCAAGCAATGCCGAGTCCCGCAATTCAGCCGGGTTTTATGCCGCGACGAACCTGCTTTCCGGCAACGCCTCGGGAAACACCTCGCCGGCAATTGGTGGTCAGGCAGGTTACGTCACCGGCCTTGACCCCAACGGAGACAATTTCCTTTCGCTGCGTACAGGGCCGGGTTCGGGCAACCGTGAAATCGCCCGCATGCTGCCCAACACGCCGCTGAACATCACCGGCAGCCAAGGCAATTGGTATCAGGTCACGCTCGATAACGGCATGAGCGGCTGGGCCTACGGCAAGTACATCGCCTTCGGACAGATTGCCTCGCGAAACGTGCCGACCGTGGGGCCGAGCGCCTCGGCCCCCATTCCCGAGATCGGTCCGGGACCGGCACCCGATACCGCACCCCCGCCTGCTTCGCCGCCACCGCATGACGTTCAGCAAACCGCGCCGCAGCCCGAGCCGACGGAGCAGGCAAAGGCATCGCCGCCTCCCGCAGAACCCGAGAAGCCGGTGGCCGTCGCCGACCAGAAGCGGGTTGCCCTCGTCATCGGCAATTCCGCCTATACCAGCACGGTGGAACTGCCCAACCCGCGCAACGACGCCGCCGCCATGTCGACCAAGCTGAAGAGCCTCGGCTTCGAGGTCATATCCAGTCTCGACGCCTCGAAGGCATCGATGGAACGCGCGATACGCGACTACGTTCGCGCGATGGCCGATGCCGATGTCGTGCTCTTTTTCTATGCCGGCCACGGCATGCAGGTGAATGGCACCAATTATCTCATCCCCGTCGATGCGAAACTGGAAGATTCCACCGCGCTCGATTTCGAGACCATCTCTCTCGACACCCTGCTCGGCTTCATGAACCGCGAGGGCCGCATCTCGATAGCGCTGCTCGACGCCTGTCGCGACAATCCGCTGTCGCGGCGTTTCACCCGTTCGCTCGGCGCGACACGCTCGGCCTTTATCGGGCGCGGCCTTGCCGCGCCGTCATCGGGTTCCGGTCAGGTGCTGATCGGCTTCGCCACCGCGCCGGGAGAGGTGGCGCTCGATGGCGCGGGCGACAACTCGCCCTTCACCACCGCGCTCCTCGACAATATCGGCACGCCGGGACTGGAGATCGAATTGATGTTGAAACGCGTCAAGCAGGAGGTCTATGACGCGACGGGCAAGGAGCAGGAACCCTGGCACAATTCCGCGCTGCGCCGCGAATTCTATTTCAAGCCGCAGTGAGACAGGTGGCGACCCGCGAGTTGAATCAGTTTCTCAGGAAACAAAAACGAATCCGAATTCAAAGACTTGCCGCCATCCACGGAATCGGATTGCGAGCGTGTTGAATCGAATTCTCAGGAAGTTGAATCGGTTTCTAGGCCGCTTTCCGGTCCGGCATTTTCCGATCGGCGCCATCCTATTCGATGATGGTTAAACAATCATAAAAAAGGTGAAAGCCCGGCGATGGCCGGGCCTTCATGGTGACGGCGAAACACGAATGCGTTCAGTTCGACTGACCGTCCGTCTTGTGTTCCATCTTGCCCATGCCCTTCATCATCGCGTTCATGTCCTTGACGGCGAACTCGATGTCGACCTCTCCGGCCTTTTCGAACACCAGCTTGGCGGGCCGCGTTTCCTCGGGCTTGAGCTGTTCCTTCATCTGCATGAACATGACGTGGTAGCCGCCGGGCTTCAGTTCGACGCTGCCGCCGGGTGGAATTTCCAGCCCGCCTTCGACGGGGCGCATGATCATCGTGTCGCCCTGCATCTTCATTTCATGGATCTCGACCTTGCCGGCAAAGCCGGCCGAGCCACCGAGCAGGTGGTCTGCCTCGCTGCCGTGGTTGGTGATCATCATGTAACCGCCGGCGACCTTGGCGCCCGGTGCCGTGGCGCGTGCAACCGGGTGCATGATTTCGAGATTGCCGACCTTGTAGTCTCCCGCCCAGACGGAGGCTGCGGTGATGAGCAGTGCGCCGAACGCGCCGGGAAGGATTTTCTTCAACTTGCTGATCATGGTTCTGACTTCTTTCGTACGAATGGATTGCGCCGTGCGCTTTGCGCTCCGGCATGCTGGATTGTTCGAATTGGCGTGAAGTCAGACGAGTGGCGGCGCTGTGGGCGGGGCCGATGGCGAGAAGGCGCTGGCCGTCAGCTCGGGTGCAACGCCGGAAATAACCCGACGCCCGGCCAGAACGCGCGTCTTTGCACCGTCACAGGACGGTTCGGGAAGGATGAACGAACCGGTCAGCCGGCAGGCGTCGCAACCCGCGCCGAAACCGCGCCCCTTGCCGTCCCCGACGCCGCCGGACGTGCCATCGCCGAAGCAGATTACCGGCAGCGTGCCGTCCGGCAGGGCATAGGCGGACAATTCATCCGCGCCCGCATTTTGCAGTCCGGACGCACCCGGATTCAGCGGCTGGTGACCGAAGGCGATCGCCAGCAGCGCGAAAGCGATCAGCCCGCGCAGCAGCGGCAACCGGGTCCAGAACATCCTTGTGCGATTACGGCTTTTCATCGCCCGGCAAATTGGCGTTGCGCAAACCCATTATCAAGCCGCATCCAACGCATGCGACCACACGGCACACCG